>NZ_JCAXEA010000024.1:0-73540 GCF_059759125.1 Arthrobacter sp. GQ119 | reverse complement strand
ATTAAGGTCTCCCGGGACATACAGGTCCTCGGGCTGGGCGCTGTCGAGTTGCTCCCTGCGGCCGGTGAGCAGCAGCCGGGCGCCTTCGTTACGGAAGTGCGAACATACCGCCTGCCCGATTCCGCTGTTGGCGCCGGTGACCAGGGCCGTGGTCTTATCAAGTCTCATCTCAGTCACTCCATTGTGGGGTTGGTTCTCGGGGTTGAGGCCGGGGGACGGACTTCCCGTCCCCGCGCGGTCAGTTCTGTGCTGGTCAGTTCTGCCGGTCAGTTCAGAAATCCGCGGGCGTCGACCGGCCACCGTTCCAGCGTCGTGCCCGTGCTGTCGGTGACGATGTACTCCTCGAAATTGACCACCACCGGGCAGACGTGGTTCGGCACCACCGGAAGTACGGTCCCGATGCCGGGGCGGAAGTCTCCGCCGGGCAGGGGGAGGAATCCGTGGTATTCGTTGAGTTTGGACAGGACGGCCGTGGTGCCGGCGATGGCGCCGTAGCCGATCTCGGGGCTGCCTTCGCGGCCGAGGGCTTTGGTGCCGATATCGAGGATGACCTGATCGGGGACCCAGTCGCTGACCACCGTGCCGGCAACGAACAGCGCGATCTGATCCTCCGTGCAGGCGCCGAGCCGGGTGTTGTTCAGATCATTGAACACGTACTCGCCGGGCCGGATCTCGGTGATCACGCTGTTGGTGGCAAACTCCACGGTGGGTGTGGAGCCGGCGCTGACCACCTCCGGGGTGATCCCGGCTGCGGCGAGGCTGCGCACCGCCGTGGTGAGCGCGGCATCCTGGTCATCCGCGGCACGCTTGCGGGCGTCCGGACCGGCGCTGCCGTGCCCCGGGTAGGTGAAGACGCCCGCGGGCACCAGGCCCCGGTTGCGCGCAGCAAGGGCCAGCTCCCCTGCGGCCTCGGCAGGAGCGCCGGAACGGCGGGCGCCACAGTCGACCTCAATCACGACCTGCAGCCGGTCAGGTTCGTCCCCCATCGCGTCGGCGAGGGCATTGATCGCCGCGACGTTATCGACGCCGACCCGCAGCCGGATGGTTTCGGCCAGCTTGCGGATCCGCGGCCCTTTCGTTCCGGCGGCCCAGACCGGGTAGGCGATGAAGATGTCGTCGAACCCGGCCGCCGCGAAGACCTCGGCCTCACCCACGTTGCCTGCAGTGATTCCGACCGCCCCGGCCTTGACCTGGCGCCGGCCGATCTCCACGCACTTGTGCGTCTTGACGTGTGGCCTGACGTCGAGGTTGTTCCGGGCGGCGAACGCCTGCATGCGGTCGATGTTCTCCTGCATCACATCGGCCAGCACGATCGGCGCGGGGGTATCAATCCGCTCGATGAGAGCCTCGAGTGCTCGCTGAATGCGGTTCACGCTGTACTCCTCATGATTCTGTCTATGAATGATCGAGGGCAGCGGTGCCGGCTTCCTCGAATGCTGAACGTGCGGGACCCGCACCAGCGGGTCCCGCACAACACGCCGTCGTGCCCGTTCCTAAACGGCCGTGCAGACCATCTGGATCTCTACCGGAGTGTTCAGCGGCAGCCCGGCCACACCGATCGCGGTGCGGGCGTGCCGCCCGTTCTCACCCAACACCTCGATGAGCAATTCACTGGCCGCGTTCGCGACCTTTGACTGCAGACCGAAGTCCGGCCCACTGGCCACGAAGACCAGCATCTGCACGATCCGGACCCGGTCCAGATCCCCCACAGCCTGTACAGCGGCGGCGAGGCAGTTCAGCGCGCAATGGCGCGCGAGCTCCTGCGCCGTCTCCAGGTCCACGTCCCGGCCCACAACCCCGGTGCCCAGCAGAACGCCGTCCTTGAACGGCAGCTGGCCCGAGATATGGATACTGGAGTCCACCGCCCGGTGATCCACGTAGTACGCATTATCAGCGAGGACCGGCAGCTCCAGGCCAAGGGCCTCGAGACGATCCAAAGCCGAGGCACCCTTGACGGTTTGAGGTAGTGGCAGACTCATCTGTACCCAGGTCTCCCTTAGGAGGCAGCGGGACGCGGCAGGCCGAAGAGGACGGGGAGGTCGGCGATGTCGGTGATCCGCTCGTAGCCGAGCCAGTGCTCGTCGTGCTCGAAGCCGCGGTCCACGTACACCTTGTTCTTGATGCCCAGGATAGCCGCGGAGCGCAGGTCGTACATCGGGCTCGCGGAGACGTGCACGATCTCATCCGGTGTCACGCCAAGCTTGTCGAACATGTACTCAAACGCACCGAGCCGCGGCTTGTACATGCCCATCTCCTCGGCGCTGATGATGACCTCGAAGGGGGCCTTGAGGTTCGCTGCGAGGAGCGCAGCATCCGCGGTGTCGCTGTTCGTGATGATGACCAGCGGGATTTCCTCAGCCAGGCGGTTCAGTGCCTCGGTGACACCCGGGTACGGGCCCCAGGTGGGGACGATCTCGTAGACCGCCTGAGCGTCGGCCTCACGATACTCAAGGCCGAGCCTGCGCGAGGCGCGTTCCATGGAGTTGGCGATGATCTGGCGGAATGGCTTGTACTCGCCCATGCACTCGTCGATGCGGTACGCCTTGGTGGCCTGCAGGTACTCGTCAGCGATCTCGGCCGGCAGCCGATCGCCCAGGACCTTGCGGGTGGCGTCGGCGATAGCGAACTTGATCAGCGTTCCGTTCATGTCGAACGTCACGAACTTGGGCTTGGTTTCGAATTCGAATGCCATTGTTTCCTCCAGTTGTCGGTTTGATGTGGTTGTCGCTTGTCGATTGTCGACGACATGAATGGGAAGGGATTCCGTCGCCGTCAGGGGTCCGGACTGTCCCGATCTACCGCTTTTTGATTCTCTCTGAATCTAAATCAGTAGCAGTCAATTGTCAACAGTCTTATTGAGACCTGTTCCCAGGGGAGGCGGAGTGAAAACTGCACGTTGCTCCGGCTCTGGATCAGACTTCGAGAATGCTTGTCGATTGTCGACAATACTCTCGCCCCGTGCTGGATGTCAATGGCCAATTCCCGGGATGATGGCCAGCTGCGGCCACTTGGAACCTCGGGGCCGGTCCAACTGGGACCAACTCCCCCGCATGAAAGCGGCCTGGCTCTCGCTAGCCGCGCCGAACGCGGGCCCCTTTCGGCTCCCACCCCAGGGCCGGGGCCACGTGGGTGGTGATGGTCTCCAACATTTTCGTGTTGTACGCGACGCCCAGCTGGTTCGGGACGGTGAGCAGCAGGGTGTCCGCGGACTGCACGGCGGCGTCCGCTGCCAAGTCCGCGGCGATGGCGTCCGGCTCACCGACGTAGCTTTTTCCGAAGCGGGCCAGGACGCCGTCCAGCGCGCCCACCTGGTCCCGGACCTCGCGCAGTGCGCTGAGGCCGAAGTAGCGGCGGTCCTCCTCGTCGGCGAGGGGAAGGACGCTCCGGCTGACCGAAACACGCGGGTCGCGCCGGTGGCCGGCGGCTGCCCACGCGTCACGGAACATCGCGATCTGCTCGGCCTGCAGTTCGTCAAAAGGCACCCCGGTGTCCTCAGTCAGCAGCGTGGAGCTCATCAGGTTCATTCCGAGTTCAGCTGCCCAGACAGCGGTGGCGCGGGTTCCGGCGCCCCACCAGATCCGCTCGCCCAGTCCTTCGGACCTCGGCTGGATCGCCAGCAGACCGGTTGCACCACCGGCGTACCGCGGATCCGCTTCCACTACTCCTGCACCGTCCACGGCCCTCCGGAACTCCACTGCGTGACGGCGGGCCATGTCAGCGTCGGTCTCCCCCTCGCGCGGGACATAGCCGAACGCAGCGGCACCATTTCGCGCCGGCTCGGGTGATCCCCGGCTGATGCCAAGCTGCAACCGTCCGCCGCTGATGAGGTCGGTGGCCGCGGCCTCCTCCGCCATGTACAGCGGATTTTCGTACCTCATGTCCACCACGGCGGTGCCCAATTCGATCCGGCTGGTTCGAGCCGCGACGGCCGCGAGCAGCGGGAACGGCGACGCCTGCTGGCGCGCGAAGTGGTGCACGCGGAAGAATGCTCCATCAACGCCCAGTTCTTCGGCAGCGACCGCCAGGTCAATCCCCTGCAGCAGGGCGTCGCTTGCTGTTCGTGTGCGTGATCCCTGGGCGGGACCCCAGTGACCAAATGACAGGAAGCCGATACGTTTCATGCCTCCTCCAACGTTCCCACGGGCACGGCCATTCCTCCGGGAACAAGCCGGATAGGTTGGTATCACCGCTTGAGGACGTCCGTTCTCACGAGACCGAAGGGAATGCTGACATGGCTTACATCACCGTTGGACAGGAAAACAGCACCGACATCGAGCTCTACTATGAAGACCATGGGACCGGCCAGGCTGTTGTTCTGATCCACGGCTACCCGCTGGACGGATCCTCCTGGGAGAAGCAGACGGCCGCCCTGCTTGAGGCTGGATACCGGGTCATCACCTATGACCGCCGCGGGTTCGGGAAATCCAGCAAGCCCACCACCGGTTACGACTACGACACGTTCGCCGCGGACCTCAACACCCTCCTCAACAGCCTCGACCTCAGCGACGCCGTGCTGGTCGGCTTCTCTATGGGCACCGGCGAGGTTGCCCGCTACCTCTCAACCTTCGGCTCGGCGCGGGTAGCAAAGGCTGTCTTCCTTGGCTCCCTGGAGCCCTACCTCCTGCAGGCCGAGGACAACCCCACCGGAGTCCCGCAGTCAGTCTTCGACGGCCTGACCGAGGCGGTCACCGCGGACCGCTACGCCTTCTTCACGGAGTTCTTCAAGAACTTCTACAACACCGACACGTTCCTGGGAACGCCGCGCCTCAGTGAGGAGTCTGTCAGGGCAAGCTGGAATCTTGCCGCCGGCGCGGGCGCCTTCGCCTCGGCGGCCGCCCAGCCCACCTGGCTCACCGACTTCCGTGCGGACATCCCCAGAATCGATGTTCCCTCGCTGATCGTGCACGGCACTGCGGACAACATCCTGCCCATTGATGCCACCGGCCGGGAGTTCACCAAGGCGCTTCCGGAGGCCGAGTATCTGGAGATCGACGGCGCTCCGCATGGCTTGCTGTGGACGCACGCCACTGAGGTCAATGAGGCACTGCTCGGCTTCCTGAACAGATAGCGCACCCAACAGGAGGGCGACGGCGGGTCCCGCCGTCGCCCTATCTGCCCCAGACAACTTCTAATGGTTACAATTTTCGCCAAAAACAATCGCTCACCTTCACTTACGGGAGTAAACTTTGGAATTACCGGGTCCAAGGATTTGCCTTGAAAATGAATCCGGCTCCAGGCCCACCCGCTGATGCGGGTGGACGATCATAATGCGGCAGAAGTGGTTGATAGGTCTCCACGCGCCACGTGATCGGCTAGTGCTGCCCGACTTAGAAAACACGCGCATCGCTATGCAGGAGCAAAAAACTATGACCATCACTCCTCCAACCCGGCAGCGGCGGCCACTGGCAGCCCGGCTCGCGTTGGTTTCCACTGTTTCTCTGGGGCTGGTTGCCGGTCCTATTGCCCTCGCTGGCCCAGCCAGCGCCGCGGGATATCCCAAGAAAGACAACAGGTGTACCGTCGAGGCCAAGAAGCCGGACGTCCATGATAAAAAAGGGTCAAAGGACTACGGCAAGGCCGTCAAGGTCACCTTCAAGTTCAAGATCAGCTGCGACAAAGGCACCCGCGTCTACTTTGACCAGAAACTGTTCAAGGAAACGAAGAAGTGGGACGGCAAACAGATTCGGCCGCA
This sequence comes from Arthrobacter sp. GQ119, assembly GCF_059759125.1. Classification (NCBI taxonomy): domain Bacteria; kingdom Bacillati; phylum Actinomycetota; class Actinomycetes; order Micrococcales; family Micrococcaceae; genus Arthrobacter; species Arthrobacter sp. GQ119. Next base: position 67,848 of record NZ_JCAXEA010000024.1, on the reverse strand, counting down.
CAGCAAGGGCTGGGTATGGGTCCCGAAGAACAAAGAGATAAAGGTTGAGGTCGACAAGGTATTCCCGGAGAAGAACAAGAAGCAGATCACGGTTTACCACGTCGTCAAGATCGTCTACAAGGAGAAGGGCTCCTGGAAGTACGACTCCGATGAAAGCAAGCATGTAGACGTCAAGTTCCACGGCTACAAGTAGAACCGGGTTTCCGAGTAGGTCATCCCACCGATAAACAAGAACGACGGCGGCACTGCAGTGCCGCCGTCGTTCTCGTTTTGAGTCTGCGTTCTCAAGTCCTGCCGCTACAGCGACCCGGTTTTGAAGGTCCAGCTGTACGACGCCAGGCTGTTGCCGGCGAGGTCGCGGATGGCGGCGGGCCCTCCGGTGACCGTGACTGTGTAGCTGGTTTTGGCCGCCAGCGTGGCCGACGGGTTCAGGATCCACTGGTTGGTGCTTCCGTAGCGGGACACCGTCGCGGCCACCGTTGCGCCGGTGGCGGTGTTCCTGACGGAGATCGAGCCCGTGCCCGCACCCTGGACGGCTTCACTGAACGTCACCGCGATGTTGTTGGCCCGCCGGACCAAGGATGCCCCGGGCCGGGGGGTCACGCCCGTGATGACAGGAGCCGGGCCCGTGGTGAAGGTCCAGCTGGTACCTGTCAGCGGAGTACCTGCGGCGTCCCGGATTGATGCCGTCCCGCCGATGAGGGTGGCCGTGTATTTCGTGTCGTTCAGAAGGTTGGCTGCCGGATTCAGCGTCGCCGTACGGGTGGTTGCGCTGAACGTGACGGCCGCGGGGATGACCTGGCCGCTGGGGCTTTTCAGCAGGAAGCTGCTGCTGGTAACCCCTTGGACGGCCGTGCTGAAGGTGGCCGTAACATTGCTTCCCGCGGCAACGCCGGTGCTGCCGGCACCGGGAGTCCGTGACGTGACAGTGGGGGCCGCCGCTGTGGTGAAGGCCCAGCTCTCAGTGACCAGCGGTGTGCCCACTGCATCGCGGATGGCGGAGGCGCCGCCTGTCAGCGTCGCGGTGTACTTCTGCGACGCGGCCAGGACTGACGACGGACGCAGCGTGGCCGTCAGGAGGGTCGAGTCATAGGTGACGGTGGCAGGAACCACCACACCGGCCTGGTTTTTGAGAACAAAGGTGGAGCCGCTGACGCCCTGAACCGCCCTGCTGAAAGTGGCAGTCACGGGACTCGCAACGGTGGTTCCGGTGGCACCGGCCGCAGGCGTACGGCCCGAAACTGTGGGCGCTGCGAGCGCACCCGCGGACGGATCGAGGTACAGCAGTCGGTTCGGAGTGCCTGCACCGGCAGCCGCGATAACTGCGGGCGTTGCGCCGGTCAGGAGTCGGGTTGCCACGGCTGCCGGGCTCAGTTCCGGGGAGCGCGACAGAACGGCGGCCGCCGCACCGGCCACGTGCGGAGTGGCCATGGACGTCCCGTTCATGGAGGCAGTGGCGGTGGTCGACGCGATTCCGGCGGATTTGACGCCCACGCCCGGCGCATACAGGTCAACACACGCGCCAAAGTTGGAAAAAGTCGCCTGGCGGTCCGAGGCGTCACTCGCGGCCACCGTCAGTGCAGCGGGAACCCGTGCCGGCGAGCTGTTGCAGGAGTCGACGGCGGAGTTCCCCGCCGCAGCGGCCACCGTGACTCCATCATTGATGAGACCCAGCACCGCCGCGTCCACCATCGCACTGGCGGTGCTGCCAAGGCTCAGGTTCGCCACGGCCGGTGTTCCGGCCTGGTGGTGTGAAGCGACCCACTCGAGCCCAGCGATGACGTCGGAGTTGAACCCGGAGCCTGCGCAGTCCAGTACGCGCACTGGAATAACCGTGGCGGCCTTGGCAACGCCGTAGGTTTTGCCCGCGACCGTGCCTGCCACGTGCGTTCCATGGCCGTTGCAGTCCCCGGTCCCGCGGCCGTCAGCGACGGCCGTCCATCCCGCGGCGACCCGGCCTCCGAACTCCGTGTGGGAAGCCAGGACGCCCGAATCGACCACATAAGCATTCACGCCGGCGCCCGCAGCGGCAGAAGTGTAGGAACCGGAGAGGGGCAGGGCGCGCTGGTCGATGCGGTCCAGCCCCCACGGCGCCGCCTGCTGGGTTTCTGCGGCCTTTATGGGGGCGTCGATTTCGACCGCCGCCACCTGCGCGGAGCGCTTGAGTTCCACGGCCTGGGCCGGCGTGGCCGTCACAACCGCGCCGCGCAGCGCCTGCGAGAACGTGCGGCGGACCGCGATGTTCCGCGAGCGCAGGTTCCGGGCCTCCCGTGCCACATCTGTCCCGGCCTCGTAACGCACCAGGTAGCGGACGGTGCCGGATTGATCAGCGGCGTCGGAGTTCGAGCTGGAACCCGCCTGCGGTGCGGCGGCGGTTCCGGCGGACGTCCCCATGGCGCTCATAGCGAGAGCAGTCAGGAGCAGAGTGGCCAGGGCAGGGCGGGCAGAAAGCGAAGTACGAATTTTGGGCTTCCTTGGAGGAGTGGGTCCGGTGGGAGAGAACCAAAAAGGCTGGTAGTTCCAGTGTATTTTCGCGCTTCGTGATGACGGCCGAACGTGTATCAAAGCTTCGGCGATCCTCGGAATCCTGGGATCAAACGGGGGAAAATCAGGGTGAATCCTGCGCTTTGGCCGCGACAGGCTGTCCGCGCCGCGGCGTGCTCCTGCCGGCTGGAGCCGGTGGTTGCGTTTGAAGGTGGCGTAGATGGCCAGGGTCACGGCGGCTCCGTCGTTGAATCGGCCGCCTGCAAACGAAAGAATGCTGACCTCGAAAACAGCAGCACGGACTGCACGGCCCCCCAACAGGCCGAGCAGTCCGTTTCCGGCCCACCCCCAACAGATACAGCCGGTTGCTACAAAACCGACTCTAGGCACTGCACGGTGGGAAAACCTTGGGGCCGGCGCCCCCCACTCTTTGGAGCGTTGTGGACGTACGGGCGCGCGTTGGATCGCGCCTTAAAGGCTGGTGTTCACATACAGGCTGGTGTTCACATACGCGCGTGCTGTCCGCGGCTCGCCGGCCGGCCGAACGATGCCGCACCCAGGAATTCCACGGCGACGAAAGGCTCGGAACCCACCACCCGTTCGTCATGGCCCGGCGGAATCGCGTAGGTGTCGTTGGCACGGATGGTGGTTTTGAGACCGTCCGGCGTGGCGATCTCCAATGTTCCCGAGATGCAGAACCCGAGGTGGTTGTGCTCGCAAAATTCGGTCTGTTCTGTTGGCTTGGAGCTCACCGACCATTGCCAGCCGGGGGCAAGGATCAGCCGGGCGACGGAGTAGTCGTTCACGCTCACGAGATCCACCTCCGCCTTGTCCGGATACCTCTTCTTATCCGGAACGTCGAAGGATTTTACGGAGAAAGCCGTAACGAAATTAGCTGTCATGGGACGCTGCCTGGGGACTAGGGTGAGACCTTAAATTGTGGGAGCTCCGGAACGGAGACAAGCTGAGGGGACCGTGGATGCCGCGCCATTGTTGCAACAGCCCACAGTGTGCGATTCCCCCCTCAGCGCACGTGCGTTCAACAGATCCATGTTGAAGTAGTACAACCGTAGTCCTCACGGATACGAAGTCAATGGGCAAAAGAGCCCTCCATCGGCGGCTACCGGCCGTAGATCTTGACGAAGTTCCGCAGGATCTTCATGGGCTCCGTCGCGGTGAACGTCCTTGCCGCGGCCATCAGTTCCTCGGCGGACTCCGGCGGAAAGTACCCGGCGTGGCGGTAGATGTCGATCCTGGTGACAAGGCCTTCGGCGTCCAGCTCCGGGTGGAACTGGGTGGCGAAGAGATTCTGCTTGATCCGGAACATGTGCACCGGGCAGGCCGCCGAGCTCGCCAGCAGCACGGCGTGCGGGGGCAGCACGGTGCACGCTTCCTTGTGGCCTGTGAACGCCGTAAACTCCGCCGGCATGCCGGCGAGCAGAGGATCCTGCAGGCCTTCGGGACTCAGACTGATGGTCACACCGCCCAGCTGCTCCCCGTAGGTCCGGTCGATTACCGCACCCTGGTGACGGCCAAGCGTGCCGACGCCGTAGCAGGCGCCAAGAAACGGGAAGTCCGCCGCCACGATCCGGTCCAGCAGCGCGGACAGTTCGCGCTCCACCCGGTGCTGGGCATCAGACTTCTTTTCGGCAGGATCACTCGACGTGAACGGGCTGCCGCCGACGATGACTCCGGAATAGTCATCGAGCGCAATGTCCGGAAGCGGCCCCCGCTCCATCCTGATCCTTCGCAGCTGGCTGGCATCCAGGCCCCCGTAGCGCAGGTACGCCTCGTACTCGTCCTCGGCCGCGGGGTCTTCGGCGCGGGATGCGAGCAGCAGAAACGGTTTCATGGCTCTACTTCAGCAGCGCGACGCCAGCTTCACAACAGTTGCCCCGGCCAGAGCGATGTGCACAGTCCTTGACAGCCCGCGGCCGGCATGGGCTAGATGAACACAAAGGTGATGTTCGCGGCACGGAACGGCAGCAGAAGGAGCGCCAGTCATGAGTGAGAACCTGGAAGGAATGCAGCGGATCCACAGCGAGGCTCCTGCCGAAGGGGATGAAACCGCCGATCCCACCGACATCCGCATGCACTCACAGGACCCGGCAGAGGGCGCGGATTCAGCGGACTAGCCACCACACAGAAGGCGTCGGTACTTCCTGAAGATTTCTGATGGGCTGACAGCCCGCCGTTGCGGATCTAACATGGCCCGTAACCCACCGTTAATTTGCGGGGACGAGAATTTAGTCTCAGGGTCCAATTGACTGGCCTTGCTACTGGGGGGCAGCCACTCGACGAGGAGTCACGAGGCATGAACAGTCACGAAAACGACACATCTGAAACCCTCCGCGAAGCGGTGCGCGGCGATGAACGGCCCGATCTGAGAAGCGTTCATGTCCGCGAGGACGTGGCGCGGTCAGGCCGTTGTGGGAACGTCCATCTTGCCACTGGACGCATCTGCATCCTGCCTGAACGGCATCAGGGTTCCTGCAATTTCGTCGGTCCGGAAGATGCCGGAGGCCTCACGCACTGACGCCTAAAGGACGTCATTCCGCGCGCCTGCGTTTTCAGCATCCCCATGCGGAACGGCGGAGGGGCAGTCCTCCCGCGCAGCAGCCGCCGCGCGGGAGGGCTGCTCCGTAACGTGCCGGACTCGGCCCTTCGGCGCGCCCTAGGACGCGGGTTCACCTGCCAGGTCAGCCGCCGCCGAGAGCGTCCAGCGCTCTCCGTCCGGCTCATGGCTGATCACCATCGCCGGGCCGATGGCGCCGGCCGCATCTATTGCCGTCAGCAGCGCATCCTGCATTTGCTGGGCGTGGTCGAGCCGTTGCGCCAAGGTACCCGGGAGGTCGCTGTTGTCGATCAGCACGTGGCCCTTTCCATCGACCACTACCTTCAACGAATAGCCCGATTCCTCGTGGACGGACCCACGGGCGGACGCGATTTCGGTAATTTGGTCTGCCCGGACCAAACTGTGGCTGATCGTGCGAAGCCACACGCCACCCATTGGAACTCCTTTGCTCGCGCTTGCGGAAGGAATTGTCCCCCAGTGAAACCGTAGCCCGTGAAAGCCCGGTTGTAAGCCCCCAATCACCGATTAACCAGAGGGCGCCGGCTTACCGGGCGGGGCGTACGCTCGGACTGTGGACATTGTCGAATTCCTGTCCGCGCGCATCACCGAGGATGAGGCCGCGGCCCGGAAGCTTCTCAGTGACAGGGCCCTTTCGAAATCGGGGCAATGGTACGAGCAGCGCCTGCTGATGGAGTGCGCGGCGAAGCGCAGGATCATCAGCATCGTCGAGGCCGCCCGGCAGACAGCGCTCTCCACGCTGCTCAGCAACCCCTACGGGGAGGGTACGCAATGGATTCCCGAGGCGCTGGAATGGACCACTCTGTCCCTGAACGCCCTGGCGCTGCCCTATGCGGAACATCCTGACTTCGAGCCGGACTGGCTGGCCACGGGCCAGGCCTAGGAGGAACCTGTCCAGAGACGCCGCCACCACGGCCGCTTGGGTGGTTCCGGCCCCGGCGGTGCCGCTGGGGCGGCAGCATGCCTCCGCTCCTGCCAGCGCCGGACTTCGACGTCCGGGTCACGGGTTTTGGTGATAACCGGCGGGCCGCCCTGAAGCTGGCGCCGTGCATCAATGACGCGGGCGTTGAAGTCTTTAACGGTGTCGCGCACCTGTTTCTCCGAGAACTGGGAATCCAGCCGTGCGTCCAGCTCCGCGTCTTCGGTTCTGAGGAGAATTGCCTTGGGGCCAATCCCCGTGAGGTGCTCGCGCTGGATCAGGCCCTTGACCCACCAGTCCGGATCGTAGCCCTCGCCCAGGCCCGGAATCGGTTTGCCGGCGTACTTCAGATTGTCGAACTTGCCCTGGGCCATGGCGTCCCGAATAAGGTATTCAACCCTGGCAGCATCGGAGACCTTCTTGCGTTTTTGCCGTTCCTCCTCCTCGGCGGCATTCAGCTCGGCCTCTTCCTCGGCGGTGATTCCGGCACCGCGAACGGCACGCAGCTCAGCCAGCCGTTCCATCCTTCGAGTGAAGTCGCCGGCTCCGCCGTCGCCCATAGTTATCCACCGCCTTCGGCCCGGAGTTTTTGCCCTGGCTTCCAGTATTCCGACGTGCCCCGCGCCGTTCAACGGCATTTGGGGCAGACGACACGCCGCCGGCGGTGTCCGACTCCCTACATGGGATCAGGCCAGTTTCCGATTGCCTCCCGGACCAGCGGGGCCCCCGTCACGTCGCGGGCCATCTGCCTGCTTTTGCCGGATGGACCGCTGGCGGGGTGCGCCGATGGTGCGGGCGGAACGGCATTGTTTTCGGCGTCGGCATCGTCAAGGGTGGCTGGAACCTCGGCCCTCGGATTTTTCATGGTCGGATCGATCCCTCCGGCAGTGTCGGTAGCGGTCTCCCAGCCCGGCGCCTGCAGACCCATCATCGTGTTCCTGCAGTCGCTCGACCACCTCATGCCTACACAGTAGGGTTGCCGCCCAACCCCGTAACCCGTAGCCGGTACGTGATTATTCAGGCGGGCGGCTACCTGCTCACGTAGGTCCGTGGACCCGCGGAGGCAAAGCCCGTTCGGCGGGATGCCGCCGGGCGACGGACGACGGCGGGGCCGCCGCCGTCGTCCTCTTGCCTCAGATTCGCCGGAACCCCACGGAACTTCGATAATCCTGCGGCGTCCCTGCGGATCCCCTGAGCAGCCGGCGTTAGAGTGGCTCAGCGCACTGGGCGCCAACCACATTCCATTGGGGGAACCATGCTTGATAACCGGCAGTTCCGGCTGCGCCCTGACGCCGGCAGGCATTAGAACAGACGCAGCGTCCAGACTCTGCCCCATACGAAGTCCCCGGGCAAAACGTGTATGGCTCGCCGGTCCCCCACCCTGGAGGAATCGGCACAGGAGGAATCGGCACAGGAGGGATTGGCGCAGGAGTGATCCGCCCCTGGCGCCGGTATCTTGCCATCGTTTCAGCCGCGACAGGCCTGCGGTTCGTGTACGACGGCACCACCACCGAGGCCCCCAGTCCGGAACGCGAGCCGTACCAGCCGGACCTGTACGGCAAACGGTGGGCTCCCGTGCTGATCGCCTGGTCCACTCCGCAGGAGAGCCCGAATCTGGCCGGTGATGTGGACGGGCTCGGTGGCAGTGCATATGCCTACGCTCCCGATCGCCCCTATGTGCTGGTCGCCGGCCAGGTGGAGCTCGATGCGCCTGAATTCGCCGAGATGCTGCGGTGGCCGGATGGTTCCGAGTACGCACGCGCCGTCATCATGCACGAACTGGCCCACGTTGTGGGGCTCGACCACGTGGATGACCCGACCCAGTTGATGAATCCGGAGGGTACGGGCGTCACGCAATTCGCGGACGGCGACCGGGAAGGCCTGGCCCTGCTGGGCTGCGGGCCGTGCGTTCCCGAGCTGTGACGGGGGCCGGCGGGTCAGCCCCTACATGTGCTCTGTCCGGGCTTCCTCGTCCGGCACGTCTGGTTCTTCGCTGCGGTCCAGGACCTGCCACACAATTACCGATGCCGTCACCGCGGCGGCCAGAATACCGAGAACCAGCCACGCAGTCCTCGCAGCCCGTCCGCCGGATCGGAGCTGCTGCTCCGCACGGTTCAAAGCCTCCCGAGCCTGAACCCTCTTAGCAGCCCTGTTCAATCTACTCATCTCCGCCTTCCCGGACTCCGTTTGTTAGGTGCCCAAGCCTACTGGGCACCGGAAAATACCCAAATAATAACCGGAGCGGGAGTGCTGAGCCGCAGACTACGTAACGATGCTTGTACTCTTCGGGTTCAAGACAGTGCTGCGTGCCATGCCTGGACGGTCAGGACGTGCCAGGGGCCGGGGCAGTTTAGGGGGCTGCGGGGCAACGGTGAGCGCTCCGGCTTTCACCCTTGTCCGCCGCTCCCGGCGGTGCTATAAAAACTTGTATCAGCGGGCATGCATCGGATCAATGGTGATCACAGGAGGTGTGTGATGTTGATGATCAGGGGCCACGCAAAGCTTCACACGATTGTTTCCAGGCGAAGGAGAATCACCGACAACAGATCCACGCCTTAACAGACCGGGACGGGATGCCGGAACACGCTAACGCTGCCTCCAGGGGCGGTTAGCTTCCGCTACGCCACAGCGCCTTGTAGCGCATTTTGCAGCAGCAGCGCGCGGCCCCTCCCGCAAAGTGGTCCCCGGCCGTGCAAACGGTCGGGGACCGCGCTACCCAGGGCAGCAGAGGGAGTCTGCGGCACTATGAGCCACGACCGTGGCTGTTGATGGGATTCCAGATGGATCAGGCGTCGATTGTTGGTTTTGCCCTTACTTACATCTTTACGATGGCTGGCGTATTCATCATGTTCCTGCCGGCCATTTTCGTCTTCGCAATCCTGCTGGTGCTGGTCGGAATACTGCGTCTCGTCGGCTTCCTTTTCACGGTGGCAGCGATACGGCCACTGAAAAGGCTGGGGCGGCACATCAGGAAATCCCTGCAGGAATTCTGGGCGAGGTCTCACGGGCCCACTCGACTATTGCCGCACTGACTCCCGCGTCAGACTTGCGCGGAGTTGTGCCACCAGCCTTCCCAGGCAGCGGAGGTCAGTTGACCTTGCGGGAAATCAGCGGCGGAATCGGCTCCGCTAAATTGGGAATTGCCGTCATTCTGCCGGGAACTGAAAGACTGCCCCAAGGTATTCCAAAGCATGGCTTTTTCCTTTCGATGCGTCCAGCGACTCACATTTATGAATGTGTGAATTAGCGTAGCGGGGCCATGTTTCATGGCCGCGACTGAACGTTTCGGTTTTGTATCCAGATGCTCACCCCAACCGCAAGAGCACGACGGCGGGAACCTCCCGCCGTCGTACGCTTTCGCATGTCTTGACTAGCGGACTCAAGCGAGCCTCCGCGAGCGCCGGTGGATGAAATACTCAGCCACCGCAAGGTTGATAACCCAGGCCGACCCCAAAAGCCCCGCCCTCGTCAGTTCGTCAGGTGGGCCGACCAGAAGAATCCAGGGGATGGACACCAGCGCCTGGGTTCCAGCGGCGATTCCGATGGCGTACCCGCGGGCCATCCATGCACTGTGCCGGATAAAGTCCCGGCGCAGCACGGCCAGCATCCCCAGAACGATACTCACCGCCATGGCCGAACCGAAGACCAGCCGGAGGATGAGGAGAACGGGCCCGTCGCCTTCCGGAAGATCGTAGAAGACCGCCATCCACAGCCCTGAGAGCGCGACGAGCAGGCCGGCCGGCACCAGGATCCGGCCGGCGACGCGGTGCCAGCTGAACGTGCCGTGCCTCCCCCGGCGAAGCGCTGGAACGAACTGGAACGCCCCGAGCAGGCTGTACACGATGGCCGCAGGGATGTGGATCAGCACAGGCAGCGGCGAGTCGAAGAACCTGGCATTGTCCGGGGTGATCTCGGCGCCGCCCGTCAACTGGGCAAGGCGCAGGGTCCCGAAGAACACCGGGATGAGGCTCACAACGATGAGCCCGGCGGGAACGGGCCACTGGGGCCGGGAGCGCCGGACGGGAATGGCGGGGGTGGCAGTTACCGCTGGCATGGTGAGTCCTTCGCCTTGCGGGTGTACGGCGTACACCTCAGATGCTTCGAAGGTAGGTGTACGCTGTACACTTGTCAAGGGGAGATGACCACCGGGAAGGCTGACCATGACTCAGCAACGTGAGGTGATGCAGCGGGCGCCCTTGAACAGGGGCCGTGTCCTCACTGCGGCGGTGGCGCTTGCGGATGGCGCCGGAATCGAGTCGCTAAGCATGAGGCGGCTCGCCCAGGAGCTCGGCGTCGTGCCGATGGCGCTCTACAAGCACGTCGCGAACAAGGAAGAGCTTCTCGACGGGATGGTCGAAGCCATCATCGGCGAGATTGATCCTCCAGCCGGCGGGGCGGACTGGAAGAACGCCGTCCGGCTGCGGGTGCTTTCGGCGAGGCGTGCGCTCCTGCGGCACCCCTGGGCCCGTCCGGTGCTCGAATCCCGCACCAACAAGACCCCTGCGGTCCTTGGGTATATGGACTCGTTCGTCGGAATGTTCCTGGCCGGTGGCTTCTCGGCCGATCTGACCCACCATGTCATGCACGCCCTCGGCAGCCGAATGTGGGGATTCACGCAGGAACTCTTCGACCACCCTGGCGGCCGGACCGTTGAAGCCGATGTACCGGTGGGCGCGCGTGCCGCCATGTTCCGGCAGATGGCCGAGCGGTATCCGAACATAGCGGCAATCGCCACGACTGCGGCACACGACAAGGGCTCGGTGGTCGGGACGGGTTGTGACGACCAGTTCGAGTTCGAGTTCGCCCTCGACCTCCTCCTTGAGGGTTTCGAGCGGCTGAACAGGCAGGGCTGGACCTCGAGACGCGCCTAGGCCCCCGCAGGATCAGGCGAGGGAGAGCACGAACGAGAGCACAAAGCCGGCGGCAGTGCTGAGGGCCACGGCAGGCCCGCCATGCTCGTAGGCCTCGGGCATCAGGGTGTTGGCGAGCGAGGCAATGACAGCTCCTGCAGCGAAGGCCAGCGGCAGCGAAATGGTCTCCGGATCGGTGCCGGAGAGGGGTCCCGCGCCCAGGACCACTGCAGACACAAGCAACACAGCGCAGACGGTCCAGAGTCCCATGATGGCTCCGCCGGACCGGCCCTGGCTACGCATGGACGATGCGCCCACCAGCGCCTCCGGCAAATTGGAGACAAAGATTGCTGCAAGCAGCGCCAGCCCGCCGGTCCCCTCCCCCAGCGATACGCCCAGGGCGATGTTCTCTGGAACTCCATCCAGCGTTACGGCGGCCAGCAGCGCCATGCCGGCTGCGCCACGCGTGGACACAGCGCTCGGCGCCTTCTCGGCGGCGGCTGCATTGGTGTCCAGCTTGGCGCTTCCCCGGAACTCATCGGCAGGTATGGCCTGGGTCCCCGGCTGCGCCCAGCGGTCAAGCAAAGCGCTCAGGGCGGTGAACACGACGGCACCCACAAGAAGCCCCAGTGCGGCCCGCACAATCCCGCCCCGCTGGTACGCGTCCTCGAAGAGTTCGAAACTCAGCGCGGTGATCAGCGCCCCCGCGGCGAAGGAGAGGAGGATCGCGAGGAGCCGCTTCGGCAGCTCAAAACGGACACCAATCAGAGCGCCCACGATCAGGGCGCTCGAAGCCACCACGCCGAAAAGCAGCGACATCCCCACACGGACAGCTTAGGAGCGGCCATCACAGAGGGGAAGAGGTGGCAAACCGTCCGTTTGTCGGTCACCTGACGATGGGCGCCTCGCATGGCGCAATGGGTCCAGTTCGAGAATATTCCTGACGCAGTAGATTGGCTCACCTACTAGTGAGTGTTACCGTTTAGTCATGAGTGATGACCCAAAATGGCCCAGTGACTGGACCCGGGCCGCCCTGGCACCATGCATTCTGCAGCTGGTGAAAAATCAGAACGAGGCCTACGGCTACCAGATTGTGCAGGAACTGGCCGCCTGCGGACTGCCAGGCATCGGTGGCGGGACAGTGTATCCGGTGCTCAACAGGCTCGAGGCCGAGGGACGCGTCCGTTCCGAATGGCGCGAAGGGGACGGGGGCCCTGGCCGCAAGTTCTACAGCATCACCCCCGAAGGCGAAGCCTGGCTGAGCGATACTGCCGGATCCTGGCACGACTTCACGACGAGGGTCGCGGCGATACTGACCACGGGAGGAAACCCAGCATGACGACTCTGGAGTATTTGAAAAGCCTGGCCTTGGAACTGCGCCAGCGCAGACTCAGTGAGGAACAAGTCACTGATGTGCTCCGGGAACTCCAGAGCCACTTGCAGGAAACGGGGGAAGGTCCGGTGGAGACCTTCGGCAGCCCCAAGGAGTACGCTTCCCAGTTCCCCAAGGGAAGTACCGTTTCCCCTGGGTCCAGGATGGCCAACCTGGCTGCAGCGGTGCTGCTGGTCCTGCTCGGCGTGAAGGTCACATTCGGTCTCATTCTGGGAATCCCCTTCGGCCTCCCCAATACACTCATCTACCTTGTTGTGACCGCGCTCCTCACGGCCGTTCTGATTGGCTGGAGTCATATGCTGCAACGGAAGCTTCCCGGGCAGCTGGAGCAGGACATCAGCCGGCGAGCGTAGTCGGCTCTTCCCGCTCGCCGCGTCAGCCCGGGGGCTGAGGCGGCGAGCCAGGTGCCGCCGTCGGCTTCAAAAATGCCTGGACCAGAGCATCCCTGACAGCGCGAACGCTGTCCCTTTCGAGCGCCGAGGACCTGGCTATGGCGACGATGCTGCGGTGCGAGTCGCCAGGCAGCCGCGCGGTAGGGCTGCTGCTCGGACGAAGCCCCATCATCAGGGGCGTGGCGAGTGTGATGCCCACACCGGATTCGGCAAGTGCGATCGACACTGCGGTATCGGTGACAGTGTGTTGAACATTCGGCTCGATTCCTGCCGTGGCACAGGCGAACCGGCACGCCCTGCCGAAATTGGAATCGACAGGCGGGAGGACCCAGTCAGCGACGTTGGCAAATTCGATCAGGGCTGCGCCGTCACCGCGCAGTTCCCTGGCCTCGGGCGGAAGGACCATGAGGAACGGCTCGCGGTGCAGGAGCTCGGTCACAACTCCACGCAAGGGAGGCTGCGGCGCATCGGCATAGTTCAGGCCGAGAGCAATATCAATACGGCCATTGAGGACTGCCTGCGGCATGTCCTCAACGTCCACCTCGACGGCCTGAATGGCAACGTTCCCGGCCGTGCTGCGCAGATAGCTGATGGCCGGGTGCATCGCCGATACCGCCGCAGACCCGAAGACCCCGACAGATACAAGCGCGCGCTGGTGGGACTGCGGTCCGCTTAGCGCCGCAGCCGCGTTGCGCTCCTCCTCGAGCAGGACGCGGGCGTGATGGAGGAGTGTCACGCCGGCGTCGGTCAGGGTCACCCTGCGCCCATCCCGGGCGAAAATGCGGCGCGGAAGGCCAGCCTGCAGTGCTGCCATCTGCTGCGACACAGCCCCGGCGGTGAAGCCCAACGCTTCCGCGGCAGCCGTCATGGTGCCCAGCTCCGCCACCACTTTGAACGTCTTGAGCTGTTCGAAGGTCCACTTCATATAGCAAATCTATACGAATCGTTCACAAAGAATCGATAGACCTAAACGACCTCGTGCCCTGAAGCTTGATCCAAGAGAACAATGTTGGAGGGATCACAATGCGTACAAAACACGTGGACAATGTCGTTCCGCTGGTTAAGTCGCCCGACCGGTCGTTGCCTGCCGAAGGTGCGGTTGTCATTCTGGGCGGGGGGATCATGGGGGCCAGCATTGCCTACCATCTGGCTGAAGCGGGCGTGCGGAACGTCGTCTTGGTCGAGCGGAATGTCCTCGGGTCTGGGTCATCTGCCAAGCCATTGGGCGGCGTCCGTGCCACGTTTTCAGATCCGGGCAATATCAGGCTCGGCCAGCGCAGCCTGGAGGCCTTTGAACGGTTCGGTGAGAAATTCAGGACGGACATCGGGCTCCGGCAGGTCGGATATCTTTTCCTGTGCCGCAACGAGGCGGAGCTGCAACAGGTCGAAGACAGCACGCATATCCAAAACCGCCTCGGCGGTTCCAGTCGGATGGTTGCCCCGGACGAGGCCCACGGGATCAACCCCTTCCTCGATCCGCGCGCACTCGTGGCGGCTTCCTACTCCCCCCGTGACGGCTTCGCCCAACCCTCCAAGGTCGTTAAGGCCTATGCCGAAGCCGCGCAGCAGCTCGGTGTAACGATCTGCCAGGACACTGAGGTCCTGGATATCGACGCCGCCGGCGGTGAAGTCCGGGCTGTTCACACGAACCGGGGTTCGATCCGGACCTCTACCGTCGTTTGCGCGGCAGGCGCCTGGTCCACAAGGCTGGGGGCGATGGCCGGGGTGCATTTGCCGATCGAGCCTGTCCGGCGTCAGATCGGCATGACCCCGCAGGGCAGCAGGCCGCTTCCCACGGTTCCGTTCACTCTGGACCTGTCGACGACGCTGTATTTCCACAACTATCTGAACGGGATGCTGCTGGGTATATCCAACCAGGACCAGGGGCCGGGTTTTTGCCGGGAATTCGACTACCAGTGGCTGCCGGCGTTCAACCGGGCCGCGGAAGTTGTTGCGCCCTCGCTGGCGCACCAGGATCTCGACGTCGGGTGGGCGGGACTGTATGAAAACACCCCGGACCACAACGCGATGATCGGATCTTCGGACACCGTGTCCGGTTTCATGTACGCCACCGGGTTCTCAGGCCACGGCTTCCTGCAGGGACCGGCTGTGGGAGAACTCGTCAGGGACATGTATCTGGGGAGGGAGTCCTTCATGGATCCGGAACAGTTCAGCGCCGCACGGTTCGTCGGCGAACTCTCCCAGGTCAAAGAAGTCCACATCATCTGATGATCAGCGCCCAACAGGGCGCCATCGCCGAAGACACAGCACCAGAAAGGACAACTCCATGCCAACAACAACGAAGCTGCAACTGTGGGAACTGAGGGCCGAATTCGCCCTGCGCCTGGCCACGCTCTACGGGAACGAAGTGCCGGCCTACAACACCCTTGTGGACGTCTCCCGGGAGGTCAACGAAGACTTCATCCGCAAGAACGGCGAGGACGCCGAGCGCCTGGGAAGCATCCAGCGCGTCACTGCCGAACGCCATGGCGCCATCCGCGTCGGATCCGCCCGGGAACTCGCCCAGGTAGCGCGGGTCTTTGCCGCCTTCGGCATGTATCCGGTCGGCTTCTATGACCTGCGTGACGCCTCGAAGAGTTCCGTCCCTGTCGTGTCCACGGCATTTCGCCCTGTCGATTCCGATGAGCTGGCCAGGAACCCGTTCCGGGTCTTCACCTCGATGCTGGCCCACGACGACCGCCGGTTCTTTGATGGGGAAACCGAGAAGCAGCTCGAGTCCTTCATCGGGAGCCGCACCCTGTTCAGCGAGGAGCTGCTCGCCCTTGCGGACAAGGCAAGCGCGGAACAGGAACTGTCGCAGGAGGAAGCCGCACGCCTTCTGGATCATGCGACGGCCGCCTTTGAACTCTCCCAGGAACCTGTTGACCATGACTGGTACTTCAAGCTTGAAAAGATTTCCGCGGTCGCCGCCGACATCGGAGGCGTCCCGTCAACACACATCAACCACCTGACCCCGCGCGTACTGGACATAGACGACCTGTACGCCCGGATGGAAGCCCGCGGCATCGCGATGATCGATGAGATCCAAGGACCGCCGAACTGGGAAGGTCCGGACGTGCTGCTGCGCCAGACGTCCTTCCGCGCCCTTGCCGAGGAGCGCAGGTTCCGCCACGCAGACAGCGCAGTGCGGCCGGGATCCCTCCGGGTCCGCTTCGGCGAAGTGGAACAGCGCGGCATTGCGCTGACCGAACACGGCCGGGACATCTATGACCGGATGGTCGCCGAAGTCGACAGCAGGCTCGCCGCAGCCCCGGCGGGGACTACCCGGGTAGAGATAGCCGGGCAGGTCTGGCGACAGAACCTTCCGGACACGGAGCAGGAACTTGCCCTGCAGGGCCTGGGGTACTTCACCTACCGTGTGGCCGATCCGGGTCAACCCCCCGGGAAGGAATCCGTTTCCCTGCGTGAGCTCGTGGAGGCCGGCGTCCTGTTCCCCGAGCCCATCGTCTACGAAGACTTCCTGCCCCGCTCGGCCGCCGGGATCTTCCAGTCGAACCTCACCGACGACGGCTCCCGCGACGACGAACAGCTCGGCACCCCGTACGACATCGACCGGCTCTCGGAGGTGCTGGGGACCAGGATCTTTGACCCCAACGAGCTGTACACGGCGCAGCAGACCGCCTCCATCGAGGCAGCCGGGCGGCGGCTCGGCATCACCATCACAGACCTCCCCTCCTAATACCAACCGCATATCCACCGCCAAACTTCGAAGGAAGGCAATCATGACCACCGTTACCTCCACCATCCCGGCAACCGCCGAAATCACCGAAGAGGTCCGCAACAGCCTCCAGGCCATCGGCGTGGACCCGGCGTCGCTGGACGGCACCCGCGAAACCCGCACCCCCATCACGGGAGAAGTCATCCTCCACACCAAGGTCCACACCGGAGAAGAAATCGAAGCGGCCATCTCCCAGGCCGCCGAAGCCTTCAAGACCTGGCGCAACGTCCCGGCGCCGGTGCGCGGAGCGCTCGTCAAGCGCTGGGGCCAGCTGCTGACCGAGCACAAAGAAGACGTCGCCACGCTGATCACCGCTGAGGTCGGCAAGATCCGCTCAGAAGCTCTGGGCGAAGTCCAGGAAATGATCGACATCGCAGACCTCGCCGTCGGCCAGTCCCGTCAGCTGTACGGCAAGACCATGCCCTCCGAGCGTCCGGGACACCGTCTGGCCGAAACCTGGCACCCGCTTGGCGTCGTCGGCATCATCTCCGCCTTCAACTTCCCGGTCGCCGTCTACGCGTGGAACACTGCACTGGCTCTCGTTGCCGGGGACACCGTGGTGTGGAAGCCGGCAGACGCCACCCGCCTCTCGGCCCTCGCCGTGGACACCCTCCTTGCCCGGGCGGTCAAGGACGTCGGGGCACCCGAGGGCATCCATCACCTGCTCCTGACGGACCGTGTCGGCGGGCAGAAGCTGGTCGAGGACCCGCGCATCGCCCTGGTCTCAGCCACCGGGTCGGTACGCATGGGCCAGGAAATCGCTCCCGTGATCGCCAAGCGCTTCGGCCGCATCCTGCTGGAACTCGGCGGCAACAACGGCGCCATTGTCGCCCCGTCCGCAGACCTGGATCTGGCCCTGCGCGGCATTGTGTTCGCCGCCGCGGGCACTGCCGGCCAGCGCTGCACCTCACTGCGCCGGCTCATCGTGCACTCGTCAATCGCCGACACGCTCGTCAGCCGGATCGTCGAGGCCTACCGCACGCTGAACATCGGCAGCCCCACGCAGGAAGAAACCCTCGTCGGCCCGCTGATCAACGCCGGCAGCTTCCAGGCGCAGCAGGATGCCCTGATCCAGGCAGTGGCCCAAGGCGGCGAGGTCATCTACGGCGGCAACCGCGTCCTGGCCGGGGACCAGCCCGAGGCCTACTACGTCGAACCGGCCGTGGTGCGCATGCCTGCGCAGACCGCCGTCGTGCATGACGAGACGTTCGCCCCCATCCTGTACGTCATGACGTACGAGACCCTGGAGGAGGCCATCGAGATCCACAACAGCGTCCCGCAGGGCCTGTCCTCGGCGATCTTCACGCAGGACCAGACCGAAGCCGAGCAGTTCCTCTCGGCCAGCGGGTCTGACTGCGGCATCGCCAACGTCAACATCGGCACCTCCGGCGCCGAGATCGGCGGGGCCTTCGGCGGCGAAAAGGAAACCGGCGGGGGACGCGAGTCCGGCTCCGATTCCTGGAAGGTCTACATGCGCCAGGCCACCAACACCATCAACTTCTCGGGGGAACTGCCGCTCGCCCAGGGCGTGAAGTTCCTCTAGGGATTCCCCGCAGGCGCAACGGCGGAAGGAACGGCCATGAACGCAACGGAACAGCAGCTGCCTTCCCGGCAGGAACAGATCCGTGACCTGTCGGACTGCGCCCGCGACTGCTACTACTGCACAGGCCCGGAGACCGACTGAGACCAAAGATGCGGTGGCCGCCCCCGGGCGGCCACCGCATCTTTTTTGCACCGGATTAAGGGCAGAACCCCACCAGACAAAGGAAGACCACCGTGATTACACCCATGGACCTGACGGAAGGACTCAAAGGCAGGATTCTGACCGATCCGGCCGAGCTGGTCCACTACAGTTCCGACGCCTCCCGTGCAGTACCCGAGGGGCTGCCGCTGGCTGTCCTCGCAGCACGCACCACGCAGGAGGTGGCAGCCGGCGTCCGCTGGGCGGCAAGGCACAATATCCGTGTGTCCGTCCGCGGCGCCGGCACCGGCCTCGCCGGCGGCGCCGTCGCCTACCCGGGCGGCCTGGTTATTTCCCTCGCCGAGATGGACACCATCCTCAGCATCGATCCCGGAAACAGGCTCGCGGAGGTCCAGGCCGGCGTCATTACGGCCGACGTCGACGCTGCCGCGGCCGAATACGGGCTCATGTACGCCCCCGACCCCGCCAGCTACCGCCAATCAACCATCGGCGGAAACATCGCCACCAACGCCGGCGGACTCCGCTGCGTGAAGTACGGCGTGACCACGGACAGCGTGGCCGGACTGGAAGTGGTGCTGGCCGACGGCGAGATCATTCGGACCGGGTCAAAGACCCGCAAGAACGTGGTGGGTTACGACCTCACCAGCCTCTTCGTCGGGTCGGAAGGAACCCTGGGCATCGTCACCTCAGCGACCGTCAGGCTCAAGCCGCGCCCGGCCGGCAAGGCCGTCACCTTCCGCGCGATCTTCCCGACGGCCGCGGCCGCCGGGCGGGCCGTCACCGGGATCATGAACAGCTCAGTGGTCCCCGACGTCCTGGAGCTGATGGACCGGGCCAGCGTGGAGATCGTCGAACAGTTCCATCCGACTGGGCTCTCGACCGACGGGGCAGCCATTCTCGTGGGGCAGTTCATCTCGCCCAGTTCCGAAAAGGATGCCGCGGTGGCTGCACGGATCTGCAAGGACGCAGGAGCCAGCAGCGTGGAGCAGGCCGAAGGTGACGTGCTCCTTGAAGCGCGCCGCGTGTCCGGCAAGGCGCTTGACGCCAGGGGCCTGCGTGCCTCCTGCGACGTCGCCGTGCCCATCGCCCGGCTGGCTGAGATGTTCGAAGCGCTGGAGAGGATCAGCGCGGATGAGAACGTGGCCATCCCCACGTTTGCCCACGCCGGCGACGGAAACCTCCATCCTTCCGTTGTCATAGCTGACGAGTCTGTCGAGGCGTACACGGAAGCGGAACGGATCCTGGACCTCATCACCGACCGGGCACTGGGTCTGGGCGGCACCATCAGCGGTGAGCACGGCGTCGGGTCGCTCAAATACGGCTCCCTGGCGAAGCAGCTCGATCGCGCCACGCGCGCGGCGCACCTCCGGATCAAGAACGCGTTCGACCCGCAGGGGATCCTCACCCCGGGCCGCGGCGTCTAAGGCTTCCCGCGACAAGAACCACGAAGAGGCGGTCCCCCATCGGGGACCGCCTCTTCGCTGGTGCTCTTCGCTGGTGCCGCAGTGCTACTTGATGAGGCGCGCCTCTCCAGTGTCCGCAGCCGAGGCTTCCAGGCCGTTGGCCTTCAGGATCTCCTCAAGCTTGCCGTTTTCCCGCAGTGTTTTCAGATCCGCGTTCAGCGCTGCGAGGAGTTCGGTGTTCTTCTGCGGTACGGGGATGGCGATTTGAGCCGCTTCCTTGGACGCGGCTATCGCCTCGTGGGGCTTAATCACGGCGACCTTGAAATCGCCCTTTTTGTTGAACTGGGCGGAGCCGTAGCTGTCGATTCCGACGTCGATGCGGCCGGCCGCGAGGTCCTGGTTCATGTTCAGCGTGGTCGGGTAGACCTTCAGGGAATCGCCGAGGAGTTTCTTCATGTCGTCCACCCATAGGTAGCCGTCAACGGTGCCGACGGTCTTGCCCTTCAGCTGCTCGGCAGCATCCAGCCCATCCTTGGAGATGATGGCCATCTGGTCGGTGTAGATCGGGTCGGTGAGGCCCACGATCTCGGCCCTGGCAGCTGTGCGGTACCAGGCTGCGATGGACACGTCGGCGCGGCCGGCCTGCACGGTGGGGATGTTCGCCGCGGTCGCGACCGACTTTGCCGCGACCGTCAGGCACTCCATCTCTGCGATGGCGTTGATGATGTCGCCGTCGACACCGGTCACCTTGTTGCCTTGGAGCCTCGAGAACGGGGGGAGGTCGTACAGGACCACCGAGAGCTTGCCCTGCGCGACCGTGGGAAAGGTGTGGGCGGGCTTGCAGTCGGCGCTCGGGGCACCGCTGGCGGCAGCGCCGCAGCCGGTCAGGGCGGTGGCTGCGAAGGCGAGCGCTGCGACGACGGCGGTTTTCTGGGTTTTCATTTTTCTCTCCTTGGGGGGTGGGGACTTAGAGGTGCCGGGCAAGGCGTTTTTCTGCCCTGCCGGTGAGCCAGCTGGCGGGGATGGTGATGGCTGCGTACATCAGACCCGCGAGAACCAGCACGCTCAGGTAGTCGAAGGTCGTGGATCCGATGGAATATGCCTGGCTGAGCAGTTCGGGCAGCGCCACGGTGTAGGCGAGGGACGTGGCCTGGAAGATCAGGATGGCGAAGCCGATGAGGGACGGGATGGCCACCCTGAAGCCCTGGGGGATGACGATGAACCGCAGCGTGTCCCGTCGACTCATGCCCAGGGCGCCGGCTGCCTCCACTTCACCCTGTGGCACGGCCTGCAGGCCGCCGCGCAGGATCTCGCTGGTGTACGCGGCCGTGGTAGCCGCCAAAGCAACAACACTCGCCCACATGGAGGACAGGGTGAGGCCGCTGGCCGGCAGGCCGAAGTAGAAGATCTGCAGGACGACCAGGGCCGGCGTTCCGCGCCCAACCTCAACGATGCCGATGATGAGTATTCTCACGAGTTTCTTCTTGCTGCTGGCGCCAATGGCCAGCAGCAGGCCGCCGGGAAGACCGACGAGCAGGCTTAGCAGTGCCACCTGGACGCTGATGCCAAGGCCGGCCAGCAGCCCGGGAAGGTAGGAGGGCCAGTCGCTGAGGATATTCATCGTGCTACTTTCTGCCGCAGTCGGGCGTCCAGGGCCCGGGTAGCCCAGGCGCAGGGAATGGTCATGATGACGTACACCAGTGCGGCCAGGAAGAACGGTCCGAGAGCGTCTGAACTTTGGCGGGACTGGTCATTGGCGAAGTACACGATTTCGGAAACACCGATGGTGTAGGCCACGGACGAGTCTTTGAGCAACCCGATGGCGTAGCTTGCCGCGGCCGGAACGGAGACGCGGAAGACCTGGGGTCCGATGATGAACGTCAGGACGGACTGTCTGCCCATACCCAGGGCTTCCCCGGCTTCCCACTGTCCGCGGGTGATGGCGGAGAGGCCGCCCCGGTAGATTTCGGCCATGTAAGCGCAGGAGATCAGTCCCAGGCCGATGATCGCGGAGGTGAGCGGATCGAGCACCGGCAATGCTGTGCCGAGGCCGAAGTAGATGATGAAGAGCCAGACGATGGGCGGGATTCCGCGCAGGATTTCGATCAGGGAGACGGCAACGAAGCTGACCCCCGGGATGGTGGAACGGCGGCACAGCGCCAGCGGGATTCCGCCGAGGGCTCCAATGCCCAGGGCGGCCACGGTCAGCCCGATTGTCATCGGGACGCCTTGAAGAATGGTCAGGAAAATGTCCATGGGGCCCTCAGCGCTCCAGCACGGCGCGCAGGAATTCACGGGTACGCGGCTGCACCGGGTTGGTGAAGATCTGGTCCGGATCGCCTTCTTCGAGGATTGACCCGTTCGCCATGACCACCAGGTGATCGGAAACGTCCCGGGCAAACTGCATCTCGTGCGTCACGACGACCATGGTCATTCCCTCCGCCGCCAGTTCCTTCATGACGGCGAGGACTTCGAGTCCAACTTCCGGGTCGAGGGCCGAGGTGGGCTCGTCGAAGAGCATCACCCTCGGATCAAGGGCAAGCGCCCGGGCGATCGCGATGCGCTGCTGCTGTCCGCCGGAACAACGGGATGGGTACTGCTTGGCCTTATCTGCGAGTCCCACGCGCTCCAGCAGCTTCATGGAGCGGATGTCCGCTTCCTTGCGTGAGCGTCCCAGAACACGTTCCTGGGCGATGCTGACGTTGCGCAGCACGTTCAGGTGCGGGAAGAGGTTGAACGACTGGAACACCATTCCGACGTTCCTCCGCAGTGCGGCCAGGTCCTTCGCCGTGAAGTTGGTGCTGGCATCGATCTGGCTTCCTTCCACCGTTATGCATCCGGTGTCCGGACGCTCCAGCAGGTTGATGCACCGCAGCAGTGTGCTCTTGCCTGCGCCACTGGGTCCGATCATGGCCGTGACCTCGCCTTCCCGCACCGACAGCGACACGTCGTTCAAGACGGTGTGGTCGCCATATTTCTTGGCAACAGAATCAAGCTGTATGGCCATGGGTTTGGTCAGGGGTTTGTCCTGGATATGTGGCGGCATTGGGCTGTGCTCCTATGGATTGACGCATGGAATACATGGGTGGGGACAGGGCGGCTTCGGCAGACAAAGCGGTGACCAACGGGCCTTCCGCTTGGACGCTGTGGCCGATATTTGCCCGTCTTATCTGGATGACTATGCCGGAGGGAATCGGGGAGTGGAAGGCTCCCAGAATGACCGATCGTGGCCCTAGGGCAAGCAAAACTTGCCCTCAGCTTCCGTGCATTGTCCGAAGCCGCGACGAATCCTTTGCGCTTGTGAAGGAGATGGGGTTAGCTGGCCGTATGCTCAATCCCCTGCACCTGAGAACCCTTATTGTGGTTCTCAGGACCGGCTCATTCGCCGAGACGGCGCGCCAACTCGGATATACCGGCTCAGCGGTCTCACAACAGATGGCCAGCCTCGAACGGGCGGTGAGGATGTCACTGTTCGAGAGGGACGCCCACGGCATCAGACCGACGCCCGCTGCCGAGTTTCTCGCTGAGAAAGCCCAGGAGGTGCTGTCAGCCTTTGGCGCCTTTGAGGACGAGGTCCGCGCCATGTCCGAGGGCAGCGTCGGACGGGTCCGCCTGGGCAGCTTCCCTACTGCCAGCCAGAAGCTTCTTCCACTCGCCCTCTCCGCCTTTGTCCAGGCCCACGGAAACGTGGAGATTGAACTCGACGAAGGCGAGCCCGACAAGCTCGTTCCCCTGCTGCTGGACCGGGACCTGGATCTCGCGCTCGTCTACCACTACGACCTCGTCCCCCATTCCTGGCCCAGGGCCCTCAGGTCCGCGCCGCTCCTGAGCGAAGATCTCGTGCTGCTCCTGCCGAAGGGCCACCGCGTAGAGGGGCAGGAGATCCCGCTGACGGAACTAAAAGACGAGTCATGGGTATCCACCGGGGAACGCACCCCCGGGGCCCGTTCCCTCCGCCGTGCATGCGCGGCTGCCGGCTTTGAGCCCGACATCAACTTCCGCAGCAACGATTATGACGTCATCAGGGGCTTCGTCCGGTCGGGCCTTGGAATCGCGGTCATCCCCGCTCTGGGCCACATCAGCACGGATGACATCTCCACCGCCCATATCACCGATCTCCACGTCCGCCGGCACGTCGTGGCCCTCTACCCTCCTACTGCCGTGAACCCGGCGGTGGAAGGCGCCGTAGCAGCCCTCAAGACCGCGGCGGCCGCGGCCGCCAGTGAGACCGCCGGGGTGTCCGTCAGCTAGGGCCGCCGTCGTGGACTCCTGCCGCCCGCTTTTCCACCACGGTGGCGGGCCCAGCCGCTTGCCGTGAGCAGGGCAAGAACTGCTTATGCCAGGTGCACCAACTGTGGCTCTGTAGGTCTGGTGCCAGCGGAAACTGAACCTGCAAGCTGATTAGCAACTGCTAATGCTTGAGACAGGAATGGATCTAAAAGTGACTGACAACGTGTTTGGACTGATGGACGAATGGGGCCCCGAAAAGATCGTTGTCGTCTCCGACCGCAAGACGGGCATGCGTGGAGTGCTGGTCCTGGACAACACCGCACGGGGAACCGGCAAGGGCGGGACCCGGATGAGCCCCAGCCTCACGGTCGGGGAAGTGGCACGGCTGGCCAGAACAATGACCTGGAAATGGGCCGCCGTTGACCTCTTCCACGGCGGAGCGAAGGCGGGCATCCTGGGAGACCCCAACGATCCCAGCAAGGAAGCGATACTCCGGGCCTTCGCCCGCGCCCTCGCAAATGAAGTCCCCGCGGAGTATGTGTTCGGGCTCGACATGGGACTGGCCGAGGAAGACGCCGCAATCTTCCTCGATGAACTCGGGGACCGGGGCGCTTCGACGGGCCTCCCCCGGGCTCTCGGCGGGCTGCCGTATGACCAGCTTGGCGTCACGGGCTATGGCGTTGCGGAAGCCGCCGAGGCGGCGGCCGAAAGCCGGAACATCGACCTCAAGGGATCGCGGGTTTCCATCCAGGGGTTCGGCGCGGTGGGACAGGCCGCAGCCCTGCGCCTCGTGGCACTGGGGGCCACCGTCGTGGCCGTTTCGACGGCGGCCGGCGCCGTCCATGACTCCGGCGGCCTCGACATCGACAAGCTGGTGAATCTCCGCGCCGAAACCGGAGACGCCTGCGTGCACCACTACGGGTCTGCGGTGCCGGCGGATTACGCCCTGACTGCCGACGCGGACATCCTGATCCCGGCCGCGCGCGAAGACACCGTCAACGACGTCATCGCAGCGTCGACGAACGTCAAGCTCGTGATCGAGGGAGCCAACCTCCCCACGTCCCCCAGCTCCCGCAGGATTCTCCACGAGCGGGGCATCGCGGTAGTTCCGGACTTCATCGCCAATGCCGGCGGCATCGTGGCGGCAGCACACTCCATGGCCGCCAGGTACTCCCCCTTCGTCGTGGAGCCTGCCGACATCTTCACCATGATTTCCACGAAGCTGAAGGCCAACACCACTGCGGTCCTGGACGAAAGCAGCCGGGCCGGGCTGACGCCGCATGAAGCCGCCTACGGCCTCGCGCAAAAGCGCGTCCTGGAAGCCATGCGGCTGCGCCGTCAGCTTCCGAAGGCCGCCACTGACACGATCGATGTCCTGGTGTAGACATGGACAGAAACCCGGCCTGTGAGCAGTCTCACGCGCCGTCAGCTTGAGACGACGGTGCCGCGCCGGGCATCATGGAACGGAAAGCCGGGCACACGATTTCCCGTCCGGCGGGGCCCTGAGGTTCATGCTGACGCGTAGATATTCAGTGGCTGAGAAGCACAGCAATACCCAACCTGGTGGACGCAACGAGGCCAAACCAGTGAGCTCAACTGAGCTTCACCAAGGTCTCCGATCGTTCACGGATTGACCGTTCCGGGCTTCGCGCCGACGCAAAGCCCATGACCGATATACGAATGAGGCACCGAATAATGACGTTCGAAACCACTGACTCCGTAACGCTGAAGATCTGGGACCGGTCCGCAATCGACCACACACTGGACACCGTCGTGCAGGACCTGTCCGCCAGGGCGAACGCCCCCAAGCACAGCATTGCAGTAACCTGCAGCGGGCCCAACACCTTCACGGTCAGCCTGAACCGCAGCGCCCCGACCTTCGAGGACGTTACGCGCTAGAACGCAACAGCAAAGAACGACGGCGGGAGCTTCCCGCCGTCGTTCTTTCGCGTTCCCCGAAGTCGGCCAAAGCGCAGCTGCACCATCATGCCAGTCATTGGTTTCTCCAATCTTTAACCTTCAGATATGATCGCTTTTCCTTATGTAATTTCCCTTCCATACTGGACAGGATTCACAACGACGTGAAGGCTGGCGCAGCTTCGGCGCCCGGCCGCCCCGACAAGAAGGCGACGGACCCATGACGGCTCTGACTTACCCTCAAACCTCTGACGTGCAGGAGCGGCGCCCGGCCGATCCAGTCCTCCCGTTGGAGGACTTTGACTGCAGCACCGGGGAGGAATGCTTCTTCTGCGCTTGCCCTGAAACTGACTGAGATGACAGCCACAACAGCCACGGACATGACCGCGACAACCACCGGAAGGCCCGCGGTCCACCCTTGGAGCGTCCGCGACTTTCACTCGGACGATCTCGACCAGCTCATCGGCGTCTGGCAGGATTCCAGGACACCCGGCGCACACCCCGTCTACAGCCTCTCCGAGATCATCGACGCGTGCTCCAACGGCGTGGGGGTCGTCGCCGTGCGGGAGGGACGGGTGGTCGGGGCAGCGGCGTGCAGAATCCACGATGGCCGCGCCTGGATGGTGCTGCTCGCACAGGACCGGGAGTGGCGGGACCAGGGGCTCGGGAGCGCCCTCCTCGCCGGCATGGAAGACCGGCTCACCAGCCAGGGCATCCGGCGGATCTCGGCGCTCCTGCCGGCCTCGGAAACCAGGGTCCGCGCCTTCCGCAACAGCGAGTACAGAGTGGAGGAGGACCTCCACTACTTTGAGCGGACCATCCCGCTGCAACCCCGCGAGATGGGGCCGCTGAGCCAGCTGGGTGGCCGCCTCCTCCCCCACGGGCTCTGGGAGGCGCTGGCCGGCATGCAGCGCGAAAAGGCGCTGATCGAACAGCGGCTGATCCTGCCGCTGGCGCGCACGGAACTCGCCAAGTCCCTGGGCGTCACGCCGCCGCGCTCCGTAGTCTTGTTCGGGCCTCCGGGCACGGGCAAAACCACCTTCGCCAAGGCAGTTGCCTCCCGCCTCGACTGGCCCTTTGTCGAAGTCTTCCCCTCCCGGCTCGCCTCCGATCCCCAGGGTCTCGCCGGTGCCCTGCGGCAGATATTCCTCGAGATCAGCCGCCTCGAGCACGCCGTCGTGTTCATCGATGAGGTCGAAGAAATAGCCGCCGCCCGCACGGGGGAAGCGTCGTCTGCGCTCCAGGGGGTCACCAACGAACTGCTGAAGATCATCCCGGCATTCCGGGAAAAGGAAGGCCGACTGCTGATCTGCGCCACCAACTTCATCCGCTCACTCGACAAGGCCTTCCTCCGCCACGGCCGCTTCGACTACGTCATTCCGATCGGCCCGCCGGACCTGGACGCCCGCAGGGCCATCTGGAACCGCTACATCCCGCCAGCCGTGTCCCCGCAGATCGACCTGGACGCCCTGGCCCTTGCCAGTGAGCGGTTCTCCCCGGCGGATATCGAGTTTGCGGCCAGGAAAGCTTCCCAGCAGGCCCTCGAGCACGCGGTGCAGGCGCCGCAGCCCGTACCGGAGGAGCAGATCCTCACGACCAGCGCCTACTTACAGGCCATCGAAGGGACCCGTGCCACGGTCACCGAACCGGTCGTCAGGGACTTCCTGGAAGACATCGAACGCATTGCGCGGGTCTAAGCGGGTGGCCAAAGACCGGAAATAGAGAACGACGGCGGGACCTTCCCGCCGTCGTTCTCTTGCATTGTGCGTTGCTGCAGCCCTTACGGCTCAGGCGCGGGAGTGCTCGGCGAGGAGGCCGTCGATCTGGCCGGCAGCCTCCTTCATGCCCTCCTCCATGCCCATCTTGACCATCTCTTCCATCTGCTCTTCGGAATCGAAGGTGGACCGGACGGTCATCCGCGTGCGGCCGCCGATATCCTCCAGCGTGACGGTCGCATGGGTTGTGCCCATGGCCTCGTCCGGCGCGCCGTTGTCGTCGGCGAAACCGTCGTCGAACTCGAGGCGGTTGGGGGCATCAATGCTGGTGATGCGCCACCAGCCGCCGGCTTTCTCACCTTCGGGGCCGGTCATGTAGTAACTGGCCTCTCCGCCCGGGGTGAATTCGTGCTTGCTGAACGTGGCCGGCCAGGTGGGCGGACCCCACCAGCGCTCCAGCTGGCGCGGATCTTCCCAGATCTGCCAGACCCGCTCGACGTCGGCGTCGAACTCGGCCACGAGGGTGAAGCTCAGCGTCTCGGGATTCTTCGTGGAACTGATAACGGTCATTGCCGGACCCTTCCTATTCTTCAGCCAGGATGTCGGCGATCCGCCCGACGCGCTGCCGCCAGATCGCCTCGTATTCATCAAGCAGCCGGCGGGCTTTTTGCAGGCCTTCATGGTTTCCCCGCACGATCTGCTCCCTTCCGCGCTTCTCCTTGGTCACCAGGGACGCGCGCTCCAACACCGCCACGTGCTTCTGAACGGCGGCGAAGCTCATGGCGTAGAGGGAGGCGAGGCCGGACACCGAGTATTCGCCCACAACCACGCGGCGCATGATGTCCCTGCGGGTGGCGTCGGCGAACGCCTGGAAGAGGCGGTCGAGTTCGGCATCGCCCATCTGATCTACAACCATTTGGTTGTAGGATATTCCCGTCGGGGAAGGGTGTCAATGGCAATTTCCTCCCGCCCGCAACGACAAGAGGCCGACGGCGGGAATCCCCGCCGTCGGCCTCTTGCCTCTACAGAACGAGCCGCAGCTTAGCGCTTGACGGCGTCCAGCTTGAGCATCTTGGCGATGACGCCGTCGAGTTCGGAGTCGTCGAAGATCTTCTTCCAGTCGTCCTTGATGATGGTGTCCTTGCCGTACTGGATGGCGATTTCGCATGCCTCGGAGAACGGGTTGGAACCGCGCAGGGCGTTGGTGAGCGCGATCTGCACGTGGCCGAACAGCATCGCCTTGGCTGCTTCCTCGGGCACGCCGGCGGTGTGAACGGTCTCGTGGAGTGCCTCGTTGAGCAGGGTGCCGATCATGCAGGCCACGGTCTCAACCAAAGTGGGTTCGAGGATGGCGAGCTGCTTCACGGTGACCCAGTGGACGTCGATGACGGGGGCGTAGATGATGCGGATGGTGGCCTCGGCCGCGGCCTTGGTTGCTTCCGGGGCGTCCTCGTCGATTGCGGCCACGACGTTCTGCGGGGCTCCCTGGCCGCCGAAGGTGTCGGCCCATTCTTCCTTGGTGGTGCGCTCCAGGAACACGGACGGGTGGCACGGGTGGGCCACCGCCTGGACCACGTCGTCGCGCTTGGCCAGCAGGCCGGCGTAAGCGGCAGCCGGATCGAGGGTGAGCAGGATGGCGCCGGACTTCATCTGCGGAACCACGCCTTCGGAGACAACGCCCAGGACGGTGTCCGGGACGGCGAGGATCACGACGTCGGCGCCCTTGACGGCGTCGTCGGTGGCGGTGATCTCACGGCCCTCGGCGCGGACCCGGTCCTGGCCCGCCAGCGAGTTTTCGCTGTAGAAGACGGTGTGGCTGGATTTCTGGAGGTTCCGGGAAACGCGCATCCCCATTTTGCCTCCGGCTCCGATGACGGCGACGGTCAATTTTTCTGCTGACATTTCATTTGCTCCTTAGGAAATCGATGCTTTGTTGGGTCCACTGGTTTTCGAGGCGGATGGTTTCGTCCTCGGTGTCCTGCCACGGCAGCCAGTGTTCGACGATCTGGTTGATGTTTCTTTGTTGGGGCTGGATCTTCCGGGCCATGTAGTCGTAGTCGAGAAGTCCTTCGCCGAGGGGCGCGCCGGAGTATGTAAATCCGACCCATCCCTCCTTGCGGCTGAACGCAAAGTCTTTGATGTGCATGTTCAGGACGTAGGGGGCGACGGCGTCAATCACCTCACGGGGCATCTCCAGTGCCGCGACGGTGTTGGCGGGGTCGCTGCAGATACCGAGGTGCGGGCTGTCCACGCGGCGGATGACCTCAAGGATCCGGGCGGTGGGGACCTGTTCGTAGGTTTCCACCGCGATCTTCACTCCGGCTGCCTCGAACTCCGGCAGCGCGTCCTTGAGGATCGCCACGGCCTCCTCCGCGCCGGGGGTGTGCCCGCGGACGTTGAACATGGTCCGCAGCAGCGGTGCGCCCAGGATCCCGGCGATGTGCAGGAATTTCCGCAGGTGCTCCGGGCGGATGCCCTTGGTGCCGAGCTCCAGGTCAATCCCTTGCGAGTCCGCGGTGGCGCGGACCTCCTTGAGCTCGGCATCGGTCATCGCCTCGAGCGGGGCGTAGTCGCAGATCTGGAAGAGATCCACGCCCATCGCCGCCGTCCGTTCCAGTGCCTGGTGGATCGTGAGCGGCTTGCTGACCTTGTCCGATAGCTGCCAGAAGAACGCGTAGCTGCTCAGGCCAATTCGGCTCATGCTGCTACCTCCATGAGGCCCAGCCGCTCGGCGGTCTCGTCCAGGATGTCCCTGACGGCTGCCGGGTTATGGGCGAAGCGGCCCAGGAACAGGCCGGCGACGGCGGGGCCGAGCCGGGTGATGAGGCCGGGGCCGGCGCTGCCGCCGTAAATGACCCTGCTGTCCTCCAGGCCTGTGTCAGTGCCGGCAGCCCGGGTGCGCAGGTGCGCGTCCAGGCCCGTGATGACCTCGCTGATGAACTCCGGAGCGGCCGGTTCGGGTGCCCCGATGGCCCACTGCGGCTCGTAGGCCACGATGGTGCGCCCGGTGCCTGCCAGGCTTCCGGCACGGTTCAGCACACCGTCGATTTCCCGGATGCAGTACCTGATGGCGTCCGATGCTGTGCCGCGGGCGGGTTCGCCGACGCACAGGACGGGGGTGAGTCCGTTGCGGTAGGCCGCTGCGGTCTTCAGCCCAATCACGTCGTCGTCCTCGCCGAAGATGCGGCGCCGTTCGGCGTGGCCCACCTCGGCGTAGCGGCCGCCGGTTTCGGCCACCATTTTGCCGCTGACTTCTCCGGTGAAGGCGCCTTCGTCCTCCCAGAAGATGTCCTGGGCGCCGGCGCCGGCCCCGGCGGCGGCGAGGATCCTTGCCGCTTCGGGCAGGACCGGGTGGGCGGGCAGGGCGAACAGTTCGATGTCGCCGCTGCGGACGGCCGGATGTGCGGCGGCGATGCCGGCCACGTCCCGGCACCACTCCAGCGTGCGCCCGTAGCCGAAGTACATCTTCAGGCTGACGCCGATGATGGCCCGCGGCCGGATTGCTCCTGCCTCACCCGTGGTGAGGGAATTAGCAGGAAGTGACACCTTCGTAGTCCTTAATCAGCGTGACCTTCTCGGCGGAGGCCGAAGACTCGTCGAAGGTGTAGGTGAGCCATTCCTTGGCGAGCCGGCGGGCGAGTTCCAGGCCCACCACGCGCTGGCCGAAGGTGAGCACCTGGGCGTTGTTGCTCAGGACGGAGCGCTCGACGGAGAAGCTGTCGTGCGCGGTGACGGCGCGCACGCCGGGGACCTTGTTCGCGGCGATCGCCACGCCCAGACCCGTGCCGCAGACCAGCAGGGCGCGGTCGGCCTTGCCGGCGGCGACAAGTTCGGCGGCGGCGATGGCCACGGACGGGTACGGGGTGTGGCTCGTGGCGTCCACTCCGACGTCGGTCACGGACTCGACCAGATCGGAGGCCTCCAGGTCAGCCTTCAGGGCTTCCTTGTACTCGAAACCGGCGTCGTCGGCTCCGATGACCAGGCGCAGTTTGGCGCTCATGCGTTCTCCTTAGTGGTGGTTGCTGCGGCTTTCGCCTCGAGGAAAGTGGTGTGGATTGCGCGGACGATCAGCGCCATCGATACGGCGCCGGCATCCGGGGTGCCGAGGCTCTTCTCGGCGTGCGGGCGGGCCCTGCCCATCAACGGCAGCAGGTTGGCTGTGTCGTCGGCGGCCTGCTGCGCTGCGGTGGCCGCGGCGCCCCAGGCATCAGTGAGGGACTGCCCGGCATTCACTCCGGCGGCGAGGGCGTCGCGGAACGGGACCAGGACATCGACGAGGGTCTTGTCGCCGGGTTTGGCCTTGCCGAAGTCCATGATCGCGGACGCGGCACCGGCAACACCGGTGGCGACGGCGCCGCCGTCGGGTGCGTTGCTGTCCCCGATCGCATCGCCGACCGCCCGCAGCGCCATGCCCCACAGGGCACCGGAGGTGCCGCCGGCCCGGTCGGCCCAGGCGTCCGCTGCCAGGTGCAGTGTGGTGGCGGCGCCGGCTCCGCGGCCGACGGCGGCGGCAGCGGCCTCGACGGCGGCCCAGACGCCGCGTTCCATGCCGATGCCGTGGTCCCCGTCTCCGGCGATCGCATCGATCCTGCCGAGTTCCTCAACGTTGGCATCGATCACGGCCTTCGCCGCCCCGAGGGCGGCCAGGACGCGGAGGGCTGCGCCGCGGGAGTCCTCGGTGGCGTCCGGAATCGCTGCGGCCTCCACGACGCCTGAGGCCAGTTCATCGGCGTCGAGCTTCTGGGCATCAAGCTTCTGGGCGGTGACCGCGCCGCGGCGGAACGCGGGGGCGTCCGCGGGGGCATTCCAGAGCGTTTCGAGTTCCTCGTCCAGCCAGAACAACGTCAGCGAGGTGCCGGCCATGTCAAAGCTCGTGACAAGCTCTCCCACCTGCGGGTCCACGGCTTCCAGGCCGGCTTCAGCCAGGAGCTGGGCGACCCGGCGGTACACGACGAAGAGCTCTTCGTACTTCACGCTGCCCAGGCCGTTCAGGATGGGGACCACCCTCGCGCCGCTGAGGTCAAGGCCGTCGGGCACCTCGGTGAGAAGCTTGCCCACGAGCAGCTCGGCGAGTTCATCCGCCGTCGGGATATCCGTTTCGCCGATGCCCGGCTCGCCATGGATGCCCATCCCCACGGCCATCCGGCCCTCCGGGACGGAAAACAGTGGATTCTCGGCCCCGGGAAGCGTGCAGCCGGTAAACGCGACGCCGAAGGAACGGGTGCGGTCGTTGGCGCGTTCGGCGATTTCGACTGTGCGGTCCATGCCGTAGCCGGCCTCGGTGGCAGCGGCCGCGACCTTGAAGACCGTCAGGTCCCCGGCGATGCCGCGGCGCTTGGCACGCTCTTCCAGCGGAGCGGAGGAGACGTCGTCGGTGACGGCGATGCTGCGGCAGTCGATGCCCTCCTTGCGCAGGCGCTCCTGCGCCTGGGTGAAGTGCAGGACGTCCCCGGCATAGTTGCCGTAACCCAGCAGCACGCCCGCCCCATTATTGGCGGCCTTGGCCACGCTGTAGACCTGCTGGGCGGAGGGGGACGCGAACAGGTTGCCCATCGCGGCGCCGTGCGCCAGGCCCTGGCCCACCAGCCCGGCGAACGCCGGATAGTGCCCGGAGCCGCCGCCGATCACCAGTGTCACGGTGTCCGGGGTGCTCTTCGTGCTGCGGGCCACGCCGCCCGGGACACGCCGCACCCACCGGCCGTGCGAGGCAACAAAGCCCTCGATCATCTCATCAGCAAACGCTGCGGGTTCATTGAACAGGCGGGTCATGGGAAGCTCCTGGGCCTAACTAAGGGGACGTCGGTTCTGGGGTGGCGGTTTGCGGGGGCGTCCTTCCGGGAGAAGGACGCCCCCGGGTTTGTCAGGGCTCCGAGTGGTGCCCGGCACCCGCCGGGTCAAGGGCTTCGGCGGGCACACCCTCGCTGACCTTGCCGGAGCGGCTGAGCGCCAGCATGAGGATGCAGGAGAGGAGCATGAATCCGCCGACGACGAACATGGGCACTGTGTAAGCGCCGGTCAAGTCCTTGAGCCAGCCGGTGATGTACCCGGCGCTGAAGCCGGCCAGGTTGCCCACGGTGTTGATCAGGGCGATGCCGGCCGCTGCCGCCGCGCCGGTGAGGAACTGGGTGGGCACCGTCCAGAAGTTGGGCAGCGCGGCGAAGATGGACATGGCCGTGATGGTGATGACGGCGATGGTGGCCGCCGGCGAACCGGCGAACAGTGCCAGCGGGATGCTCAGGCCGCCGATGAGGGCCGGCAAGGCGATGTGCCAGGTCTTGACGCCGCGCTTGGTGGCGTCCTTGGACCAGAAGTACAGGGCGAATGCTGCAGGCAGGTACGGGATCGCGGTGATCAGGCCCTTCTGGAACACATCGAACTTGGTGCCGTAGAGACCTTCGAAGCCCGCGATGATCGTGGGCAGGAAGAAGCCAAGGGCGTACAGGCCGTAGATGAAGCCGAAGTAGATGGCGGAGAGCATCCAGACCCGGCCATTGCCAAAGACTGTACGGACGCTGACGTGCTTGTTGCTGGCAGCGGTTTCCTTCTTTTCCGTTTCCAGGGCGCCGGTCAGCCAGGTCTTTTCCTCAGCGGTCAGCCACTTGGCCTTGGCGGGAGAATCGGCGAGGTAGAACCAGGCGATGATGCCAACCACGATGGCGGGAACAGCCACTCCGAAGAACATGAACCGCCAGCCTTCAAGGCCGAAGAAGACGCCTTCCTGCTGGATGAGGAGGCCGGCGAGCGGAGCACCGATGACCGTGGTCAGCGGCTGGGCAAGGTAGAAGAGAGCCAGGATCTTGCTGCGGTGCCTGGACGGAACCCAGAGGCTGAGGAACAGGATCGCGCCGGGGAAGAAGCCTGCTTCGGCCACACCGAGGATGAAACGGAGGATGTAGAGCTGCTCCACGTTGCCCACCCACGTGAACAGCAGGGAGACGATGCCCCAGCTGACCATGATGCGGGCCAGCCAACGCCGTGCGCCGAACTTATGCAGGGCGAGGTTGCTGGGGACTTCCAGCAGGATGTAGCCGATGAAGAAGACGCCGGACGCGAATCCGAACTGTGCCGCGGACAGCGCCAGATCGGTGTTCATACCGTTGGGGCCGGCAAACGAGATGGCCGTGCGGTCCAGATAGTTGATGAAGAACATGAGAGCGACAAACGGCACCAGCCGGATTGCCACTTTCCTGATTGCAGATCTTTCGACCACTGATTGGGTGGTGTCCACATTGACTCCTAGATGTTGGTCTCCCGGGCGCTTCCTGCTCTGGATGCTTTGGGATGTGTCTCGGTGCCTAGTGCGGGTAGCTGGCCGGGTTCCGGGCTAGGCGCGTGATTAACACCATAGGTCCAATTCGAAAATTGGTCAACCGGTTGACGTATTCATTTTTACCCGGGCTGCGCGCCCATGCGCCGCCGCTCCGGTTGCTACGCTTTGACTGTGTCAGCAAACTCCGCCGCGTCGACGGCCAAAATCAGTGCCGCCCTCGGCTCCATGGAGCAGGGCTCTGTGGTGTCCGAGGTGGCGGAACGCCTGCTGGCTTACTTCACCAGCGGCGAAATCGCCCCCGGAACCCGCCTGCCAGCCGAGCGCACACTGGCTGCATCCTTGGGCGTGGGCCGTTCCGCTGTCCGCGAGGCCCTGGCCGCCCTCGAGATCCTCGGGATTGTGGTTGTCCGGCCCGGCTCCGGAACATACCTGCGCGACGGCGTCTCGGAACTGCTCCCCCGCACGCTCAGCTGGGGAATGATGCTCGGTGCTCCCCGGACCCGGGAACTGGTGGAACTCCGCGGCGGGCTTGAGGTGCAGGCAGTCCAGTTGGCGGCCCAGCTGATCACCGATGAAGCATTGGACCGCATGCAGGCCAACCTGGACACCATGGCGCAGAACCTCGATGACCTGAAGGCCTTCGTAGAGGCGGATGCCGCCTTCCACCGCGAAATCGCGTCCGGCTCAGGCAACCAGGTCCTGGAGGAACTGCTGCAAAGCATCCGCTCGCTGCTGCGGATCTGGGTGGACCGTGCCCTGACGGACGAAGGGCACGCTGCCGCGGCACTGGCTGAACACACGGAAATTTTCCAGGCACTGAAGTCCCGGGATGACGCCGCCGTCACAGCGGCCATGCGCTCCCACATGAACACGGCGGCCAGACGCCTGCTGGCCGGCTACGACGCCGACCGCCTTGAGGCCGGCGAGTAGCCCGAACCATGGCAATGTCCGAGCGTGAAACTCCGGCCCAGGCGGACCGTCCGGGCAGAGTCCGCTCGGTGCGTCCGGTGGGAACGCGCACAGTACTCGCGGAACTCTCCGGGCTGCAGGACGTGCTCGCACTGCAGGCTGCGCTCCTTGAGGCGCCGCTTCCGGGGCAGCAGGACGTCCTGGCTGCGGCCGAAACCGTCATGGTCAGGGCAGAGTCGCCGGCAGCCGCCCGGCGCATTGGCAGGATCCTCCTGGAGCTGGACCTCACGACCCAGGCGCCGCAGGACGGCGGGCTGGTGGTCATCGATACGGTGTACGACGGCGACGATCTCGCCGAAGTCGGGAAACTGACCGGCCTCGGCGTTGAGGGCGTAATCGCCGCGCACTGCGGCCAGACCTGGACCGTGGCGTTCGCCGGCTTCGCCCCCGGCTTCGGCTACATGGTGGGAGAGAACCAGTCGCTCGAGGTTCCCCGCCGGAGTTCCCCGCGCACCGCTGTCCCCGCGGGGTCGGTCGCGCTGGCCGGAAACTACTCCGCCGTCTATCCGCGCAGGTCCCCCGGAGGCTGGCAGCTGATCGGCCGCACCGGAGCCCGCATGTGGGACCTCCACCGTCCCGAACCCGCTCTGGCAAGCCCGGGCCACCGGGTGCGGTTCCGCGCGGTCCGCGACGTCGTCCAGATGGCGCCGGAGCCCTCCGCTGCACCGGGCGGGGAGCAGCCAGCCACGCAGGCCAGTTCCGGGCTCCGTGTCCTTTCGCCGGGAATCCAGAGCCTGATCGAGGACCTGGGCCGGCAGGGCCATTCCGCTTTGGGTGTCTCCGCGGCCGGGGCACTCGACCGGGCCTCGCTCCGCAGGGCCAACCGCCTCGTGGGAAACAGCCCGTCGGCAGCTGCCATCGAAACCGTGTCCGGCGGGCTCAGAGTGCAGGCCGTCGGTGACCAGGTCCTGGCCGTTGCCGGCGCACCGTCGGACCTCTCGGTCCTCACGCCGTCGGACGCCGATTCCGGAGAAGCCGAACAGCGGCGCACCATTCCGGTGGCCACACCCTTCGCCCTCCTCGACGGCGAAATCCTCACCATCGGGGTTCCGGAAGCAGGCTTCCGGAGCTACCTCGCCGTTCGTGGCGGCGTGGCGTCCGAGCCCGTGCTCGGCAGCCGTTCCACGGACACCATGTCCGGAATCGGGCCCCCGCCCCTGGCCGCCGGACAGCTGCTGCCCGTCGGCATCGAAACGGAATCCGGCGTCGTGGGCAATCCGGAGGTCCAGCCCGACTACCCGCGCGGGGTCACCGTACTGGACATCGTCCCGGGCCCCCGCGCGGACTGGTTCGACCAGGCTGCCCTGGATTCACTGTGCGGGCAGGACTGGACGGTCACACCGGAATCCAACCGGGTGGGCATGAGGCTGCAAGGGACGCCCCTGCAGCGCAGTCGCACCGGCGAACTCCCCAGCGAGGGAACAGTGGCCGGCGCAATCCAGATGCCGCCGGAAGGCCTGCCCGTGCTTTTCCTCGCGGACCATCCCATCACCGGCGGTTACCCGGTCATCGGCGTCGTGGTGGACCACCAGCTTGACCTGGCCGCCCAGGTTCCCATCGGCGGACGCATCCGCTTCCGCATCTCCCCCGAATACAAAACCCCCGGAAGGTCCTGATGCCAGCAACACGGGTCAGCGCCGAAGACGGCGGCGGGACCTCCCGCCGTGGGGACCTCCCGCCGTCGTCCGCCGTTTGACGCGGGTGCCCGTGATTGTTCACAGTGAAACCGTGCGGTCAAACGTCAAAAATGGAGCCTCCGGCTCCCCACACCCGGGCAGGCAACCCTGGGTGCGGAACACCACCGCGCTGCTCTGCTTTCTGGCGGTGTCGTGGACGGTGTCGATGCTGGGGTCCCTGCCGATCAGGATGAACGCCAACGGCTGGTACGCCGCTGCGGAGAAGGCCCCGTGGACCCCGCCCGGATGGATGTTCGCCATGACCTGGTTGACGCTGTACACCGCGATGGCGGTGGCTGCCTGGCTTGTCTGGGCAGCGGCGGGTCCCCCGCGGTGGCGCGCTCAGGCTCTACGCGATCCAGTTGGCACTGAACCTCGCGTGGCCGCCTGTGTTTTTCGGCATGTACCCGATGCTGGGGACCGCCGCCCTGTGGCTGGCATTGATGATTCTTGGAGCCCTCACCGTGGCAGTGATTCTCACCGTCCTCCGCTTTGGACCCATCAGCAAGGCGGCCGGGCTGCTGATGCTGCCGTATGTTTCATGGCTCGTGTTCTCGGGAAGCCTGAACCTTTACGCAGCCCTGCACAACTGAGTCGTGCGGCGGCGTGGCTGGTTTGCGGTGCTTGTGCCCCCGCCGGAGCCTGCGCTACCGCCTGCCCCGCGGTAGCCTTGGGACGTGGAGGGCAGATGACGGTTCGAAGCGCAGGCATCCTGCTGTACCGGCAAAAGGCGGAATCGGAGCCGGACGTCTGGATAGCCCATATGGGCGGGCCGTTCTGGGCCCGCAAGGACGACCATGCCTGGTCCATCCCGAAGGGCGAGTACCTCGAAGACGAGAATCCGCTCGTAGCCGCCATGCGGGAATTTTTCGAGGAGATGGGCACCCCTGCACCTCCCGGCGACTACACCGAGCTTGGCGCTTTCCGGCAGCCCTCAGGCAAGATCATCACGGTCTTCGCGGCCGAGGCGGATTTCGAGCCCGAGCAGATTGTGAGCAACACGTTTTCGCTGGAGTGGCCCAAAGGGTCCGGGGTAGTTCGCGACTAT
Organism: Arthrobacter sp. GQ119; assembly: GCF_059759125.1. Lineage (NCBI taxonomy): Bacteria > Bacillati > Actinomycetota > Actinomycetes > Micrococcales > Micrococcaceae > Arthrobacter > Arthrobacter sp. GQ119. The sequence goes on along the minus strand of NZ_JCAXEA010000024.1, from coordinate 29,548 downwards.
CCCGAGATCGATGCCGCCAGGTGGTTCACAGCATCCGAAGCGCGCACGAAGCTGGTGAAGGGGCAGGTACCGATCCTCGACACGCTCCTTGAGCTCCTGGAGCCCGCTTAGCCAGTCACGACGACCAGCTCCACCGGGACTGCTCGGCGGACCGCGTCGTCAACGGGAGAATGCCCGTCCGCCCACTGGACGATGTCCCGAAGTGCGGTCTCGTCGGCGTCCGCGGCCGCCACACGGACCACTGTGCGCAGACCAAGAGGCCCCGCGGGAACTTCATCGCCGAGTCCCAGCATGCCACGGTTATCAGATTCACTGTCGACCTCGACTTCCAGCAGGGACAGGTCCACGCCCTTCTCCGCCGCCCGCATCGCAATGAGCGAGACGAGGCAGGCGGCGCTTGCGGAGCGCAGCATCCAGCCGGGGGTGGGCGCGGAACCTTTCCCGCCGACGCCGGGTGCCATGTCCGTCACCATGGACCAGCCGCGGGGACCGTCCACGCGCACCCGCAGCCCCTCCTCCAGCACGGCCGTGGCCTTCGAGTCGCGCGAGCGCGCCTTTTCGGGGCTGTCACTCAGGTACTGCCTGGACCTACTGATCGCTTGGGCTATTTCCGACTGCGACATGCTTGTGCTCACTTCCGCAACACGATCCGGTTCGGACCGGGCAAGAATACACCTCCCGGCCACGAGGAGAAATGCCCTGCAGCCATCCTCTGGAGGGCGGCCGCGGGGCCCCGGTGCTGGAAGAACCTCACTGGATCGGCCGGCGGCGATATTATGTGCCAGTGGCTGGCAGGGTTTCGACGGGCGACGTCATCGCGTTTCGTCTGGGCGCCCATAATCTCGCCGAACGATTGGGCGACGGCGGGGTGCTCGAGGCCGCCGGCCGGTGCGGGATTCAGAACAGCCCGCCCGGGTCGGCGTTGCTTGCCCTGCACGCGAGGGTGCGAAGCCTCACGCCGGAACAGGTGGCCAGCGCAGTCGCCGAGGACAAGAGCCTGCTGCAGATCTGGTGCATGCGCGCCTCGCCGTTCTACTTTCCGGTCTCTGACGCACCGGTATTCACCACCGGCGTGCTGCCGCCCACCGAGGAGGCCATGCGCCATCTCGTTCCCGGCGTAGAGCAGGCGCTGGAGAAACTTGGCCTGGCCCTGATCGAGGCGGTCGGGCTCACCGGCGCGGAGATCGGTGACGTGCTGTCCGGGCGCAGGCTCGACATCAACGAGCTCGGCGCCGAGATCAGCACACGGATTGCCCGCAGGCTGCCGAAGCGGCAACGCGACATCTGGGAGGAAGAAGGTCCGTACGCCCCGGGGCAACCGCTCGGTGAGGGCGTCGTACATTTCTGCGTCCGCATCCTCACCCTGCAGCGGGTGGTCTGCTTCGCGCCGCGCGCCGGGAACAAAGCACCACTCGTCCTCGTCGACGAGTGGCTTGGCCATCCGATCCCGGACATCGACCCGGACCTCGCGCGCGCCGAACTGCTTCGCCGCTACCTGCGCTGCTACGGGCCGTCGACACGCGGAGACTTCGCCGCCTGGGCGGGGATCCATGCCGGTGACACCGGCCCCTGGTGGAGCTTGGTCGAGGACGAGCTGACAAGGGTCGAGTTCGGTGGCACCGCTTGGATCCTCACCGAGGATCGGGACGCACTGCAGTCGGCGCAGATGCCGAAGGGTGTGCGCCTGCTCCCGCCCCATGACCCTTACACCCAGATGCGCGACCGCGAAACGATCGTCGACAGGAAGCACCACCGGGACGTGTGGATGATGGTCGGCGAACCCGGCACGGTCCTCGTGGACGGCAAAATCACCGGCACCTGGCGTCCACGCAAGAGCGGCCGGAAGCTGACCGTCACCATCACGCCGTTCGGCTCGCTGTCAGACCGGGACAAGACGTCGCTGCAGAGTGAGGCCGAGCAACTCGGGCCGTTGCGGGGCGCGTCGTCCGTGGACGTCGAGTTCGTCACCGGCGCCGGTTGACTTCAGCGGCCGGCTGAAAGGCTCTCCCGGCCACCTCCCCTCCCAGCGATTCGTCCTGGTCCGGCGGGGACGGTTTGTAGACCCATGCCACGAGAACCACCGAAATGATCATCAGCAGGAACCAGGAGACGAGCTTGTCGGGTGAGACCATGTGCCAGCCGTCCAGCTGGTTGGGGTAGAGCCAGGCACCGGACCAGGTTGCGATGTTCTCGGCGATCCAAATAAACAGGGCCACGAGCAGGAACGCCAGGACCAGCGGCATCCGGAACTGCCGGTGGAACACGCGGAAGTGCATCAGGCAGCGGCCGAAGATGACCACGACGGCGGCCAGCAGAACCCAGCGGCCATCAAGGATGTAGTGGTGCGTGAAGAAGTTCGCATAGATGGCTGCGGCCAGGATCGCCGTGACCCACCGCCATGGATATCTGGCGAAGCGCAGGTCGAAGAGCCGGAAGACCCGGACCATATAGGATCCGACGGCGGCATACATGAAACCGCTGAAAAGCGGAACCGACCCAATGCGCAGGAAGCCCTCGGCCTCGTAGGACCAGGATCCGACGTCGGTCTTGAACAGTTCCATCACCGTGCCCACCAGGTGGAAAAGAACAATCACCCGGAGCTCACGGGCAGTTTCCAGCCGCGTGGCGACCATCAGGATCTGGATGGCGACGGCTGCGAGCGTCAGGAAATCGTTCCTGGCCAGCGCGGCGCCGTCCGGATACCAGAGTCGGGCCGCCAGGATCACCGCGAGGAGCGCGGCGCCGAAGATGCACGCCCATGCCTGCTTCAAACCGAAGACGGCAAACTCGAGAAGCCTGGAACGGACGCCGTCGGCAGCTGCACGGTCCAGAATCCGATGTGCACGCTCATCGATTCGACGCTCGACAGACGTGAAGCTGCGCATGGTTACCCCGTTCCCCCGCCACGAGTGGCACTGTGTATTTATCCGAACCACCCAGGAGGCCGCCTCGGGCGGCCGAACCGGCGTGGTGACGAAGAAACCACCTTAACGCAACAGACGACGGCGGGAGTCCCGCCGTCGTCGTGGGCGTTCAGCCGGAATCGGCCATCTAGGTTGCGGCTTCCGCCTCCGCCAGTTTGATCATGCGAAGTTCGTCCGCCACCGCGCGGGAAGGCCAATGGTCATGGGTTAGGTCCCTGATGCGGTCTTGATCGGCGGCAGGAAAGAACCTGTCGATCAGCCCCGTTGCCCGAAGCAGGGCGATCAGCGCCCTGGTCCTGGCATCGGTCGGCGCACCGCGAAGTGCTGCCTGAATCTTTTCCAGGACACCGGCTTCCGGCGCGTGGTCCTTCTCCGGGTACCGCGTGGTCCGAAACAGCCCGAGGTGCCTTTCGCCGACGTGCTCCACGATGCCAAGCGACGCCATACCCTCGTAGACGCGGTGCAGTTCGGCGCGGCTCTCCAGCATGGAGACCCACCGCCTCGGAGAGTGGGGCCGTGATTTGTCACGGATGAGCTCCCACTGGTGCTGGAATTCGGAGTCCGGAGCGGCACCGGTGGCCCGCACGTGCTTTCCCTCCAACTCGATGGCCCCCAGCAGATCCAGTTCGGCCAGTATGGCCCCTGCCAAAGCGGCTCTGAGCACGGGCTGCTGGACGTCCGGCTCGCCGTCCTTGTCGTTCGTTGCCAGAAGTAGGAAAGCCTGGGGAATGTTCAGCTCCGCGGCGCTCGGTGATTCAGCGTTCATACCATCATGGTGGCGCAGTTAGGCAACCACCACAACGGGGACTCAGAGCCACGAAACCTCCACATTGGGGCGTGAAATTCACGAGCCCGAAGCTGGAACACTATCTGCAAACAGAATTGCATAGTACATTTGATGCAATCAGCCTTGCAGAGTGATCTGCGTAACGGAAAGGTCTGGATTTGAATCCCAACGCTGTCGATCCTGAAGCCGGCACATCAGCCACGAACGGCGCCAACGCCTCGCATGCGTGGCTCGGCGACGCGCTTCCGGACGTTCCGCTGTCCAAGGCCCAAAGCCGGGTCGTCGATGTCATAGCCCGCAATCCCCAGCTCTCCTCATACGCAGACATCGCCGAAATTGCACAGCGGGCGGACGTCAACAATTCGACTGTCGTGCGTGCAGCGCAGCATCTGGGCTACCGTGGCTGGCCCGATCTCCAGCGGGAACTGCGCTCCCGCTATCTGGTCATGATCTCCACCGAGGACACGCTGACCGAACACGGGGAACACCGCAGCCCCCTGCATGACGCGCTCAATCACGACATCGAGAATCTGCGGCTGACGCTGGATTCCAATACGGCCGACGACGCCGAGGCCGCCATCGCCGCCATGGCCGCCGCCAGGTCCATCACCGTGGTCGGACTCGGTTCCTTCGCCGGCCCCGCCAGCGTGATGGCGCACCTTGGATCCACGATGGGATACCCCATCACCCTCGAGAACCGTGGCGGCGTCCACCTCGCATCCAGTGCCAACTCCCTCGGGGACGGGGACGTCCTGGTGGTCATTAACATGTGGCGCTCCGTCCGGCAGATCATCGTCACCGCCGAAGCGGCGAAGCAGGCGGGCGCGAAGGTCATTGCCATCAGCGACATGCGCCGCGGTCGCCTGGCAGCCGCGGCCGACCACCTCCTGGTGGTGGCCTCGGAGGGGATCTCCTTCTTCCAGTCCGTCACCGCCGCAAACTCGCTGGTCTACGGCCTGCTCGCAGGCATGGAAGCCGCCCACCCCGAACGCAGCCGCACCGCCATCCGCCGCACGCAGCAGCTGTGGAAAGACCTCGACATCTACCTCGACTGATGTGCCCCCGCCTCACCCAGACCAACGCCCTTCCCCCAGGAGTAATTCATGAACACCGACACCGACACCGACACCCACACCGACCGCCGCATAGCCGTCATTGGCCTCGGCTCCATGGGCGGAGCGATGGCCGCCACGCTTCACCGTGCCGGCTGGAACGTCACCGGTTTTGACCCGTCCGAAGCAGCGCGGGCCGCGGCATCCGCAGCGGGAATCGCCAGCACGGCCAATCTCACGGATCTCGCCGGCACCCCCTACGCGGTCCTCTCCCTCCCGGCAGCGAACGTCGTCGAAGACACCGTGCCGCGGCTCCTGGCATCGCCGGGAACCGTCGCGATCATCGACACCACCACCTCCGAACCGGCCACCAGCAAACGCATGGCCTCCCTGGCCGAGGAACAAGGGGCAGCCTTCGTGGATGCTCCGGTCTCCGGCGGCCGCGACGGGGCGGCAACGGGAACGCTGAGCGCCTTCGTCGGCGCAACCGACGCGGCTCTTGCCGCCGCCGAGCCCGTCCTGCTGGCACTCACCGGCGGCAAGTACAACCACATCGGCGGCCCCGGCAGCGGCAACGTGGTCAAGCTCCTCAACAACGTCCTGGCCGCTGCCAACCTGGTGTCGGTGGGCGAGGCCCTGGGCGTCGCCAAGGCCTATGGCATCGATCCGGCCAAGGCGGCAGCGAGCATCAGCGACGCTTCCGGCGGCAGCAAAGTCTCCGCGAACATGTACCCCAACTGGGTGCTGTCCGGCACCCACGATTCGGGGTTCTCGCTGGGCCTGATGGCCCGCGATGCTGCCCTCGCCGTTGACGTGGCAGCGCAGATCGGCGAAAGCCCGGCGCTGCTGGCAGCGGTGGCCGGCCAATGGCAGGAAGCCCTGGCCGCCCTCGGACCGCGTGCGGATTTCACCGAGATCGCGCGGACCGTGGCACCGGCCATCACCCCCGCCGGCGCACCCAACACCCCGACCGCCGCCTAGGCACCAAGCGACAAAAGGACCAGCACATTGAGCATCACAACAGCACCCACCTCGTCCTCGGCAGCCACCGCCCGGGCGGTCCTGGACGCGGCATTCCCGGGCGGCCTGGGAGCTTTCCTCGACGGCCGGACTGTTCCCGGCGGCGGCGAAAGCATCACCCTTACGGCCGCGGCAACCGGTGAAGCCTTTGCCGCCTACGCCGACCCCGGAGCGGAGGGCGCCCACGCCATCCTGGAAAGCTCGGCCGCCGGCGCAGAGACCTGGGGCGGGCTGAACGGGTTCGAACGCGCGGCAATCCTGCGCAACGTCAGCCGCTTTGTGGAAGCGCATGCGGAGGAGCTTGCCATCCTCGAGTCAGCCACCACGGGCAAGCCCATCCGTGACGCCCGGGTTGAAGCCTTGAAAGTGGCCGAAATGTTTGGCTACTACGCCGGCTGGGCCGACAAACTGACCGGGCAGACCATTCCGGTTCCCGGGCCGTGGCACACCTACACCGAACGTGTCCCCTGGGGTGTCGTCGTCGCCATCACGCCGTGGAACGCGCCGCTGTTCACCGCCGGCTGGAATTCCGCCGCCCCGCTGGCCGCCGGGAATGCCGTGATCATCAAGCCCAGTGAATTCACGCCGGCCTCCACGGTCCGCCTCGCCCAACTGGCCCACGAAGCCGGGTTGCCGGCGGGCGTTTTCAACGTCGCGGCCGGACTGGGCCAAACGGTGGGCGCCGCCCTCACCACCGACCGGCGGGTGGGCAAAGTCAGCTTCATCGGCTCCGTCCCCACCGGGCGCCGGGTGGCAGTCGCCGCGGCGCAGGCCGGGATTCCCGCCCTGCTGGAACTCGGCGGCAAGAGCGCCAACATTGTTTTCGCGGACGCCGACCTGGAACGTGCCGCCGACGGTGCGATCGCGGCAATCTTCTCCGGCGCGGGGCAGTCCTGCGTGGCCGGATCGCGCCTCCTGGTTGAGCGCAGCGTGCACGAAAAGTTCGTTGAGCTCGTCGCGGACCGGGCCGCGCGGCTGCGCGTCGGTGACCCGCTGAGCGCGGACACCGAGGTGGGCCCGATCATCACGGCGCAGCAGTTCGCCACCGTCACCTCCCTCATCGAGGCAGGACTGCACGACGGCGGACGCCGGCTCACGGGGGCAACGCTCCCCGATGCGCTCGCCGGTTCGCCGCTGGCCGGCGGGCACTGGGTCATGCCCACCCTGCTCGACGGGGTAACACCGGACAACCGGCTCGAAACCACAGAGGTCTTCGGACCCGTCGTCGGAGCTGACGCGTTCGACACGGAGGCAGAGGCGATTGCCCGGGCGAACAACACCAACTTCGGCCTGGCCGGGGCGGTGTGGACGTCCGATGTTTCCCGCGCACACCACGTTGCCCGCCAAGTGAAGGCCGGCACGTTCTGGATCAACTCCTACAAGACCATCCACGTGGCGGTTCCGTTCGGCGGTTTCGGCGACTCGGGCCACGGCCGTTCCTCCGGGCCCGGAGTCCTGGACGAGTACACGCAAACGAAAGCCATCTGGGTGCCCACCCGCGCTGCAGGCGCTCCCTTCCCGTCCCTGTCCTACTAGGAGGCAGCAGATACCCATGGAACTGACAGACACAACAGCAGGCATGGCGACTCTTCGCGCTGCCCTTTCCAACGGCGTCGAGAACTGGAAACCGCGGATCCAGGCCATGGCGCACGAAATCCACACCAACAAGGAGCTGTCCTTCGAGGAGGTCCGCTCGGCCGAAGCGGCAGCAGCGCTGCTGGCCGAGGGCGGCTTCGACGTCGAACGCGGCACCGGCGGCCTTCCCACGGCCTTTACCGCGAGCGCCGGCACCGGCGAGCTGACGGTAGCCCTGTGCGTGGAATACGATGCGCTTCCCGATATTGGACACGCCTGCGGGCACAACCTCATCGCGGGCGCCTCGGTGGCCGCCGCACTTGCCCTGCGGCCCTACGTGGACGAGCTGGGCATCACGCTGAAGGCCATCGGAACGCCCGCCGAGGAGCACGGCGGCGGCAAGGTCCTGCTTCTCGAGCGCGGGGCGTTCGACGGCGTCGGACTCGCCCTCATGGTCCACCCCGTGCAGGACGGAGTGACCTACAACCCGGCGGGCACCAGCGCCCAGGCCGTGGGCCGGTACAGGGCGGAGTTCACCGGTAAGGCATCGCACGCGGCCGCGGCGCCGCACCTCGGCGTGAACGCCGCGGACGCGGCGGTGCTGAGCCAGGTCGCCGTCGGGCTGCTGCGCCAGCAGATACCCGGGGACCACCGCGTCGCCCTCTACGTTGCCGAGGCCGGACACGTCACGAACATCATTCCGGAGCGGGCTGTGGTCGAGTTTGAATGCCGGGCCTTCACCATGGGGGAATATGAGGCCTTGCTCGAGCGTGTCCGCCGCTGTTTCGAAGGAGCCGCCCTGGCCACCGGAACCACACTGGCCATCGAGTCATCAGAGCCGGTTTACGAACCGCTGCTCCAGGACACCGCGCTGGCGGCGCACTGGACCGAGGCCATGGAGGTGTTCGGCAAGGACACGTCGCCGTCGTCCGGCATCACCGGCGGTTCCACCGACATGGGCAACATCTCCCAGGTCATCCCGAGCCTGCATCCGTGGCTCAGCATTCCCGGTGCGGACGTGGCAATCCACTCGCACGGGTTCGCCGCCCTTGCCGATTCCCCGGAGGCGTACGGCGTGATGTTCGAGGCGGCCACCGCGCTGGCCTGGACCATCGCCGCCGCGGCCGCCATTCCCTCCGAAAGGGCACGCTTCACCAAAGCGGCATACCGCCGTCAGACTTTCACCCAGGAAGGCACGTCATGAGCACCAGCACCACACCCGCGCGGACCGACAAGGCCGGGACGCGGCTGACGCTTCCCATCGCTGCGCTGGCCTTCGTCATTGCCCTCGCGGTCCAGTTCATCGGCCAGGCCAAGATTGATGTCGGCATCGGCTCCATCGTCATCTTCCCCATGGTGTGGGGTCTGATCCTGGGGCTTTTGGTCTCCATCCAGAAGTTCAGGCCTCTGGGCCTGGATCTGCAAAGGGTCGCAGCCGCCCTGGTGGGAGTGGCCGTTCTGCTCCTGGTGGCCAGGCTGGCCTTCAACATCGGCCCCAGCCTCCCCACCCTGATCAAGGCGGGGCCGGCGCTGCTGTTGCAGGAAGTGGGCCACCTGCTGGGCACCATCGCACTGGCCCTCCCGCTGGCTGTTCTGCTCCGCATGGGAAAGGCGACCGTGGGGGCCACGTTCTCCCTTGACCGGGAGCCGTCCTTCGCCATGGTGTCCGAAAAATACGGCCCCGATTCGGACCAGTACCGTGGCGTGCTGGCCATGTACGTCTTCGGGACCCTGTTCGGCGCCGTGTTCATCACGCTGCTCACCTCCCTCGTGGCCAACTGGAAGATCTTCGACCCGCTGGCCCTGGCCATGGGGGCAGGCGTGGGATCCGGCTCCATGATGGCGGCATCATCAGCCAGCATTATCGCGGCCTACCCCGGCGACCAGGAAGCCATCCTGGGCATGGCAGCGGTTTCCAACCTGATCACCACCATCCTTGGCGTCTACGTCGGCATCTACATCGCGCTGCCGCTGGCGGACCGTTTCTACAGGGCCCTCACCCGCCGGCAGACGCGGGAAGCTGCTGCTGTCACGGCCGGTGCCGCCGCTGAGGGCGGCCGGGCCGACATGGAGCGGTACGAGGCCCAGGCCGAAGAAAACCGGCGGTTCCGCGAACGGGTCGCCGAATCCTCAGCAGCCATACATCTCCCGCTGTGGCTCTCCCTGTCGGCGCTTACAGTCCTTGGCATCGGCACTGCCTCGGTGGCGGCCAAGGGGTTCAGTCTGTCGATTGTCGCCGGGTACGGGATCATGCTCGCACTGGTCCTGGTAAGCATTGCCCTGTCGAAAGTCACCAGGAAGATTTCGGCGATCGTCTACATCACCACCATCGGTGCCTACATCTCCAGCCCGTGGTTCTTCGCCGCCGAAGCGCTCACCGCGGTGATCAAAACGGTCGACTTCCTGTCCATCGCCACCGTCATGCTGACGCTCGCCGGACTGTCCCTGGGCAAGGACATCCCATTGCTGAAGAACATCGGCTGGAAGATCATCCCGGTTGGTCTGGTGGCCATCACGGCATCCTTCCTGCTGTCCACCATAATTGCGCAGCTCGCGCTGGGGCTCGGGCAGTAGCGCGCCCGCTGCCGCAGGGGGTGAACGGACGACGGCGGGACCTCCCGCCGTCGTCCCCGTGCGTTCCGAGGATCCGCACCGTATCCGCGAACTGAACGCGTAGCGTGGTACTGAACAGGCACCGACGACAACAAAGGGAAACCCCACGTGGCAGATACAGACCCCCGGAGCGAGGGCGGACGAAGCGGCCTTTCAGCCCGGATCCTTGGCGGCGGAACCGAACCCGATCCCCGGTTCACCCTCGCCAACGAGCGCACCTTCCTGGCCTGGATCCGCACCTCGCTCGCCCTTCTCGCAGGCGGCGTCGCCGTCGAGGCCTTCATGGCCGACCTCTTCGGCCCGGAACTCCGCAAAACCATCGCGGTGCTCCTGCTCGTGCTCGCCCTCGTCATCGGCGGCGGATCGTTCTTCCGCTGGCTGAACGTCGAGCGCTCCATGCGCCAAAAGACCCCGCTGCCGCTGCCCTGGATCGCACCCATCCTCGCCGCCGGCGGCGCCCTCGTCGCCGCCATCATGGTCGTCTTCGTCCTCGTCCGCGCCACCTGACCCGTGCCGGCACAGAGCGATACACCAATTCACGGCGACGCCGGTCTGCAGCCTGAGCGCACGGACCTCGCGTGGGGCCGCACCACCATGTCCATGGTGGTGGCCGCCGCCATCTTCCTCCGCTGGATGCCGCACCACGGCTGGTTCGCCGGTACCCTGGTGGCCGCCGCCGTCCTGACCGCCCTGGCCATCAACCTCACCCGCAGGCGCCGCCTCCGCCGTGCCATCCGCGGCATCCAGCAGGATGTGATGGCCCCGGACATCGCGTCGACGGCGGCCGTCGCGGCGAGCGTGGTCCTTCTCGCCGTCCTGGGGATTTATACCGTTCTCTTCCTTCCGCTCGAGTAAGGAAGTTGTACCAGTTCGTCCGCCTACGCAGGTGTCAGGCGTCCTCGAGGGCGAGGTTGCTGGAGAGTTCGCGGTGCGCGTCGGCCTGGTCGCGGAGTTCCCTGGACCGGGTCTCGAAGGTGCCGACGGCGTCCGCTCCGGCGGCAAAGCGCAGCGGCGGTTCGTCCAGCCCGGCCAGTTGGATCAGGGCGTCGGCGAGCTTGGCCGGGTCGCCGCCCTGCAGGCCGTTCATGCCCTTCCACGCGGTGACCGTCTGCTCGGTCCGCTCGGCGTAGTCGCCAATGGTGGATTCGGCGTACTGCGTGGATTCCGGGGTCAGCAGTTCGGTGCGGAAGAAGCCCGGTTCCACGATCATGGTGCGGATGCCGAAGTGTGCGATTTCGGGGGCGAGGGATTCGGCCCAGCCCTCGACGCCGAACTTCGATGCGGCGGAGGCCGCCGCGGCGCCCGGCGCGACGGCGCGTTGGCCGTCCGCGCCAGATCCATCAGGTGCACCCGCTCGGCCTCGTCCAGCTGAAGGGCGGAAGAGACAGCCTCGAGCACGGAGTCGGACACACCGCGGAGGCTGCCGCGCTCCAGCCGCGTGTAGTAATCCGTGCTCACCCCGGCGAGCTGCGCCACTTCTTCACGGCGCAGGCCCGGCACACGTCGCAGATGCCCGTAGCTGGGAATGCCGGCCAGCTCGGGGCTGATCTTCGCGCGGCGCGAGATCAGGAACTCACGGATGTCGTCTTTTCTGTCCACAACCATCACGCTACGCAGCCTCATCGGACTGCGGCAGTGTCTATCAGACACCCCCAACCCCTTGTGGCGGCGGCGAAGCCGACGACGGCGGGGCCTTCCCGCCGTCGTCCCCCTTGCTGCTCAGACGTGCTGGTCTACAAGGACCGGGTTGCCATCCGGATCCAGCACAATGAAGCTCGCCTCAGAATTTAAGCTGGGCCGCTCCGAATGACACGGCGAACTGTACGCACCACAGATCAACGGACTTGTACTTCGAAAGATCAGCGTCTGCGGGAATTGCATACACCTGGTTGCCCTGGTTTCCCTTGATCAGACCGAGGTCAAGATACGCCGCGGAACCGGCCGTGTACCACCCGGCGGTTCCCTCCACGACGTCGGCGGCGCTGAGCCAGACGTGCACATCCGGCCCGTTGGAGGTGTCGAGATTCTCCAGGGTAAGCACCCGCGTGCCGTCCGCCTGCTTAATTATCCGGACGTTCCCGGTCGTTGCGTGTTCGTGGCTGATGAGGGAGCCTGAGGCTAGCTGGACCGGGCCGGCGGGGGCTTTCTGCGTAGGGGTCGCGGGCGGGGAGGGCACCTCGGAAGCCGCGGTAGGAGATGGTGCCGCCCGTTCGGGGGACACAGCAACGGTCGGCAGCGCTTCATCCACCTTTACGTCGACAAACAGCAGCCACGGTTTGAACAGTGCCAGCCCAATAGCGAGCACGACGGCGGCAGCCGCCGCCGCGATGATCCACCCCCGCTTGCGCCCAGTGGCCTTCGCCGTCACCATCCGGCACCCCGCAGTGACGAGACGACGGGTCCGAATACATCTGCACTCATGAATCCATCCTCCACTTGCCTGCCGCATCCGGCAATGGGCTGGAAATGCAACAGGCTACCCAATGTATATCAGTTGAAAATGATCGCTTTTCATGGATTATCCGGACTGGGCGCGTCGGTGAACCGGGTGCTGCTGCCCGGCTCAGTCTGCGGGGGCCAGACTGGCTGTGAAACCGCCCCTGCGGTCCCGGATCGACGCGAGGTCGTCGAACGACCCGATCCGCACGATTCCAGGAAAGTACCCGACGCGCTCGTAGTAGAGGACGAGGGCCTGGTCAGGCGCGTAGTAGCCGATGGTCAGTGGATCTGCGTCATCGCCGGCGGGCACGCCGTCGAGCGAAAGAGGCTCCGGTAGCTTCGCGATTTTTTCCTGACCGCCGTGATCGCTGAAGGAGAGCGTCAAGGGAAGCCGCTCGATCAGGGACCGTGCAGTGGCGTTACCGGAGAGGGCTCCGGCCACGGTCTCGCCATCGATCCGGATGGTGATCGGGGTGCTGCCTGCTGTCGCTTTCATGCTCATGGTCAGTCCTCGATCTTGTCGGTGGTCGGGCGGGGAGGACGGCGCCGGAGTGGCAGAAGCCGGAGCGTTCGAGGGGGTGCTGCACCCGGCGAGGGACAATGCCAGCGCGAAGACCGCGGCCAGAGTCGGGTTTTTCAGTCGCATGCTGGACACCTTTTCTTCCTTCCTGCGCCATCAGCGCCCGGGTTGATATCCACCACACCATGTATCTGCGGGCGGAGGGAGTCCCGCCGGAAAGGGGTACCTGGAGGGACTCCTTCAGCGCAGTCGGGGCGCCTATCGTGGATTCATGGACAACCGTGCAGACGTTCGCGAATTCCTCACCTCACGGCGTGCCAGGATCTCGCCCGGGGAGCTCGGGCTGCCCACAGGGACGAACCGCCGTGTTGCCGGGCTGCGCCGCAGCGAAGTGGCAACACTCGCCGGAGTGAGCATTGAGTATTACACCCGGCTGGAGCGGGGCGCCATCAGCGGTGCGTCCCCCGAAATCCTTGACGCCATCGCCCGGGCCTTGCGCCTGGACGACGCCGAACGGGCGCACCTGTTCGACCTCGCGCACGCAGCAAGCCCCGTGGCACGCCCACCCAAACGCCGGAGTTCAAAGAGCTGGACGCCGCACACGAGCCTTCAGTGGGCTCTCGACGCCGTCACTTCCGGGCCGGCGTTCGTCCGCAACGGCCGCATGGACCTGCTCGCCGTCAACACACTCGCGCGCGCCTTCTACAAGGACGTGTACGACATGCCTGGCCAGCCGCCGAACCTCGCCCGTTTCATCTTTCTCGAGGAGCGCGGCCGGGACTTCCACCCGGACTGGGACTCCGCGGCCGACGTCGTTGTCTCCATCCTGCGCGCCGAAGCCGGCCGGGACCCGCACAACAAGGAACTCCATGACCTGGTCGGTGAGCTGGGCACGCGAAGCCAGGAGTTCCGACGCCGCTGGAGCTCGCACAACGTCCGCCACCACGGCGCCGGCTTCAAGACCTTCCGCCACCCGGTCGTCGGCGAGATCACCATTGCCTACGAGGGACTCGAGATGGCCGCCGAGCCTGGGCTCACCCTGACCATTTACACCGCTGAGCCGGGTTCGCCATCTGAAGAGGCCATGCGTCTGCTCGCATCCTGGGCCGCCACTGAGTACCCGCAACAAGCAGGGCAGCAGCAGGCAGGGAAACAGCCCGCCGGCTGAGGCGTCGCTCCGGTAGAGACACGCCCTTAGATCGGCCCTACCCGTCCACCCTCGTCGAGCCCTGAGAGCGAAGTGCCAGGGTGCGGTGGATGCCTGTGTGATCGAGAGCGCCGTCGCCTCGGCCCACCATCTCGTCGAACAACCCCGTCACGGTGCTGCTCAGCGGCAGTTCAAGGCCTTCCGCAGTTGCCGCATCAAGGATGAACATGAGGTCTTTGAGCTGGTTCTGCGCGCTGCCGCCGCCGGCGAAGTCGCCGTTGAGCCACCTGTAACCCTTTTGCCGGAGGACAGCGGAATCGGCCAGCCCGCCTTGCAGCAGCTCGAGCATAACCGCCAGGTCCAAGCCTCCATTGCGTGCCAGAAGCATGGCTTCGGAAACTGCCGTCACTGTGGCGGCAACGACGATCTGGTTGCAGGCCTTGGCGAGAGCCCCTGAACCACTCGGGCCCATGTACCGGACGGTGGTGCCCATGGCCCGGAGCATGGGCTTCATGGATAGGGCCGCGTTCTCATCCCCACCGACCATGATGCTGAGCGTTCCCTGCTCCGCCCCGACGGTGCCGCCGCTGACTGGCGCATCAAGGACCGTGACCCCGTGCTCGCGGAACAAGCGTTCGGCAAAGGCCGCCACGGCGATCGGTGAGACTGTCCCGTGCACCACGAGGAAGGGGCGGGTGATGCCCTTTGCCGCCCAGCCGGACAGCAATCCGTCCTGTCCCGGCAGCAGGGATTCGACCTGGTCCAGATCGGGCAGGACCGTGAGGACGACGTCGGACGCGGCATCCGCCGGCGATGCGGCGGCGCGCGCACCCAGTGCAACCAACTGTTCCGCTTTGGCGGACGTCCGGTTCCAGACCGTGAGACCGCCGTCGAAGTCCAGCAGCCGGCGGGCCATGGGCCCGCCCATCGGGCCGAGTCCCAGCAGTGCGAGCGAGCGTCGCGTGGTTTCCGTCATGAACAAGTCCTTACGTTTTGAGGCGGCCGGCGGCTGGGCGGGAGCAGCAAGCAGCCAGGACACCGGGGGCAATAGGCGGGAGTGGTAACAGGTGGAACCGGTTCACTTTTTGTACCATGCAGGGCGCCCCGGTGTAAATGACCCCTCCGGCAGCTCACGCGCGGCGGGAGCCAGCCCGGGTGCCCGGATGACTAGGCGGGCGGCTTCGGCCGGGCAACGCTGGAGCGTTCGATGAGCTCCGCATCGACGCGGACAACAGTCGGTTTTCCGGAGGTCTTGCCGCTGGGGTTGGACAGTGCCAGCCGGACGGAGTGCCGGGCCAGCAGATCGATAGGCTGCCGGACGATGGTCAATGGTGGGGTCATGAGTTCGGTCCAGGGGGAATCCTCGAACACGATGACCGACAGTTCCTCCGGAATCGAAACCCCGGCATGCACGAGGCGCCGGAGTACGGCCGTCACCTGAGCGGTATTGGCCACCACGAGGGCAGTGGGCGGATCCGCAAGGTTGAGCAATGCCGTCGCGGCATCGCCGCCAGCCCCGCCGCGGAACGCGACGGACCGGATGAGAAGGTCATCCTGAGCCAATCCGGCGGCTTCAAGCGCTTCGCGGTAGCCGGCGATCCTGTCCCGCCCGGTTGTCGATGACGCCGGGCCGGAGATTATCGCGATGCGGCGGTGTCCATGGGCAGCCAGCAGGGCCGTGGCCGAGCGCGCCGACTCGGTGTTGTTGATGGCGACAACGTCGACCGCCGGCAGCGACGGGATCGAGCGGTCAACAAAGACCACATCGGTCCCCATATCCTGGAGCCTTTTCCAGGTTTCCAGATTGTTCCCGGTGGGCGTGGCGATGATCCCGCTCACCCTCCGCTCAATGAGCGTAGCGAGACGCTCCGACTCAAGCTGGTCGTCCTCCTGCGTCGTCATGAGAAGCACCTGGATTCCGCGGGAGTGGGCCTCCTGGACGACCTGGTCCGCCAGCCGGGCAAAGAAGGGATTGGAGACGTCGGCCAGGAGCAGCCCCAGTGTGGTGGGCGGGCCGTGCTTCAGTTCCCTCGCCGCCGTGCGGGGGTGGTACCCAAGGGATTCCATCACGTCGTTCACCCGGCCGCGGGTCGCCGCCGCCACCGGCCCCGAGCCCGGATTGAGGACCCGGGAGACGACGGCAACGGACACCCCCGCAGCCGCGGCAACATCGCGTATGGTCGGCTGCTTCTGCACGTGTACTCCTCAATCGGCTGCTGCGGCTCCCCGGAACCTCCGGCAGGAACTTTTTCAGACTAGGGTATTGACCTCGTCGGGCAGGTATGACATAAAAGTGTAACCGGTTCCATTATGTTTACTTCGGAGCCGGTTGTCTACCACAGCACCGCCAGGGTCCGAGGCAGCACACCCCAGCCAGCCACCTGAGCGTCGTTCACCGCAACGCTGCGGCAGACCCCAAGTTTTCCGCCGGCCCTCCATTCGGGATGGAGCCGCACCCACTGAAAGGTAGTTATGAACCTGCACAAACTTCTGACCCAGCGCGAGGCCGAGGGCGCCCCCATCCGCGTGGGGCTGATCGGCGCCGGACGGTTCGGCACGATGTACCTGGCACAGGCCCGCAACATTCCCGGCATCCACGTCGTGGCCATCGCCGACATCAACGCCGAACGCGCCAAGGGGGCACTGAAGCTGGTTGACTGGCCCGAAGAAGCCTTCGCCGCGGACATCCCCGCGGCCATCGCAGCGCGGTCCACGGCCGTGGTAACCGACGCCTCCGTCCTGTTCGACGCCGACCTGGACGTCATCGTCGAAGCCACCGGCAACCCGATCGTGGGCATCAACCACGCCCTGCGCGCCATCGAGACAGGCAAGCACATCATCATGGTCACGGTCGAGGCTGATGCCCTCGCCGGACCCGCACTGGCGAAGCGGGCCGAGGAAGCCGGCGTCGTATACTCCCTGGCTTACGGCGACCAGCCGGCGCTGATCTGGGAGCTCGTGGACTGGGCCCGGACGTCGGGCTTCGACGTCGTCTGCGCCGGCAAGGGCGCCAAATACCTGTCCCACTACCACCAGATGAACCCGGATAATGTGTGGGAGAACTGGGAGTTCTCCAAGGAACTGACAGAATCCGGTCAGCTCAACCCCTACATGCACACTTCCTTCCGCGACGGTACCAAGGCCGCCATCGAAATGGCGGCCGTGGCCAACGCCGCGGGCCTGCGCCCGTCGGACGAGGGATTGACCTTCACGCCCGGCGATGTGGAAGAGATCGCCACGATCTGCCGACCGGCAGCCGACGGCGGCGTGCTCGCCAACGCAGGCAGCGTTGACGTCATGTCAAGCGTGACCCGTGAGGGAGACTGGATTCCCCACAACACGCAGGAGGGAGTCTTCGTCGTCGTGAAGGCAACCAATGAATACGTCTCGGGCTGCTTCCAGGAATACCCCTGGCACCCGGACCCCACCGGCCAGTACGCCGCGCTCTACCGCCCCTACCACTACGTCGGGCTGGAGCTCAACGTCTCCATCGCCAACGCCGTGCTTCGCGGCGTTGCGACCGGCGCGCCGGAAGGCTTCCACGCCGACGTCGTTGCCTGCGCCAAGAAGAACCTGCGCGCCGGGGAAATCCTCGACGGCGAGGGCGGCTTCACCGTCTGGGGCAAGCTCATCTCGGCCGAAAAGTCAGTCCGGGACCGCGCCCTTCCTGTCGCCATGGCCCACCACGTCAAGCTGGTCAACGATGTGCCTGAAGGCGGCATCGTCGGCTGGGACGACGTCGAAATCGACACGTCCCTGGAAGAGGCCCTGAAGCTGCGCCGTGAGACGGAGGCCCTCGCACTCGACGTGGTGCCCGCGACATGATGGACCGGCGCAATTTCCTCGGGATTGCCGGGGCTGCAGCCGCCGGCATGGTCCTGGCCGGCTGCGGGGCCGGCCCGAACATCGACCCGAACCGTGCCGCATCGGCCGGAGGCACGCTGAAGTTTGGCAGCTGGCAGTGGCTTGAGCCCGGCCGCGGCGAGGCGATGTGGCAGGCCATTCAGGCCTACAAGGAAGCCAACCCCTCCGCGAGCCTGGCCCAAAGCACCACACCGTTCCTTTCCTTCGCAGACAAGCTCAACACCGAGCTCGGCGGCAAGGGCGGCCCTGACGTCTTCGTGGTTCAGGACGTCAACTTCTACCCGTTGGCCGACGCAGGCATTCTGGCCCCGCTCACCTCCGTCATCTCGTCACACAAGGGCCGGCCGTTCAACCACACGAACGCGTCGGGGCTGGTCAACGGGGTGCAGTACGGGATCACCTGGGAACGGCTGAACTGGAACTTCTTCTGGAACCGCAAGCTCCTGGCGAAAGCCAACGTCACCCCGCCTCGCAATGTCGCGGAACTGATCTCAGCCGCCAGCCAGATTCGCTCCGCCACCGGACTGGACGGCTTCGGCGTCCGCCACCAGATGACGGAATTCGATTCCTGGTTCATGGACTTCGATGTCTGGACCTACGGGCACGGCGGATCCTGGTCGGACGGCTCGCGGCCCACCATCGATTCGGCGGAGAACATCGCCGGCGTCGAGGCGTTCGGGGAGATCTACCGTTCAGGCGCCATGCCGATCGGTGATGACGCCTCAACCATGCGCACGAAATTCCGAGAGGGCCGACTCGGCATGATGATCGACGTCTCCTCCACAGTCGCCGGCATCCTGCGGTCCTCCAAGACCCTTAAATCGGCCGACATCGGTTTCGCCGACCGGATCCCGCTCCCCACGCCGTCGGCGCACCAGGAAATCGTGCTGGCCGTCAACGGGTACGGCAAGAACAAGAACCTGGCCGTCGACTTTGTCGGCTGGGTGGGCTCCGACGCCGGACAGGCAGCACTCCGGAAGGCCATGGGTCCCTCGACGCTCGCCACGGACGTCCCGCTGGCTCCTGATTACGCCGCCGCGAATCCGTGGGCGAAGTCCTTTATCGACCTCGCTGCGGACTCTCGAAGCCCCCTTATCAAGGGGTACGAGGCGCAGACGAAAGCCATCATGCGGGAAGTCATGACCCAGGTGGAACGCTACCTCGTGGACGGTGGCGACGCCGCAACAGCACTCTCCACCGCCCAGAAACAAGTAACTCAGCTGCTCGGCTGAGTGGACCAACGCAAAGGATCAGGGCAATGTCGCTCCGAACTTCGATCTCCCCGCCGGCTGTGGCACAGAACCAGATACAGGACGCTCCCTCCAGACACCACATGTGGCAGCGGATCTCCCCCTACATCTACATTGGCCCCGCGGTTATTTACCTGATCATCTTCATGATCATCCCCGTGGTGCAGGGCGTTCAGCTCAGTTTCACCAAGACCCCGCTGGTCAGGCCCGACGGCGGAACGGGGATCGGGCTGGAAAACTACTCCCGCCTGCTCAGCAGCCCCCAGTTCTACAACTCCCTTGGCGCCACCATCCTGTACACGGCGGCGACGGTCATCTTCGCCGTCGCCATCGGCGCAGGATCCGCGCTGCTCCTGAACCAGGCCTTCAAGGGACGCACGATCGTCCGGGCCATCATCACGTTCCCCTGGGCCGTCCCAACAGTGGCGACCGCCCTGATTTTCAGCTGGATCTTCAACCGCTCCGACGGTGTGCTGAACGAAGTGGTCGGAGTGCTCGGCATCGGCCAGCAGGGCTGGCTTGTCGATCCAAAATTCGGCATGGCCGCCGTCGTCCTGACCTCCGTCTGGAAGGTCATGCCCCTCGTCATGCTCGTGGTGCTCGCCTCGCTCCAATCAATCCCGAGCGAACTCTACGAGGCCACCCGCATGGACGGCGCCGGGGCACTGGAAACCTTCAAGGCCGTCACCTGGCCGCACATCGCCCCCACCGTCAGAGTGGTCACACTCCTCATGACGATCTGGTCCATCCGCCGTTTCGAGATCATCTACCTCCTGACCGGCGGCGGACCGGTGGACAGCACCAACACCCTGGTGGTCAACGTGTACCGGCAGGCCTTCAGCAACCAGGAGCTGGGCCGTGCCGCGGCCATCGGCGCCCTCGGACTGGTGCTGTCCCTGCTCGTCACGGTTGTCTACTTCATGATGGAACGGCGCAACGCCGCTAAGGAGGCCTAGCCCAATGACAACGAAAGAAGCACCACCAATCGCACGGACATCCCCTGCAAGGCGGCGCCTGAAGGCACCTGGCACGCGAAACTTCAGCAGGCCCGTCCGCTATCTCATGCTGGCAGCCCTGGTCCTCTTCTCGGGCTTCCCGCTGTACTGGATGCTGAACACGGCGCTCAGCCAGGACTCCGAACTTTACGGCCAGGCCCAAGGCTGGTGGCCGCACTGGGAACGCCTCGGGGACCTCGGCGACGTCATCGGCAGCGTCCCCATCTTCAAATGGCTCAGCAACTCCATGGTCATCGCCGGCGGAACCACGCTGCTTTCCCTCATTTTCGCGGTGCTGGCCGGCTACGCGCTGTCGAGATTCAAGTTCCATGGCAAGGGCGCCGCAGGGTTCCTGCTCTTCGCCACCCAAATGCTGCCCGAGGCACTGCTCGTCGTCCCGATCTACGCGCTGTTCGCTTCGCTGGGGCTCCTTAACGGAATGGGCGGCCTGATCCTCGCCAACGTTGCCTTCACGATGCCCGTGAGCGTCTGGATCATCAAGGGGGCCATCGATGCGATCCCCTACGAAATCGAAGAGGCGGCCGCCGTCGACGGGTGTCCCCGCGTCACCATACTGTCGCTGGTCCTAACCCCGCTGATCCTTCCCAGCATCGCCGCGGCCGCCGTTATCAACTTCTTCGACGGGTGGAACGAATTCCTGCTGGCCAAGACCTTCATCGCCGAACGTGACCTCTGGCCGGCGTCGGTGGGCCTGGCCTCCTTCATCGGCCAGTACCTGACCTCGCTGAACTCAGTTATGGCCGCCGCGTTGCTGTTCACGCTGCCGGCGCTGATCTTCTTCCTCCTTGTCCAACGTCGAATCGTCTCGGGCCTCACGGCCGGCTCAGTCAAAGGTTGATCATGGCAAAGCTCTCACTACGCAACATCAGCAAGCGGTTCGGGGACACCCAGGTCATCCACGACTTCAGCGCCGACGTCGACAACGGAGAATTCCTTGTCCTGCTCGGCGCGTCGGGATCAGGAAAATCGACGCTGCTCCGCATCATTGCCGGACTCACGGATGCGAGCGCCGGCGACATCATCTTCGACAACCTCCGCGTGAACCGCCAAAGCCCGCGCGAACGCGACATCGCCTTCGTCTTCCAGTCCTATGCGCTCTATCCGCACCTGACAGTCCGCGACAACATCGCATTCCCCCTGGCGCTGGACAGATTCAAGGCCTGGCACCACATCCCGGGCATCAGCGCGATCGCACGCCGCATCTTTGGCTCGTCCAAGGACATCTCCGAACGCGTCGCCGGTGTCTCGGCGATGCTGGAACTGGACCAGTACGCGAACCGCAAGCCCGGAGGACTCTCCGGCGGCCAGCGGCAGCGTGTGGCCTTGGCGCGCGCCCTGATCCGCAACCCGTCAATGTTCCTGCTCGATGAACCGCTGTCCAACCTCGACGCCAAGCTCCGCGCTGAACTGCGGGGCGAAATCGTTCGGCTGCACAGGCTGACCGGGAAGACGTTCATTTACGTCACCCACGACCAGGTTGAAGCCATGACCATGGCCACCCAGATCGTCATTCTTCACAACGGCATCGTGCAGCAGCATGCCACGCCGCAGGAGATCTACACCCGCCCCGCCAACGCGTACGTCGCCAGGTTCATCGGCAGCCCGCCCATGAACCTGATGGCGGCCACGGTGACCGACGGGCTCCCCGCCCTCGGAGGGCTGCGGCTCCCGGCGCCGGAAGGGCTCCGGCTCAGGACCGGAACCACGACGCTGGGCCTGCGGCCGGAACACCTGGCTGTCTCCGCCGACGTCGGCGGGCCCGGCCTCGCGGGAACGGTCCGGAGGATCGAGGACCTTGGCGCGGACACCCTCATCGGAGTCCAGCCGGACCCCGCCCTGGACCTGAAGCTGTGGGAGCTCAACCAGGACGAACTCCTGTGGGTCCGTCAGACGGGACAAACCCGCCTGATGGCAGGAGATGCCTGCACGGTCTCCCCCGAGGCCAGAATGGCCAGCTACTTCGACAGCGAAACCGGGCTGAACCTGGCATCATCCGAACTGATCCCAGACGCCGGAATTCTGCCGATGCGCGGCTGACAGCGCCCCCCAGTCTCCGCAGGCCAAGCCTGATCGCATTTCACACACAAGGAAAAAACACCAATGACCATCGTTGTCACCGCAGCATTTACTCCCAAGGAGGGCACCTACCACCAGGTCGTCGCCGCCCTCTCCCCCGCCATTGCAGAAGTGCATGAAGAGCCCGGCTGCCTGCTGTACGCCATCCACGAATCACCCAGCGGCCAGATCATGATGATTGAAAAATGGGAACGTGCCGAACTGCTCGACGCCCACGGCGAGGGCGACGCCGTCAAACGGCTCAACGCTTCACTCGAGGGGCTCCTGGAAAGGCCTGTGGAAGTCACGCGCCTCGTGCCGATTCCCGCCGGCACTTCCCACCAAGGCGCACTTTAATGTTCCGCCACCCAATCGTGGTCATGGGTGTCTCGGGGGCAGGCAAGTCCGTCGTCGGGGCAGCGCTGGCCGCCCGCCTGGGTGCCACGTTCGTGGACGCCGATTCCCTGCACCCGCCCGCCAATGTAGAAAAAATGGCTGCGGGCATTCCCTTGACCGACGCGGACCGGTGGCCGTGGCTCCGTCTCGTTGGTGCTCAGCTCGCGGCTTCCCGGCAAGAAGGAACCGTGGTCGCATGCTCAGCCCTCAAACGGGCGTACCGGGATGCCATCCGCGCAACGGAACCCGCGACCCGGTTCATCCTCCTGAACGCGGAGCCCGCCGTGCTGCAGAAACGGCTGACCCAGCGCCCCGGTCACTTCATGCCGGCATCACTCCTGACCTCACAGCTCGAAACCCTCGAACCCCTGGAAACAGACGAAGCCGGCCTGTGCCTCACGTCAGAGGGAGGCGTCGAATCCATCGTCGACCGGATTTGCGCCCACCTGGCGAGTGACGCTGGTGGGGCGCGCCAGTACGCGGACCGGTAGCGTGAGCGGGCGATGCGGGCGTTAGCCAGCGGACGACGGCGGGGCCGCCCGCCGTCGTCCGCTGGCGTTGCGGGTGTGAATCGCCGCGATCAGTGGCGGCATTTTCGCAGCGCTAAATGTCGTACCTAGTACATTCTCTTTGCAGCACAAAGTTGACCTCCTAGCAGTGGGCGCCGCGTCGGTCTTCAGACGAGGCGTCGTCGGAGCTCGCGGTACACCGTCGTCCGGGACACCCGGAACAGCTCTGCTAGTTCAGCCTGCGTATACTCGCCGGCATCGTGCAGCGTCAGAAGATGCTTCCGCTGCATCTTCTTCAAGCAGGGCAAAAACGACCGTTTCTGCACCTGCAAGACGGGCTTCGGACAGCAAACTATTGACTGCACCCTTGCGCCGGAACGGATTGCAGTGGCAGTCAAAAACAAGCGTTTTTGAAGGCGTGCGGCTGCGTTATACGACGTCGAACCAGGGGCTAGAAAGGGTCCACGTCATCTGTTGGGCAGCTCGTCGGACCATGCGGGCGAGTGTCTGGACGTCGATTTCGCGTAAGCGGAGTCTGGTGAGGGTGGCTGTGATGGTTCCGTTGATGAAGTAGGGGCCACTGACGCCGAAAGCGTCTGAGATGCGTCCGGCGTCGCCGGTGGCCATTCGCGTTTCTAGGGTAGCGGAGCCCGATGTCATGTTCATGGAGCCCATGAATAAGGCCGTCAGCCGGGCTTGATGTTCTGGTTGAGCCTGAAGAAGTTCGTTGGGTCGTACTTGCGCTTGAGTGCCTTGAGCCGGTCGTACTTGGCGGCACCGTAGGCCTGCCTGACCCGCTCCTCGCCCTCTTCCATGAGGAAGTTGACGTAGACGCTGGTGTGGTGGGGGGCGAGGGCGGACCAGTAGTTGCGGGCCCATTCGCGCTCAGCGTCGAAGCCATCGGCGGTCATGCTGTTGCCGTTGATGTTGAAGGTGAACCCGGCCTGGCGGCCATTGAACGCGGTGGCATCGTCCTCGACACGCCCCACCGCTCCGCCCATCTGCCACAGACCGATGCTGGTGATCGGCGAGGTGATGCGCATGCCATGCTCGACGACGATGTCGATGACGTCATCGTTCAGTGCTGCGACGTCACAGGACCGGACGTAGTATGACCAGCCGTGGGGGAACGATGGATCGAACATCTTCTGATGTTCCAGATAAGGCTTCGGCCGGCAAAGATCCAGCACAGGCGAACCGAATTCCTTGAGTGGCCGCACAACCCGTTCACCCTCCTCGACCGATCCCGCATAGCAGGCGGCGATCGCCACGACGTGCTTTCCGACCAGGTCGGGCGGGACGATCGGCAGCGCCGGCGCCCTCCTCTGCACAGCGATGGTCATAAGCTCGTCGGGGCAGTCCGCGATCCAGTCGCGATAAAACCGCAGCACCTCCGGAGCATCTTCCATCGGCCAGAAGACCGGACCGGCCATAACGTAGGGGCCCACAGGGTTAAGACGGAACTCGAACTGGGTGACTATGCCGAAGTTCCCGCCCCCGCCCCGCACGCCCCAGAAGAGGTCGGCGTTCTGATCCTCGCTGGCCCTGACCAGCTCGCCTTCGGCGGTGACCAGGTCTACGGACAGAAGCTGATCAATCGTGAGCCCGTACCTGCGCATGACCCACCCAAGGCCGCCGCCCAGCGTGAGACCCGCCACTCCGGTGTGGGTGACGATTCCCGAAGGAACAGCGAGACCGAACTCCTGCGTTTCTCGATCGAGCTCGCCAAGCAGTACACCGGCCTGAACACGTGCCGTTCGCGCCTCGGGGTCCACTCGAATCCCTTTCATCGGCCCGAGATCGATGAGCATGCCGTCGTCGCACACTGACAGCCCAGGGAAGCTGTGACCGCCTCCGCGCACAGCGACCAGCAGATCCTGCGAGCGGGCGAGCCGGAGGGCAGCGCGTACATCTGCGACGCCGGTGCAGCGCGCTATGAGTGCGGGATGGCGATCAATCGATCCGTTCCACACCTTGCGATGGTTGTCGTAAACAACATCGTCCGGACGGACGAGTTCACCCCGAAAGGATGTCTGTAGTTCATCGACAGCATCGCCGTCGATCTCCGTGCTCTCTGCCATAGCCTCACGGACCTCTCTCCTCCGAGCAGATTCCCACCGTTCGGACGAACTGGCAAGAGGAAACGGTAATCCGGCGCGACATGAAGGCCCCCACTGCAGGTCTGCCGATGACAAGATCCACGGCCACCAGCAGTAGTTGTTTCCCACGGAGGTCGTGAACAGCGTGGCCGCGATGAGCACTGCTGCCAGGACCAGCAGGGCCTTCCGGGACGCTACCTGCTGCCTCTCAGCCCCATGCGCGTTACCCAAGACTTATACGGAAATGAAACCACGGCATCCTGCACGCAAGCGGCGACCGTCAAGAGCGACCGTTTCTGACCTGCCTTCGGCATGCCTCCGAAAAAATGGAATCGCAGCGATAAGTGGCGGCATTTTCGCGTCGCTAAATGTCGCGGCTCGTGCCCGTAAGCCGAACCTTGAGCGAACCTCCGCCGGGCTCGTAGCCTGTGCTGCACACGGGATCGTTTGGACTCTCCTCCGTCGAAGGCAATGCAGCAGCGCCGTGGTCTCAGAATTGGACTGGCGTTCGGCGATGGCTGACCTCACAGTATGTCTATCTGTTCCCCACCTGAGAACTCAACGGAGGCATCACGATGACAGGCGAAAGTACTGCGCTGGTTACCGGAGGAGCGCGCGGGATCGGTCGGTCAATTGCAGAACGGTTAGCGGAGAGTGGCTGGAATGTAATTGCTACATACAACACCGGTCTCGATGAAGCGAAGGAGCTAGCGCGCACGCACGGCGTGGAAATACGTCAAGTCGATCTAGCAGACAGATCTGAATCCCTGGACTTTGCCCGCCAGATCCGTGATGAATTTTACTTGGATGCGCTCGTCAACAATGCCGGGATCCTTGAGAAACAATCTTTCGAGGAAATTACTCTTGATGCCTGGGATAGAACGCTTGAGGTCAATGTCACGGCACCCCTCATCCTTGCTCACGCACTCGGCTCCTATATGTCCCCCGGCGGAGCATTGTCAACATCGCCAGCACGGATGCCTTCATCGGGTCCTTCCGAAGCATCGCCTACTCGGCCAGCAAAGCAGCTCTGCTTTCAGTCACTCGAAGCCTCGCCAACGTGCTTGGGCCCCGCGGAGTTCGCGTCAATGCCGTGACTCCGGGCTGGGTCGTCCGGCATATTGACTGACTCATGCGAAGCAGCACGCCTCACTCCGTTGGGTCGCAATGGGAGTCCCAGCGACATAGCCAAGATCGTCGCTTTTCTCCTCAGCGCCGACGCATCGTTCATCACGGGGGCATCTATCGTCGTTGATGGGGGATACACCGGTGTGGATTACTTCATGAACAAGGAAAATGAATCCCTTGGCTAAGCACGTGGAGTCATAGCCCGGTGAAAACCAGATTCGTTGCCCGAAGGATGGCAACAACGCCAAAACCATCCCGTGAGGGGGTGTCCTGTAAAGGGGGCTGGCAATGTCCGCAAGCCGGTGGGCGAAGGTCACACGGCATCCTAACCCCGGGCACTTTCGGCGAACAGGGTTTCGGCGAACGGCGTTCTAAGGTGCGGTCTCAACGAGCGTCAGCCGGATCATGCGCAGTTCGTCCTCCACCGCCCGGGACGGCCAGTGGTTCTTGGCCAGTTCCCGCGCCCTGCTGAGATCTGCTTCCGGGAAAAGAGTGCCGAGCAGCTCGGCCGCCTGAAGGAGGGCGATCAGTGCGGTGGTCCTGGCATCGGGCGGCGCAGCGACAGACGGTGCAGTGCCGGACACTTCAGCGCCTGGCTGAGCCGTCGCGGGCGGAACTGGCTCAGGCTGCGTGGCCCCCGGCTGCACCGCACCGGAAGACGCCGCCGCGGGAGACACAGCACCGGAAGACGCCGCCGCGGGCGGCGCAGCAGGAGTCGGCGCAGGGCTAACTGCCGCGCGGATCTTTTGGATCAGCGCCGCTTCCGGACCGTGGTCCTTCTCCGGATATCGCACAGACTTGAACAGTCCAAGGTGCTTCTCACCGACATGCTCCACGATGCCCAGCGACGCCATCCGTTCGTACACACGCTGTACTTCGCCGCGGCCCTCCAGCATGGAAACCCACCGCTTGGGTGTGTGGGGCCGCGATTTCTCCCGGATGCGGTCCAGCTCGCGCTGGAATTCCGTCTCCGGGGCGGCGCCGGTGGCCTTGACATGCTTCCCCTCCAGGGCGATGGCGCCCAGCAGGTCCAACTCGGCGAGTATCGCCCCTGCCAACGTGGTCCGGAGCACGTAGGCCGGCAGCTGCGGTTCGCCGTCCTTGTCGTTCGTGGCCAGAAGGAGGAACGCCTGGGGAAGGCTCAGTTCCTCCGCTTTTGGTGTTTCCGCGTTCATACCTTCATGGTGGCGCAGTTGGGTAGCCGCCACAACGGTGCAGTGGTTCGTCCGCCGGAAGAAAGCAGAAGGGTGCATCCAAATCTGCGCCGATCGGCTATAACGGGTGCTGGGAGAACTGAATCGACGGCCTCCAGACGTGTTCGGAAAGGACTTGGCAATGGCTGACGACGGTACGGACATGGTCAGCGTCCGGTACATGGTGGACGACGTCGACGCAGCGGTCGACTTCTACACGAAGCACCTCGGATTCACCCTCAGGATGAGCGCCGCACCGGCGTTCGCCGACGTCGGCCGCGGCCGCCTACGGCTCCTGCTGAGCGGACCCGCCAGCTCGGCCGGCCGGCCCATGCCGGACGGCGCCGTGCCGGAGCCGGGTGGATGGAACCGCATCCACCTCATCGTGGACGACATTGCCGCCGAGGTGGACCGGCTGCGCGCCGCCGGACTTACGTTCCGAAACGACATTGTCACCGGCCCGGGCGGCCAGCAGATTTTGCTGGAGGATCCCGCCGGCAATGTCGTCGAGCTGTTCCAGCCCGCCGGTCACTAGGCACTGGTCCAGCAGCCTCATCA
Organism: Arthrobacter sp. GQ119; assembly: GCF_059759125.1. NCBI lineage: Bacteria > Bacillati > Actinomycetota > Actinomycetes > Micrococcales > Micrococcaceae > Arthrobacter > Arthrobacter sp. GQ119. The sequence goes on along the minus strand of NZ_JCAXEA010000024.1, from coordinate 1,403 downwards.
CAGTGACCGAGCGTGCGTTCCCTGCACTGGTGCCCATGTGATAGTTGTGTCTACGAGCCATTCGGGACGGGGCGGGGGGGACACCGGATGAGGGTCCTGGTTTATTTTGGCGTTGTTCTCCCAATACTGTCTGCGGCGATAGCGGGGCGCTTCCGGCTGCCCTTCAAAGAGGGATCCCGCGGGGACCGTACTATGGATGGCGCCCAGCTGGGATGCAATGTCTTTGCGCTTGGAGTCGAGCTCCTTCTACCGTTCGCGACCGGATTCGTCGGGGCTGCCGGGACTCGCCTTTGCCGCGGCGGCCCTCCGACTGGCTGCCCTGTCCCTCTTCACCTTGCGTGTTCCCGTTATTGGGCCTTTCGCCCCGAATACTTCCGGCCGGCACTCGGTCGACGAAGCCAGCATCCGCCGCACCCGCTGGCCGTATCAGACTCTGTTCGCCGCGGCCCACATCCTGCTAATCGCCTTCTTAGCCTCCCTCATGGGACGTCTTCCTCCCGCCTAAGCACAGTCTTGATGGACTAGGCGTGCCGACTGGATCACCCAGTAGGGCACGGCATGGGACCCGATGGCTACTTTCATCAAAATTTCTTAGTCCTGCGCTACGGTTGGCAGCACAATTGAATTTCTTGAGGGGGGACAAATGGAATTTGCAGAAAAGCTCTCAGCGTTGGCAGCAAAGGTGCGCCAGCAGCGAGGAGTGATCCAGACGGAAGAGGCAACCAAGAATGCCTTTGTCATGCCGTTCATTTCCACAATTCTCGGCTATGACGTCTTCAATCCGCTGGAAGTCGTTCCAGAGTTCATCGCTGATGTCGGGCTCAAGAAGGGGGAGAAGATCGACTATGCCATCGTCAAGGACGGGGAAATCCAGATCCTGATCGAGTGCAAGAAATCCACGGAGCCCGTGAAAATCGAGCACGCATCTCAGCTTTTCCGGTACTTTGCCGTGACGAACGCCAGAATCGCGATCCTCACTAACGGTGAGGTGTATCAATTCTTCACTGACCTCGATGCACCGAACCGCATGGACGCCAAGCCGTTCCTCGTGCTCGATCTGAACGACATCGATGAGTCCCTCATTCCCGAGCTGCAAAAACTATCCAAGGACGTCTTTGATCTGGACTCGATCATCAGTGCGGCTGGTGAACTGAAATACATCGGTGAACTCAAGAGGACACTAGCGGCACAATTCAAGGAACCGGAGGACGAATGGGTCAAGTTCCTGACAGGTCGCGTGTATACGGGACCCTATACGCAGAAGGTTCGTGAGCAGTTCACTGTGCTCGTAACCAAAGCGTCGAAGCAGTTCCTGAACGACCAGGTGAACCAGCGACTGAAGAAGGCGCTTGGCGCCCCAAGCTTTCCGCAAAACGAGGACGTGGCTATCGCCGCCAGTGTCA
>NZ_JCAXEA010000023.1:0-79701 GCF_059759125.1 Arthrobacter sp. GQ119 | reverse complement strand
GAAGGCCGAGATCCACCGTCTGATCGAACAGCTCGCCCGCAAAGGGGTGGCTGTGCTCGTGATCTCCAGCGAACTCCCCGAGCTCCTTGAGCTCTCCGACCGGGTGATGGTCATGCGAGCCGGCCGGGTCGTGGCCGAACTGGACAAGGCCCAAGCAACCAAAGAAAACGTCATCGCTTACGCCGCGGCGTAAGCGGTACCACCGGAAGAAAAGGAACCATGACAGACCAACAGACCCGGCCTTTCACCCTGTTCACCGGCCAGTGGGCCGACCTGCCCTTCGAGGAAGTCGCCCGCCTGGCCTCCGGCTGGGGCTACGACGGCCTGGAAATCGCCGTCTCCGGCGACCACCTGGACGCCTGGCGCTGGAACGAACCCGGCTACGTCGAGTCCAAACTCGCCGTCCTGGAAAAGTACAACCTCAAGGTCTGGGCCATCTCCAACCACCTCAAGGGCCAGGCAGTCTGCGATGACCCGATCGACTTCCGGCACGAAGCGATCGTCGGGGCCAAGGTCTGGGGCGACGGCGACCCCGAAGGCGTCCGCACCCGCGCCGCCGAGGAAATGAAACACACCGCCCGGCTCGCCAAAGCCCTCGGCGTGGACACCGTCGTCGGGTTCACCGGATCCTCCATCTGGCAGTACGTCGCGATGTTCCCGCCCGTCCCGGAAAAGGTCATCGACGCCGGCTACCAGGACTTCGCCGACCGCTGGAACCCCATCCTGGACGTCTTCGACGAATGCGGCGTCCGCTTCGCCCACGAAGTCCACCCCTCCGAAATCGCCTACGACTACTGGACCACCGTCCGCACCCTCGAAGCCATCGGCCACCGCGAAGCCTTCGGGCTGAACTGGGACCCCTCCCACTTCATGTGGCAGGGCATCGACCCCGTCTCCTTCATCTGGGACTTCAAGGACCGGATCTACCACGTGGACTGCAAGGACACCAAGCTCCGCCCCACCGGCCGGAACACCGTCATGGGCTCCCACCTGCCCTGGGGCGACCCCCGACGCGGCTGGGACTTCGTCTCCGCCGGCCGCGGCGACGTCCCCTGGGAATCATCCTTCCGCGCCCTCACCGCCATCGGCTACACCGGCCCCATCAGCATCGAATGGGAAGACGCCGGCATGGACCGCCTCCACGGCGCCCCCGAAGCCCTCGCCGCCCTGAAGAAATTCGACTTCCCCGCCTCGCAGACCAGCTTCGACGCCGCCTTCAGCAGCAAAGAATGACACAGGGAAAGCCCGCCAGTGGTGCCCGGCCGCAATGGCGCGCAGGGGCATAGCGGCTGCGTCGCTTGGTCAGCGTAACCATAGGGGGCAATCGTGGTCGTCGGCAGTCATCAGCGAATGATCGCTAGCCTGGCCTCTGCAAGCCGGCAGCACCAGCCCTGAGGCTGTTCGCGACCCCGTAAACCTATTGGATTTCGTTGCTGACGACGTATGTATCCATGCCACCTGCTCGGCCGAAAGGTGAGTGAAGCGGGTGCGACCAGATATTTGTCCGAGACAGCAGACAAGAGTCTTTCGCTTGGAGGGGTTTTTTGCTAAACGACAGGATAACTAGGACCGAAATCAAAGGATTTCTCTCCTTGGCTGAGGGTGGCCTGGTTGAGGCATTTGATGAAAGAGGGGTCAGATGGCGCGGGAGGATAGAAATTGTTGTCCCAGAACACGGCCTCCTGTGGATCCAAGCGGAAAATGGCCAGCGAAAGCTCCTTGACATCCTGGAACACAGGATAGTGGCGCTGCCTCTTGCCTAACGGAATGCCGGACCCGCAGGAAGCCGCACGGCGCGTTCCAACCGGGCTGCTGACCAATCAGCGTAAGCGGCAGGGCATTTTCATGGGCTTCTAACCGTCGGTTTCTTTCCACGTGCATTTAGCGAGGATCGCGTTCCAAGGCTTGGGCAGCGAGCCCATCCACAACGGCTTTCAAAGAGGATTGCCTTGCCAACTGACCTTTACCGGACCTTCGGCCATGCCGAGTGGTCAGCGCCGTTCGAATCGCCTGCCCCGCTTGTCCTAGGGTCTAGCGCAATAGCCCCGCTCACACTTGGCGAGCTGGCGGCCATCGCCCGTGTCGACTCGAAGTCGTTTCTAGGCGACGGGGTCGCCTTCGACTATACGTCGGCTGGCGGCTCCGTCGAGCTGCGCCAATTAATAGCCGCCACCATGCCCGGCGTCATTGCGGACAATATCACCGTCACGGTCGGGGCCGGTGAAGCCCTCGCCATGGTCGCCGAGCTGACCTGCCATCCGGACGGCCATGTTGTCATGGAGACCCCGGCTCACGAAAGCGCCCTCGCGACGGCGCAAAAGATTGGTTGCGACGTCACCTTGATCCAGGCACCGGTCACCGAGGAGCAGGTCATTGGCAGCGTACGACCAAACACACGGGCCGTTTTTCTGACTTCCCCCCATAGCCCGACGGGTCAGGTTCTCAGGGCTGACGCCCTGAGCCGGATTGCCGCGAAACTTGCGCTGGTCGGCGCAGTTCTTGTCGTAAACGAGGCCTTTCGTGGGTTGCCCCTGGCATTGCCGCAGGTCCCTCCGGCCGTTGCCGCCGTTGCTCCAAACGGAGTATCTGTAGGCAGTCTCTCGAAGGTATACGGTCTCCCAGGACTGCGTCTTGGATGGATAGCCGGGCCTACTTTGATGGTCGATGATGTGCGATCCATGCAGCGGTGTACTTCGCGCTCCCCGGCAGCCACCAGCGAAATCATCGCGAAAGTCGCCTTAGATAACAGCGAAGCACTTCTATCCCGCGCCAGATCACTTGTATACGACAGCTACGCGGAACTAGCAGCCATCTGCGACCGCTCGCCCGTCATCCGGCTGACAGCGCCAGACGGAGGGACTACCGTCTTTCCTGAGATCGGCGTTGCTGACGTGGATGCTTGGTGTGGAAGAGTCGCAGAGCAGTACGGGCTCCTGCTTGCGCCAGGCACCGCTTGCTTTGGAGTCCCTGGGCGAATCCGTATTAATCTTGGCTTACGGCCGGAGATGCGAGCCAAGGCTTTTCCGCTGCTCGCCCAAGCTCTCATGGCAACCCCCAAGTTACGGCATTAGATATCCGCCTGATTTGAAATCAGCAAGGGTGTGCTTGTCCTGAAGATGCAAAATTTGGTACGGATCCGGTACACGATGGACCTTAGAATTCGGTTTGCCGGTGATAATGTGAGGTCATGGATGGATCGACGAGGCAGGACGCGACTGACGAGATTCCTAACAGGGGAGCCATGGCGGCCGTGGATCCAGCGATACTCGATGATGTAACGAAGAAAGTGGACGTTTCGGATCGCCGCGATCTGCGCCGACGTCTGGCGGATGGTCTGGAAGAGTGGCTCTTAAAGCATCGTGCCCATCATCAATTGCTTCCCTCGGCCCGGCACTTCTCGGACGCGTGGGGGGTGCATCGGGCGACGGTCCAGGGGGCCTTCGAAATCCTTGTCGACAGGGCCACCCTGGTCCGAACCGCCAGTGGGCGTTTTGTCACCAATTTCTCTGCCGCGGGGAGCGCGGACGAGACCGCGGTCCTTGCCGGGCGCCTGAGGGCTGCCGCGGGTGTGGCTATCCGCGATGGGCTTTCTGAATCTGCTTTCATCGAATTTGCCAAGCAAATGTTTCGCGCCGCGGCCATGGGTGACATCCGTGTCGTCTTTGTTGAGCCTGAAGTCGAGGTCCCGGGCATGGGTCTCGACGATCTGTCCCGTCTACTCGACTACCCGGTTTCCAGTGAACGCCTTGATTCCATTGAGCCTTCCCCGCGGACAGTGTTTGTCGCATTGTCGACGGATGCGCCCAAGGCTCGTGCCAAGATGGCCGGGCGCGCGGACGTGTTTGCCATTGGCCTGACCCTCGAGACTGATCTTCGGCTAGCGGTAGCGGGCCTCCCTGCGCAGACAAGCGTGGCAGTCGTTGCGGAGGACCCGCGGGTCCTGAGGGCGGTGATGGGCAAGCTTGCGGAACTGAGGTCGGATCTTTCCGTCCACAGCTACTCGGAGATTCCCCGGGAGATCGGTGCCACGTCGCTCCTGCTCTTGCCGGAAGCAATGGCTGTGGACGTAGGAGATTTCCCGACAGCACGCTATCGGTGTCAGATTTCCCTGGCCGAGCTCACTTTCCTGCGGTCACGTTTGGCCGGATCGCCGGGTCAGGACACAACGGCCGCCGGGGTTGCAGCTGTGCGCGGAAAGGTCGACCTCCCCGCACAGTGACCGGTATGTGGCCCAGGAACCTGGCAGGTTCGCTCGGAGTTCGTGGCAACACGGCAGTGTTCCGGACATCACCCGAAAGTGGTGTCCAGAACACTGGGTGGCGGTCAGGCCGGGAATTGTCCCTTCCGGGTCAGTCGATGCCGACCCCAACCCCAACCCCTGCAGGCGTTGCGCGGCGTTCCAAACTCCGCAGTCGGATCAGCTCCACCACCTCCGCAGCCTCTTGGGTTCCTTCGTGAATGTCGCGTGGCTCGATGCAGTCCCCGATGCGATAAACCTCCAGTTCGGGGTTGATCTCCATAAGGCTCTCGTAGAGCTCGTTATTGGAGACCCTTCCGCCGGTTACTACATCTTGGGCACCGTTCCACGTTTCCGGAACGCCTCGGTGTTGTAGGCGAATGAACCCGTCACCCACTTCTTCGACGGTGCATTCTGAATGCAGGTGGACGTTCTCCAGGGAGTCAACCTGGGCCATTAGAAGATTGCGTGCGGGGGCGGCCTTGTTGAGAGCGAATCCAGCGTCAGGATCGACGATATCGATCCTGACATCCGGTCGGGCGGTGCCAAGACGCACAGCCAGGAAGCAGCTTTCGGCATCTCCGCCGATTATCACCACGCGTCCGGACCACTCAGTGATGTCGCGGTCAAAGGCCGAGATGACGTTGAACGCAGGCTGGCTCCCGCTGGTGGTCGCATACGTGTAACCGCCACGTGCGCCCGTGGCGATGATGATCGCATCGGTGTCGTGGTCCGCAAGGGCGGCAGCGTCCAGTCTCTGGCCAAGCTTTACGTCGACGTGGAGTTTCTCCATCTGCCGGGTCAGGTAGCTGACGAAGTAGCCGTAGTCGTGGGCGGCGAGGGCGGCCTGATTCAGCTGGCCGCCAAGTGCGGGCTGTGCCTCATAGAGCTCCACACTGTTTCCCTGGCGCGCCAGAAGCCGTGCGGCGGTCATGCCGGCAGGCCCGCCACCAATTACCGTCACGTGGCGCGGCCGTTCCGTAATGCGCAGGGCCCGCGTCCGCTCGAAGGTCGACTGGGGGTTCACGGCGCAGTGCGCCACCTTGCGGCTGAAGAATAGATTCAGGCAGGTGTGGCAGGCGATGCAGGGGACGATGTCATCTGCCCGGTCCTGCTCGATCTTGCGCACGAAATGGGGGTCGGCGTGGAATGCACGTGTCATGGAAATGAAATCGGCCCGGCCGTCCGCTAGCACGGATTCAGCGAGGTCAGGATCGTTGAGTTTCTGCGTCACGCTGACAGGCACGGTGTCTCCGAGCGCTTTTTTTAGCTGTTCGGCGATGGGAACGAAACCACCGGGGCTCCTTTCAGGGCCCTGGAAGATTTCGCTTCCCGTCTCATAAATGCCGGCAGTGATGTCGATGAGGTCGACGCCGGCCTCCACAAGCAGTTCGCAGAAGGGAATGGTGTCGGCCGTTGTCAGGCCCCCCTCCACATATTCCTCCATGGAGATGCGGTAGCCGATGGGATAGTCCGGCCCCACCACGTTCCTGACAGCTGCGACAACTTCGAGGGCGAAGCGGGCCCGGTTTTCAGCTGACCCGCCGTACTTATCGGTCCGCTTGTTGCTCCAGGGGGACAGGAACTGTTCGAGCAGGTAGCCGTGTGAACCGTGCAGGTGGATCATGTCGACGCCGGCCTTGAGGCACCGGGTCGAGGCTTCAGCGAAGGCGCGGATGACGTCGTCGATATCGTCTTGGGTCATTTCCAGCGGAAGAGGCATGGGGTCGAAGAAACTGCAGGGCATAGCGGTTGGCGCCAATGGCTGACGTAGTGTCGCCGTCGATGCTGATTGACGTCCCGCGAAATACAGTTCAACGGAAACGACTGCGCCTTCGCCGTGGAGTGCGTCGACTAGCCGGGTGAAGCCCGGGATGACCCGATCATCGTGGCATCCGACCTGGAACGGATTTCCCTGGCCACGGGAGTCGACGTATGTCGACTCCACATTCACCAAGCCGGCGCCACCTTTGGCCCGTTCCACCAAGTAGTCGATGTAACGCTGGTTCAGTGTGCCATCGCGATTGGCCATGGCCCGTTCCATGGGGCCGGTGATGATGCGGTTCTTTGTCCGCATGTTGTTGATTCTGCCCTCGCGCAGCAGGTTTGGATACGCCATAGTCCTACCTTCTTCGGATCGAGATAAAGCGGTCTAAGGGCTGCCCCATGTCTGCCAGCGACATGTTCGCGGCCACTTTGCCGACAAAGCAATGTGTACCAGTTATGGACCATGCTGGTCAACAACTACTGCGAAGGCGGGGTATAAATACGGCCAAAACCTGAAAGCCCTTGACTATCGGTACAGTATTGGTACATTTGCTGCAGGTTGGCCGGCGAATCCGGCGTAACTTTCGGGCCGGGGTTTCTCCGGTCAGCCAAACCCCTCTAGATGGCCGCTCCACCGTGGCAGCGGTCACCAGGAAAGCGAGAGAAGCGAATGAGTAACATTGTCGTGACCGGCGGCTCCGGCCGCCTCGGACGTGAGTTCGTCGTACCCGAGCTCGCGAAGGATCACTCCATCAAAGTCTTCGACGCTATCGAGCCGCCGAATCCGGACTGGGACTTCCACAAGGGCGACATCCTGTCCATCGATGACCTGACCAAAGCCTTCGACGGCGCCGACGCCATCGTGCACTTGGCCGCCATCCCCGTTTACACCGGCCAAGGCGAAGAGGAAAAGATCTGGCGCGTCAATAGCGACGGGACGTTCAATGTCCTTGAGGCTGCCCGCCGCGCCGGTGTCCAGAACATCGTTTTGACCAGCAGTGTATGCGCCTGGGGCCCAATCTTTTGGTCCACTCCGCAGACCCCGGAATACTTCCCGATTGACGAAGAGATATCCAACCGCCCGGACGACATGTACGGGATGAGCAAGGTCATCGGCGAAGTCCTCGGTTACGGGTACAGCCGCCGATACAAGCAGCGCATCGCGTCCCTTCGCCTGGCAACTGTAGGGCTCTTCGACCAGGACTACTGGATCGACGCCGTTGCCGACATCGACAACCCGGACCACGTGCTCCCCGCAGTGGCCAACCCAGAGCTCCCCTCCGCAGGGGACATGACGATGACGGACTTCGTCTACCAGTACGTCGACCCGCGGGACGTAGCGCAGGCCTTCCGTCTCGCGTTGGAGGCCGTCCAGCAGGGCAGCATCGGAAACGAAGACGTGCAGTGGGACAACTTCAACATCGGCGCCGGCGATGTTTTCTCGACGCGGGATTCGCTTGACCTGATCCGGAAGTACTACCCGGATGCGCAGGTGAACGAGGAGCTGTACCGGGCGGAGCCCCAGTACCCCCTCTACGACATCAGCAAGGCGCGCAAGCTCCTCGGCTATGACCCTCAATACACCTGGCGAGACTTCACGCCGCGGCCGGCCGCCGCGTCCAGGTAACCACGTCGGAGCATTTCGCTGCCGGGGTGCCTGCTGATTCGTCGCTATGGCGTGGATAGGCAGCCAATCTAGTGGAATCAACAGGCATCCCATCCGCCGGCAGGGTCGCGTTCCCGCGCAGCCAACGTCAGGCACCTCTCCACTCGTTTGCCATCCGTTCGCAAGGAGCACATTCAGAATGTCGATAAAGAGCCGAATTAAGGGCGCAGCATTTGTGGCGGCCTCCGCCATGACCATCACCATGTTGGCCGGATGCAGTGCCGGTGGCACCAGCGCCAATGCAGCAGCAGCCGTCGATCCGGCAATTCAGAGCAAGGTCGATAAATGCCTCTCCGACGTAGCCCAGAAGGTCTACAACAAGGGTCCGCAGGGCGAGACGGCGACTCCGGCCTCGCAACTGACCCTGACACAAGAGGAAATTGACAAAGTAAGGGCAATGAAGAAGACGGTCGCCATCGCCTGGCACGTCTTTGGAAGTGACTATTCAACCGCCCAAGTCGCGGCCCTCAAAGACACGTTCAACAAGCTGGGCATCGAGGTCTTGACCACAACCGACGGTCAGTTCCAGGTCAACAAGCAAACCAACGACATCCAGACAATCCTGGCCCGCAAGCCGGACTTCATGGTGTCCCTTCCGGTTGACGCGCCATCCGAGACAGGAATCTACAAGCAGGCCGCCGCAGCAGGGGTGAAGCTGGTATTCGCGCTCAACGCACCACCGGAGATGAAGGCCGGCAAGGATTACCTCACGGTTGTCGGTTCCGATGATTATGGAACCGGCGTTGTCTCGGCGTGCCAGCTGGTGAAGGCAGTCAACGGCAAGGGGAAGGTCGGCATTGTCTACCACGCCGCCCACTACTACGCCACGCAGCAGCGTCTTGACGCAGTGCACGAAGTGTTGAAGGAATACCCCGACATCCAGATCGTGGAGGAAAAGGGCAGTCCGGGCCCTGACTTTACTGGCCAGGGTGCCGCCGCCACGAACAGCATGCTGAGCCAGCATCCGGATCTCAACGGCATTTGGGCCGTCTGGGATACGCACGCCGAGGGCGTCATCGCGGCCGCCCGCGAGAGGGGCAAGAACGGTTCGAACTTCGCCATCACCACGATAGACCTCGGCAAGACCGTTGCCGTGAGCACGGCCAGGAACGACATGGTGAAGGGCGTCGGAGGCTCGCAGCCGTACAACCAGGGCGTCGCGGAAGCGATGGCCGTTGCGTACTCGCTGCTCGGGAAGAACCTCGAGCCGTACTACGCCTGGAACGCCCTGCCAGTTGACAGCTCCAACGTGGCAGACCAATGGAAGCAGATCTACAACGCCGACGCGCCGAAGGAAATCGCTGACGCAGCCAACAAGAAGTAAGAGAGCGGCTGGCATCGGGACGCTTGAGGGGCGTCCCGATACCAGCCGGAACTCCAACCTTCCACCACAGCTCACAAAGGGGCGAACACGTTGCAAAAACCAGAGACCGCAGAGACCACCAGGCCGCCGCTGGCGGTGGCCATGCGCGGGATGAATATGAGTTTCGCCGGCGTGCAGGTCCTGAATGAAGTCGATTTCGAAGTGCAGCGGGGCGAAGTCCACGCTCTTCTCGGCGAAAATGGTGCCGGCAAGTCCACGCTGATGAAGATCTTGGAGGGCGTTTACACGCCCGACGGCGGAGAAGTCCTCGTCAACGGAAAGTCCGTTCCGCTTGAATCCGGGCTTGATGCCAAAGCAAGCGGCATCACCATGGTCTTCCAGGAGTTCAGCCTCATTCCTACGTTGACAGTGGCGCAAAACATTCTTCTGGGCCGCGAGCCCCGAACCAGCCTAGGCTTCATCGACGAACGCAGGATGATTGCGAAAGCCCGGAAAGTACTCGCCGAGCTGAACGTCGATCTCGACCCCCGGGCGGAGGTCGGGCCGCTCGCCGCAAGCTACTGGCAGATCACTGAAATTGCGAAGGCATTGTCCCAGGACGCGAACGTCCTCGTCCTCGACGAACCAACCGCATCACTGACTAAAAATGAAACGGAAACCCTCTTCCAGAGAATCAGGATGCTGCGCGACGCCGGAATGTCGATCGTTTACATTTCGCACAGGATGGCGGAGATCTACGACATCGCCGATCGAATCACCGTAATGCGCAATGGCCGCAGGATCCGGACCGCGGCTATCTCCCAATATCCCGTCGGAGAAGTCATTGCCGACATGCTCGGCGAGCAAAAAGAACGCGCGCCGAAGCAGCACGAAATCTCGGAACACGTTGGCCCGGCGACTGACGAAGACAAACCGTCATCCAGTCCGCCGTCGTCCACCCCGTCGCCGTCCGGTCGAGCACCGAAAACTAATCCTCTTCTGCAGATCCGGGACCTGCATTCCGACAACGGCATAAACGGACTTGACCTCGATGTCCGCGCGGGCGAGGTGGTCGGTCTCGCCGGCCTGATGGGCAGCGGGCGCAGCCAACTTGTGCGCGCGATATTCGGCATCGACAAGATCACAAACGGCACCGTCAGGGTGGGGGGCCAGGACGTGAGGATCCAAAATCCGCGCGACGCAATCCGGGCCGGCATCGCCCTTGTACCCGAAGACCGTCGTGTGGAGGGGCTCGTGCTGGAGCATTCCGTGGAAACTAACTCCGAACTGCCGCTCATTGCGTCCGGGCGCAGGCACTGGATCAGCAAAGGCGAAACGCTCCGATGCGCCCAACAGGTCATCCAGCGCCTGGACGTCCGCACGTCGTCCGCCGGGAAGGCCGTTGGTCTGTTGTCCGGAGGCAACCAGCAGAAGATCGTCATCGGCAAGTGGCTCCTCACCGAGCCGAAAGTGTTCCTGCTCGACGAGCCGACAGCGGGGATCGATATCGGTGCCAAGAAGGAGATCATGCGGATTCTCCGTCAGTTCGCGGCGTCAGGCAAAGCAGTCATTGTGATCTCGTCAGAGCTGGAAGAACTCTTGGAGGTCAGTGACCGCATCGTCGTGCTTCGAAACGGACGCGTGGACGACACGTATCGAGGCCATCAATTCACATCAGAAGAGGCACTCCACCGTGCCGTCCAGGGAGTTTGACCATGACAACTATTCTCGAACCGGTCGACCAATCATCGAAGAATTCAATAAAGCAGATCGTCAGCAATTTCAACTGGCGCCAGAACCTTATTTACGTTGGCTTCGTAGTCATCTTCGTGCTCTTTGCGATCACGCTCAACGACCGGGGATTCCTCACCTCGGACAACCTGCTCAACATCGTGCGGCAGACCTCAACCATCTCCGTCATGGCAGTCGGCGTCGTATTCGTCATTGCCGCGGCACAAATCGACCTCTCGGTCGGCGCCACCGCGGGTCTCGCTTCCGTCACAACGGCGATGACGATCAACTCCGCTGGGCTGGTGCCAGGCATCATCGCCGGCCTCGCCACGGGCGTTATCGTCGGGTTGCTTAACGGCTTCTTCGTCAGCGTCGTGGGAGTCCCCTCATTCCTTGCAACGCTGGGCATGCTCGGCATGGCCCAGGGCGCGGCCATGTGGATCACCGGTGCGGCACCCCAAGGCATCAACGACCTCGACTTCACTTTCCTGTTCGGCGACAGCAACATCGGACCCATCCCCGGGCTGCTCGTGTGGACCTTGGTGATCGTGCTGATCGGGCATATAGGCCTTCGTCGAACGGGATTCGGCCGCCAGGTCCTGGCCACTGGTGGCAACAGCAAAGCTGCGGCATTCAGCGGCGTCCACACCAAACGGGTCGTCTTCCTTGTCCTGCTCCTATCCAGCATCCTAGCGGCGCTAGCCGGAATGCTCTACGCAGGACGGTTCCACACCGGCAGCTACAACACGGGCACAGGTGACGAGCTTTCCGTTATCGCAGCGGTGATCCTTGGCGGCACGAGCCTCTTTGGCGGTCGCGCCTCCGTGATCGGGGCCCTTCTCGGGTCACTGATGATTGGTCTCCTAAACAACGGACTGATCCTGATGGGCCTCGACAGCGCCCAGCAGCAGGTAGCCCGAGGGGCAATCATCATCCTCGCCGTCGCAGTAACAGCCCGCCGTCGGGTCTAGGTGCACCTCCGCAATCCGCTGCACTGTCTAACCACATCCACAAAGGAGCAATCATGACGCCAACAGTAGTTTTGTTGGGCACACTGGACACGAAGGGCACCGAGTACGACTACTTCCGGCGGTGCCTGATCGAAGCGGGCGTCGACGTCGTAGTGGTCGACACAGGCATCCGCGGCCCGAACGGTGCCGAGCCCGACGTCGACCGCGACGAAGTCGCTCAACTGGGAGGTTCCAGCATCCCCGAGCTGATCGAGGCCAGCGACAGGGCCCATGCATTGGATGTGATGTCGCTTGGCGCTTCAACCGTCCTGCTGCGCCTGCATGCTGAGGGGAAGCTCGATGCCGTGGCCGGTTTGGGCGGCACCGGAGGCTCCACCCTCATCAGCCGTGCGATGCAGGCCCTGCCCGTCGGCGTTCCCAAGTTGCTGGTATCCACCGTTGCCTCCGGAGACACGCGCCCCTACGTCGGGGACACCGACATCCTGATGATGAATTCGATCGTAGATATCGCAGGAATCAACAGAATCTCGAGCCGCATCATCGCCAACGCCGCGGGCGCCGCGGCGGGCATGGCCAAGGTGGCACCGCCGGAGAATTCCGGCAAGCGGCCGGTGGTGGGGGCAACGATGTTCGGGCTAACGACCCCTTGCGTATCCATAGCGAGGCAGTACCTGGAAGAGCGCGGGTACGAGGTGATTGTTTTCCACGCCACCGGTTCCGGCGGAAGGGCCCTGGAAAACCTCGTCGACGCGGGCATGGTCGACGCGATGCTCGACATCACGACGACCGAGCTTGCCGACAACCTCGTTGGCGGCGTCTTCTCGGCAGGCCCCGGGCGCCTCACGGCCGCCGGACGGGCGGGAATCCCGCAGGTCGTGTCCGTTGGGGCCATCGACATGGTGAACTTTGGTGCCGTTTCAACGGTCCCGCAAAAGTTTGAAAACCGCACCTTCCATCGCCATAACGACACCGTGACGCTCATGCGGACGACAGGTGAGGAGTGCGACCAGCTCGGGCGGGAAATAGCCGTGAAACTCAATGCAGCCAAGGGGCCAGTGGCCGTCTACCTGCCGTTGAAAGGCACCTCCGGCATCGCAACCGAAGGCAACTCGTTCCACGACCCCGTCGCAGACGAGCGGTTGTGGACCGCGATCCAGGACCACAGCGGAGACGGAACCGAGATCCACACCCATGACTGTGACATCAACGAACCCGAGTTCGGCCTGGCCATGGCCGCCCGCCTGCACGACATGTACACAGACTCCACAAACGAAGCCGACCACGATAGGACAACGACACCATGACTAGACACCTCCTGGCCCAGAGACTCAAGGACGAGATCGCAGCCGGCCGCGTCATCGTTGGCGCCGGTGCAGGAACCGGGCTCTCGGCCAAATGCGCGGAAGCGGGCGGAGCCGACCTCATCATCATCTACAACTCCGGCCGCTACCGCATGGCCGGGCGTGGGTCCTTGGCCGGACTCCTTTCCTACGGTGATGCCAACGCAGTGGTGGTCGACATGGCCCGCGAAGTGCTCACCATCGTCAACGATGTCCCCGTCCTGGCCGGTGTCTGTGGCACTGACCCGTTCAGGAATATGAACGTCTTCCTGCGCGAGCTGAAGGAACTTGGTTTCGCTGGAGTCCAGAATTTCCCGACGGTTGGACTCATTGACGGGCAGTTCCGACAGAACCTCGAGGAAACAGGAATGAGCTATGACCTGGAAGTCGACATGATCCGCGAAGCGAGCAACCTTGGGCTACTGACATCACCCTATGTCTTCTCCACGGAAGACGCCCGAGCCATGGCGGAGGCTGGCGCCGACATCCTCGTGGCACATATGGGTCTGACGACGTCGGGAACGATTGGTGCCCAGACAGCCAAGAGCCTGGACGAATGCGTCACAGAAGTCCAGGCGATCGCGGATGCCGGGCTCGAGGTCAATCCGGACATCATTGTTCTCTGCCACGGCGGTCCGATCGCCGGTGTGGAGGACGTGGCATACGTCCTGGACCGCACCAGCGGCGTGATGGGTTTCTTCGGGGCGTCAAGCGTCGAGCGGCTGCCGACGGAAACGGCAATGACGGAACATATGCGAAAACTAAAAGCCACTTCCTTCGAGCGCACCGCGGTGTAAGGTCCGGCCATCCAGCGGGTGGCAGCAGCGATAGGGACAGCCGGCCCGCATACAGGACCGGGAGAGCAGGGGCGCATGAATCAGGAAGAATGCCCGGCTTGCCGGGCCCCGGTTTGGTACGCCCAGCATGAACTCACAAGGCGGGCAGTGATGCTGGACCGGGATCCGAAGCCGGGCGGCACCTACCACGTTGTCAGGGACCTACAGGGACGGCTGGTAGTGCGAAGTGTGTACGGCCGCCCGGCGGGCGGGGATGGACAGCACTTATTCAGGGCCCATTCCTGCGGCACCGACCCGGGTACGGGTAGCTTCGAACACTTCGTGGTCCTGCCGGACTGAACTGGCTCTGAAGGAGCCCAAGCAAAGGAGTCTGAATTGCCAAGCGAAGTTCGGCGTCCATTTGGGCACTCGGCGTGGGCGGCGCCCTATCAATCCCTTGCCCCACTCGTGCTTGGCTCGAGTGTCGTCGCCCCATTAGAGCTCGGCGAACTGGCGGCCATCGCGGGAATCGATGTCATTGACATGGCGCCCCCGGCCTTACTGTTCGAATACGGTCCGCCAGGAGGTTCTCTGGACCTTCGGGAGCGAATAGCTTTCGGTATGCCAGGGCTCATGGCAGACAATGTGACCGTCACGGCCGGAGCAGGCGACGCCCTGGCCATGGTGGCTGAGCTAACCTGCCATCCAAATGCCCACGTGATAATCGAAACACCCGCGCACGAGAGTGCCCTGGTGACGGCGCAAAGGAGGGGGTGCGCCGTCACCTTGCTAAGGGCTCCCGTGACTCCCGAGTCGATCATCGAACATGTACGTTCCTCGACTACCGCAGTGTTCCTGAGCTCACCGCACAACCCCACTGGCCAAGTACTGACCGCCGCCATGCTGACCGAGGTCGCAACAAAGCTGGTCAGCGTTGGCGCGCTTCTTGTCGTTGACGAGGTTTACCGAGGACTGCCGCTCGGGGTCCAGGAAGTACCGCCGGCCGTTGCCGCTCTGGTGCCCAACGGCGTCTCGATTGGAAGCCTGTCCAAGGTTCATGGCTTGCCGGGACTCCGCCTCGGCTGGGCGGCAGGACCAATGATGGTCGTTGACGACGTGCGCTCGCTCCAGCGCTGGACATCACGATCGCCTGCTGTGACAAGCGAAGTGATCGCGAAGGTGGCACTGAGCAACAGCGAAGCATTGTTGTCCCGGGCCAAATCATTGATCTACGACAGTTACGTCGAACTTGCGGCCCTGTGCGACAGAGCGCCCGGAATTCGGCTCACCGTGCCCGACGGCGGTACCACCGTTTTTCCCGAAGTGGACGTTCTCGACGTGGATGAGTGGTGTGGCAGCGTGGCGGAGGAGTTTGGTCTCCTCGTAGCGCCGGGGAATGCGTGCTTCGGCATTCCTGGCCGTGTGCGGATCAACCTCGGGCTCCGGCCGCAGACAAGGGCGCAGGCGTTTCCGTTGCTGGCACAGGCACTCGCAAAGGTCCGTAGAGAGGCAGCCACCAGGCGTTGACGGGGCAATGATTTGCGGCCGGCGCCTTCGCCGGTTGGCCTATGCAGCCGCGCCTCGCTACTGCGCGCTTCAGAAGCGAACACGAGAAAGCTGGACCATGCAAACCACCATTGATCTCCCGATCACCGTGACCGCAAGCGACCGTGCCGCATGGAGCGCCTGCTCGACGAAGCCGTGGCCGTCGCCAAGGCGCGGGCATTCATGAAGGGCGCCAGAGGATCTTGGTGACGAGGCAAGACTACGGCACCTTCAAAGTCGATCTCAGTGATGCCGTGCCCTTCGGGCTGACGCGCGAACATCAGGACTGGTAATTCAACCTACGTCCTGCATATGTGTTGGTCTCACTGAAGTTGGCAACGCTGACGGGGTTTTGCCAAGTTTACTGAGACAGATCTTGCTCCCATCTCATTGAAGCTGGCAATTCCGTAGAACGTGCATGTCGGCCGCCGGCCCGACGCGGCTCTGGTTTCTGATCGGCGGATTGCGACAATCTGGTGGCACGGGCCTCTCACCGGCCGATGCCGGGGCCACGGCCCTGGTGCGGCGTCTGGTCGTCGGTGCGGCGGGTCTCGTCGCGGCGGGCTTGTTCTTGGATGCGGCGGGCTTTGATCTGTTCCCGTGCTTCTTTGACTGCTTCCGGGCTCTTGGTGTCGGCGTCGGGCGGGTGGTTCTTGGCCCGGTTCTCGCGGACCTTGCGAGCCATTCCGATTCTTCGAAGACAAAGATGCATGGCCGTTTAGGGCACGCCCCAACCTGACGTCAGGCGCGGACATGTATGGCTGTCAGAATAGGCCCGAATTCGCCATTTCCGGACACGCCTTCGCGAAGGTCTCAGACTTCAACCTGACGGTCACGGCGAAAGAGCAATTGCAGGGGACCCAGGAAGGTATTCGCGCAGGCCGGGCATGGCGAAGTCGACCTTGCCGTAACCGGCTGATTCGATGAGGCCGGCCGCGATGAGTCTTTTTCGGTATTTAGAGACGACATTGGGCTGGGACTTCATGATTTGCCCGATCTGCGCAGCCGTCGAAGGGCCATCCTGCACTGCCATGGCATCAAGTAACTCGCGGTCCTTGTCGGAGATGTCCGAAAGTGCGGATTCGACGATCACCAGAGTGTTCCTTCGCAGCGCAGCAGCGACGGCACGGCGGACGCCAGACTGATCCAGAACCCAGTTGGCCTTATCGCCTTCCATCCAGAGGTAGTAGCCAACGAGCTGGATGAGGAACGGCTAGCCTTCAGTGGCTTCCGCCGCTTCGGCAACCAGTTCAGCAGGAACCCGGAAAGGCAGCAGCAAGACGTGGAGCAGCAAAGGTACACGCAGGACCCCGGCGGCCTGCGCTGGGAGTCTGCTCTAGAGATCACGAGCTACAGCGCCAACAGAGGGCTGATAGCGGACATAGGGTCAAGCTGGCGAGGAATGGCACAGGGAGGCGCAACTGCTTCAGAGTGCCGGGCAGGACCGGGCGAAAGCTCCTCCCAATTGTCCAGACTGCTTTGGACAATTGGTGACAGCGTCGGACTCGTGGTGCAGCGGAAGGCAGCACAGACATCTGGCTGCGGCAATGATGCAGACAAGGTCTGCACCATTGGACGATTGAAACGCAGTCAGCAGCGTCCTGTTGCCGAGGGCCGCCCTGATGCGTTTTGGGCCCCTCCGGTCAAGGGAAACTGGCACAAGCTCGGGGCCGGCGGGCACCGAGGGGTCCTGCCCTGGTTCCGGCCGCCGGTCCGCTGGTGCCAAGCGGTCGCGGAATTTGCAGGGTTTATCGTCGTGACGGTGATGAGGTGCTGCAGGAGTGCCCACTCCGGTTCATCGGGGTTCGCGGCCAGCAGATCCCGCAGGTGCCTCCTAGCCCGTTCCCCTCCGGGGACGGTATCGGTCAGGACGTCGTTGATTAGCTCCAGGACCTGACTGCGTAGTGTCATCCCGTCCACATCATGGGGCAGCGAGTCAGGAAATCCGGGCTCGGGGTTCTGGCTTGCCTCGGTGGTTGCCGTGAGAAAAAACTCGTCCCTGGACATCGGCTATCCCTTTATGATCTGGGCACACCGGCTGATTCGGTGCTGGACAGAACGCCCCTCCCGCGCACGCGGCTCTGACCTGCAAGAAATTTACAACGGAACAAGTGAAACGTTGCCATTCCAACGACTAACTTTCATCGAAGAAAGCATGAATTTCCCGTGCAGTAGCGTTCTTGCAGGAATCGCGGGCTTAGACTTCTCCCCAAAACTCGTGGCATGTGCGCCCCTTTGGATGCCGTACGCGCTGCTGAAGGATGATGGGCGAGCAGAGATGCCCCCTGGTTGCTGTCGTGGCCCATCACCCCGACATTGGGAAGTCATTTCGCGGAAACGCCTGCGCAACCATGAGGGGACACACTGGTTCAGGCGGTAGCGGTATGGAGGGAGCCTGATATGGATGCGGCACAAGTGATGGCGTGTTCTGAGTTGGCGGTCGGAGACCACTTTGAGGCACGGCGTGATGGGCGCGTCCTGCACCGCGGGCGGGTGCTGGCCGTCATTCCGGCGTTGGAGCTGTTCTGGATTCTTGATGCCAGAACGGATACCCGTCAGCTGCTGGATCTGGAGATGCTGCGCGTGCTGCGTTGCCCCGTGTCGGCTGTCGCTGACCTGCCTGATCCGAAACCGTCGGCAGCGTGAGAACCGCAGTGGTCAGGAGCACGGTTCGTGGAATGATCCCGGTGGTGCGGTCCTGTGACTAGGAGCCGGTCTGGCGCGTTGTCTAGTCCTAACTGGGTTCTCCTGTACCGGGCCGGCCTGTCCCGACAGCAGATCGTTGAACTCACCGGCGCCCCGCCGTCGACGGTGAGCTACCACCTCGCCGCCGCAAAGGCCGCGGACCCGGCACTGAAAACCGCCCATGCCGCGGCCGCCGGCAAGTCAACCACACAGGTCCCAATGCCGGGCTTGAAGCGCATGAACCAAGTAATTGCGATGGTCCGGGCAACAGGACGCTATCCGTCACCGTCGGCAGATGCTGCATGGGAACGGAAGCTGGCCGGATGGCTGCGACGCCGCCGCCGCGACGCCAATGCCGGACTTCTGGACCCCGCCGTTGCTGCCGGCCTGGCCGTGCTGCCGGACTGGCGTCACCGGAGCGGTCATATGGAACGGGAGACGATCTGGCAGGACCGGCTGGCCACTCTCATCGAATATCGGGCAGCAGATCACGACTGGCCACGCCGGAAAAAAGCGGAAAACGATGCGGAGCGCGAGTTAGGCAAGTGGCTGCAGGCCCAGAGGTTCAAACTCGGCCGCGGCACGCTCAGCACCGAAAAGGCCACCGAGCTGGACACCGCCCTGCCGGGATGGCGGACCGGCAGGAAGAACAGGACGAAAACCGGAACCTAAGCACAGCTGGCCACCATGGTCGACCCGGTTCACGTCTGAGGAGTGCTCAGGGGACAAGAAAGGTCCGAGCTGCGGTCCTGACGATCTGTATGCAACAGGTGCTTCCGCGCTGACCAACAATTAACCTTCAGGCCATTCAAGGTATGGCAGTCTCGTAATTCCGATTCAGATACCGGTGGTTTCGTAATTCCGTCACCCCCAACACTGACGGAAGGCACCACCATGCACGCTCGTGCAGGCATCATCGCCGCTTCGCTTCTCGGACTGCTCGCCCTCACCGGATGTTCCGGCGGAGCCAGCGCCTCCTCCGGCTCTCCCTCCAAGGAACTCACGTTCGCCACTCCGCCGGGCACCGACGATCCGGAGGAGCAGCAGATCATGGCCGATCTCGCCACCATGGTGGGCGATGCCTCCGGCCGCACGGTCAAAAACCTCCAGCCCGCCGATTACCTTGGCGTCGTTGAAGCAGTCCGCAACGGCTCTGTGGATGTCGCGGTCCTCAGCCAGTTCTCCGCAGCACTCGCCTACAAGACCGACAGCGTGGATCCGCTCCTGGTCTGGGGCGCCAGCACGGAACCCGCCAGCTTCTGTCTCACCCGGACCGACAGCGGCATCAACACTCCGGCCGACGTCAAGGGCCGCCAGGTCGCCTTCGTGGACCCTGGCTCCACCACCGGCTACTTCATGCCCAAGGCACTGCTGGCCAAGACCGGCCTAACCGACGGCACCGACTACAAGAGCACCTTCGCCGGCTCCCACGACTCCGCCGTCATGGCCATGGTCAACG
Source organism: Arthrobacter sp. GQ119 (assembly GCF_059759125.1). Taxonomy (NCBI): domain Bacteria; kingdom Bacillati; phylum Actinomycetota; class Actinomycetes; order Micrococcales; family Micrococcaceae; genus Arthrobacter; species Arthrobacter sp. GQ119. The sequence continues at coordinate 60,221 of NZ_JCAXEA010000023.1, read as the reverse complement.
GCAACGTCGACGTCGCGTGCACCGCCCGCCAGCTCTACCCCACCTTCCTGGAAAAGAAGGTCTTCACCGAGGACAACGTCAAGGTCATCGCCAAGTCCGACCCCATCCCGGTGGGCATCTCCATCGTCGTCCGCAAAGACCTCGACGAACAGGCCCGCGCAGCCCTCAAGGAGAAGCTGCCCGCCCTCATGGCCGGCAACGAGAAGGTCGCAAAGACCCTCGGCCTCACCGGCAAGCCCGCCGCCGACCCCGAATTCAGTACGTACGAACCACTGGTCAAGGTTGCCGAATCCGTCGGTGTGGACCTCGAGGACCTCCGGTGAGCAGCCCCGCGATCACTCGCCCCACCGTCACCCCCGCTGCCAGCCTGACACAAGAAAGCCCGACGGCGGCACCTCCGACCGTCGTCGGCCGTCGCCTCCGCGTCCAATACGGCGAACAAGTCGCCCTGAATAATGTTGACCTGACCGTCTACCCCGGTGAAGTGGTGGCCCTCCTGGGGCACTCCGGCTCCGGGAAGTCCACGCTCATGAAAACGCTCACCGGCATCACCCCCTTCACCGCCGACGCGCTCGACGTCGCCGGGCGCGACGTCGCGACGCAGCCCCCGGCCGGACTGCGGGAACTGCGTTCTGACGTCGGACACGTCTTCCAGCACTTCAACCTGGTCCCCCGGCTCAGCGCCCTGACCAATGTCCTCACCGGCGGCCTCCACAACGCCGGGGCCATCAACATCCTGGGCACATTCAGCTCCGCCCAGCGGGCGCAGGCGCTGGACCTGCTGGACCGTGTGGGCCTGGCGCACAAGGCAAAGCAGCAGTGCCGCAGCCTCAGCGGCGGCGAGCAGCAGCGCGTCGCCATCGCCCGTGCCCTCATGCAGCGGCCGCGACTCATCCTCGCCGACGAACCGGTAGCGTCCCTGGATCCGCGCCTGGCCGGGAACATCCTGGGCCTGCTGGGCGACATCGCCCGCAAGGAACAGATCCCTGTCATTGTCAGCCTGCACGTCGTCGGCCTCGCCCGCCGCTACGCCGATCGGGTCCTCGGCCTGCACTCCGGTGAGGTCGTCTTCGCCGGTCCTGCCGCACTCATCACCGAAAAGGAGGTGCACCAGATCTATGGCACCGACACTGAGCTCCTCGAAAACTGAAACGCAGGCAACCGAGGCCCGGGAACCGCTATCCCGGAAAAACGGCACCGATCTGCCCGCCGCAGCAGCCGGCACAATGCTCGCCGAAGCGGACCGGCTCCGGCTGTCCCGGCCGTTCAGCCTCCCCACGCCGAAGGGGGCGGCGCTCTGGGTGATCATCGCCGTCGTTCTCGTCTGGGCGGGGGCCGGGGCCGGCCTCAGCCCCGACAAGCTGCTCCACGGTCTTCCCAACATGGGCGATTTCCTGTCCCGGCTCTTCCCGCCGACGTTCGACAAGTTTGGCATCATCGCCAAGCTCCTGATCGAAACCCTGCAGATGGCCGTGGTGGGCACCGCACTCGGGGCAGTTGCCTCGCTGCTGCTGAGCTTCGGCGCGGCCAGCAACATCGCCCCGCGCTGGGTCTACACGGGCTGCCGGGCGGTCCTCAACGTACTGCGCTCCATTCCGGAACTCATTTACGCCCTCATGTTCGTCTCAGCTGTGGGCCTCGGGCCGTTCGCCGGCATCCTCGCCATCGTCCTCGGTTCCGTAGGATCCATCGGCAAGATCTACGCCGAGGCCATGGAATCCGTGCAGCCCGGCCCGGTAGAGGCACTCACCGCAGTGGGCGCGGACAAGCGGCAAATCATCACCTATGCCGTCCTCCCGCAGGCCGCTCCCCTGCTGGTCAGCTACACGCTCCTCCTCTTCGAGGGCAACGTCCGCGGTGCCACCATCCTGGGCCTCGTCGGCGCCGGCGGTATCGGTCTGGAGCTCACCACCGCCATGCGCATGTACGACTACGGCCACCTCTGCGCCATCATCATCAGCATCATCGTCCTGGTCAGCATCATCGACCGCCTCAGCGCCTTCATCCGCGCAAAGCTCAGTTAGGAAACCCGTGCAGGAAACCACCCACTACCCCCTTGACTCCCAGTTGAGCGCGCTCGAACTGGACACTCCCGGCCTGGACATTCCCGTGCTGGATCTTGCGCCGGTCAACCTCCGCGACCTCGGCGGCCTCCCCGTTCACGGCGGCACCACCCGCACCGGCGTGCTGCTGCGCAGCGACGACGTCTCCGTGATGCCAGCCGCCTTCGCCCGGCAGATGATCGACGACGGCGTCCGCAGCGTCATCGATCTCCGCTCACCGGAAGAGGCACTCCTCACGGGCCGCGGACCGCTGACACTGCCCGGCGTGAACTACCACCACCTTGCCCTGACGGCCTCGGTCTCCATGCCCCAGGACATCAGCCGAGAGCTCGTATCCGCCTCAGCCACCCCTGCCCTCGTCGGGGAATGGTACGCGAGCCTGGTGGAGACCCAGGCCCGTCAACTGGCACTGGGCGTCACACTCGTGGCGATGGGTGAGGGCGCCACCGTCTTTCACTGCGCGGCCGGCAAGGACCGCACCGGAGTCTTCGCCGCCGTCGTGCTTTCCCTGGTGGGAGCCTCAGCCGACACCGTCTCCGCAGACTACGCCGCGACCGCCGCCCGCCTGCCACGGCTGTACCCGCGGCTCCGGGCAATCCTGGGCCAGCTCATCCCGGAGACACAGCTGGCCGCCGGCCAGGATCAGGGGGCCATGATGGGCGCTCACGCGGCCTCAATGGATGCCATGCAGCAGATGCTCGTGGACCGCCACGGCAGCGTGGCGGAACCCGTGCGCCGGGCAGGACTCAGCGATGCCGTCGTCGAGCAGCTCCGCAACCGACTGGTGAAAACTCATGACTGACACCCTTGCTGACCGCCCGCAGGGCCTCGACCGCAGGCCGGGCAGGCCGCGGGACACCTCACTTGAGGCGTCCGTCCTCTCTGCCACGGCGGATCTGCTCCTGGAGCGGGACACGAAAGAGGTGACCATCGCCGCAATCACCGAACGGTCCGGCGTCAGCCGCGCCGCTGTTTACCGGCGCTGGGCCAGCCGCGAAGAGCTGCTGGCCGCCGCGCTGGACAGTGTGCGGGCCGACGTTGAGCTGGTGCGCGGGGCCACGACGCTTGAGACGATCCTCGGCAGCTATGAGCAGGCGTCCCTGGCTGTCGAGGGGCGCGTGGGAACCCTCGTCAAAAAGCGCGTTGCCATGGGCTTGGAGAACGAGGAGCTGCGGGCGCTGTCGTGGGACCGTCACGTGTCACGCCGCCGGGAACCGATTGCTGAGGAGATTCGCCGGGGCATCGAGACTGGGGAAATCGATCCGGGGGTGGATGTGGAGGCCATGATCGATCTCATCAACGGCCTGCATTACTACCAGTTCGTTGTCCGCGCGCCCTCCGATCCGGCCGAGACGCGTGCACGGGTCCGGGCTGCCGTGCAGCTGGTGTTCCACGGTGCGCGTCCGACATGCCGTCCATCTGCCGGACCTGCCGACGATTCTTCGCCCTGAGGTTCCCCATCGCCGGGGCATGCGGGGAACGTTCGGCGGGCGTTCAGTCAGCATTCATGGTCCGATCAACTGTCATTGCCTGAATGGACGGGACCATCCCCGCCTCCCCTTCAGGAGAGACACCATGCCCCGTTCCTTCACTCCGTCCCGCCGAGGCTTTCTTGCCGCGTCCGGAACCGCCGTCGCAGCGGCCGCCGTCTATGGCTTCTCGGCGGCCCCCGCCTGGGCACAGCCCCGGTTCCCGCAGAACCCGTTCACGCTTGGTGTCGCTTCCGGCGACCCAACCCCCGACGGCGTCGTGCTGTGGACCCGGCTGGCACCCGAACCGCAAGCCGCAGACGGCATGGGAGGCATGCCGCCGTACCAGGTTCAGGTGATCTGGCAGGTCGCCACGGACCCGGACTTCCGCAACGTCGTCACGGCCGGCAGCGAACCGGCCACGCCGGAACTTGCCCATTCCGTGCATGCCGAAGTCGCAGGACTGCAGCCGTCAGCCGACTACTGGTTCCGCTTCCGCGTCGGCAGTGAGGAAAGCCCGGTGGGCCACACCCGCACTGCGCCGGCGGCAGGGTCGGACCCGGCCAGCATCGCGTTCGGCCTGGCGTCCTGCCAGTCCTGGGCCGGCGGCCGGTACGCCGCCTACCGGACCATGGCCCAGGAGGACCTTGACCTCGTGGTGCACGTGGGCGACTACACCTACGAGGGCAGGAACCACGAGTCACTGGCAGACTTCCGAAACAACCACGCCAAGTACAAGGGCTCGGTTGACCTGCAGGCCGCGCACGCAAGGTTCCCTTTCGTGGTGACCTTCGACGACCACGAGATCGAGAACAACTGGGCAGACGGCATCTCACAGCCGGACAAAGAGGCGTCCAACGACCCGCAGCGCTTCCTACAGCTGCGCGCCAACGCGTTCCAGGCCTACTACGAGCACCTCCCGCTGCGGCGGCCGCAGCGGCCGACCGGTCCGGACATGCTGCTGCACCGCCGCCTGGACTACGGCAACCTGGCCAGGTTCCATGTCCTGGACACCCGGCAGTACCGCTCGGACCAGCTGACCGAGAACTTCCCCGGCGGCCCGCAGCACCCCGATGTGTTCGACCCCACACGCACCCTGATGGGCGACGAGCAGGAACAGTGGCTCTTCGGCGGCCTGACCTCCTCAAAGGCACGCTGGAACGTGATCGCCCAGCAGACCATGATGGCCCAGTACGACTACGACCCGGGCGAGATCCTGTCGGTCAACCACGACCAGTGGGACGGCTACGTGGTCTCCCGCAACCGGCTCACCAACTTCATCAACCAGAAGGCGCCGGCCAACCCCGTGGTCCTCACCGGCGACTGGCATGCGGCCTTCGTCAACGACGTCCTGCTCGACCATGCCGACCCTGGCTCGAAAGTGATCGCCACAGAGTTCGTGGGTACCTCGATCAGCTCCGGCTGCGGCTGGGCGCAAGCCATCAAGAATGGACTACCACCCGCTAATCCGCACACCAGCTACATCAACCCCGACAAACGCGGCTGGACCCGGTGCACCGTGACGCCAGAGGAATTCCGCAGCGACTACCTCGTGGTCGCGTCCGCCGCCGACACCGTCTCTCCGGCCGTGATCGATGCCTCGTTCCGGGTTGAGAACGGGCGCCCAGGCGCGAAGCGAGCATGAGAACAAACTCCATGATTGGCCTCACCCACCTCATCGTCAAGGAAGAAGTCAACGGACCCCTGGTAAGGCTCCTAGGAAACACGCGCCCGCACACAGCCCAAACTCTGGACAACTATGTCAACGCCATCAGGAGTCGCGCCGAGCTCCTCGACAGCTGCTTCTAGTACACCCAGCCTCCTTCAGGGTTCAAAGGATGTGACGAGGCGGGTGCGCTTGTCGTGCTGATCTGACTCCCGACGCCGGCCACGGCAAGTGAAGGCGGCTATTGGCTGTCTTCTGTGTCGGCGGCGGGTTCTGCCCATTCCAAAGCAGCTACGAGATGCCCTTCGTTGGGAAGGGCCTCTCGTTCGGCTGCAGGCAGCTTGTCGTACGTATAAGCGGCCACCGCCATCGGTGAGATAGAGCGGCCGAGACTGTACCGGACGCTCCGGTCGTTCTTGGTGCCACAGATCAGGATGCCGACGGTTTCGTTGTGGTGATCGCGCCGGAGCGCGTCGTCGACGAGGGCGACTTAGAAGTTGAGTTTTCCGGCGTTATGGCCAGCTGGCCATAACGCGGGTTATGCGCAGCCAGACGTTATGCCCAAGTCGTCGTTAGCGCTGGCGTGTTGATGGGTCTCGCTGAAGGGGTTCTTCGCATAACGCCCCGCTCTGGTGGGGCGGGGTCTGCGGAGGATCGGTGCGGAGATTCAGGCTAAGGGTCAAGTAGTAGTTGAATGTAGCGTTTGTCCTCCCTTCAGGGAGCGTCTAACTGCACGGTTGGGGTGGGCGGAGTGCGAGAAATGATGGCTCTGCCAGATTCCGTCCGCCGCAGCAGAAGATCGATAAACAAACGCAAGTCGCTGGCACTCTGCCCATAGTCGACGAGGGTCGTTGCAAGCCGAGGCCGGCAAACAGCGTTGATTTCGGTGCCCTCATCCGTCTCGGAGAATCTAATTTCGATGACCTCACCCCAAGTCCAAATGTTGCCGCGGACATAGACATCCACTCCGCCGGGGGCCTCTTCAACTCTTGAGAATCTCCTCTGGCTTTGAACGATTGAACGGATCCTTTCGCGTAGCGCTTCCGATCCAACGTCCAACTTCCACGGATTTGGTCGCTCTTACGCCTTCTACGCGGATTCCCTTGGCTACGGCGACTGCCCTAGCCCGCTGGGTGCGAACTACAGCGATGGGGGTCAGCACAAGAAGGATTAATAGGCACACCGCAAGAAATCCCAGGAGTGGAAACGTGCGCGTTGCCAATGGACGCAGCTATTCCCTGGGACCAACGCTGATCGAATACGGGTTCCAGGCCCTGCACCAGAACCCCCTTCCAGTGGTGGCCCGGCCGGTAATCGAGGAACTCGCCGAACGGGTCCAGGACACAGTGCATTTGGCCATCGAAGAATCGGGACAGGTCCTGTATCTGGACAAGATTCCGGGCAGCCGTGGCGCCGAGATGCGCTCTCGAATTGGCCATCGAATGCCGTTGACTACTACCGGGATCGGCAAGGCCCTCATCCTCGACCGCCAGGACGACTGGACCCGCATCTTCGAAGCCGAGCACCCGGCAACCTCCGACCCCGGTGATTTCCTCAAGCGGATGCGGGAATACGCCAAAGCGGGAGCATCCATGGACCTTGAGGAAAACGAGCCGGGAATCCGTTGTGTGGCAGCACCCATCCGCGATGCCAGCGGCTCCGTGGTTGCGGCCGTCAGCGTGTCGGCAACACGCCCCTTCATGCCCATGCAGCGCATGCGCGCATTGATCCCCGTGATGCAGAAAGCAGCCCGCCAGGTCTCACAGTCGCTGGGCTATGGAGGCCCCTGACCACAGAGCCAGATCCCCTGGCATCCTGCGAGGACTGTTTGCGGTCATTGGTGCCTTGTCGGTACAGGGATTTCGAGCGCCCCTAGAGCGCCTGCCAACCCGCCGCTTGCGAAACGCACCGCCTAAACCTCCGCCGCAGGAGCCGCGAACTGCGCCTCGTACAGCCGCGCATAGGCGCCACCCGCAGCCAACAAGGACGCATGCGTCCCCTGCTCCACGATCTGCCCGGCCTCCATCACCAGGATGAGGTCGGCGTCGCGGATGGTGGACAGCCGGTGCGCAATCACGAAAGAAGTCCGGTCGGACCGCAGGGCACTCATCGCCTTCTGCACCAGCACCTCCGTCCGCGTATCCACCGAAGAAGTCGCCTCATCGAGAATCAGCACCGAAGGCCGGGCCAGGAACGCGCGGGCAATCGTCAGCAGCTGCTTCTCGCCGGCGGACACGTTGGACCCCTCATCTTCAAGAAGAGTGTCGTACCCCTCCGGCAGCGAGTGCACGAACCGGTCCACGTACGTCGCCCGCGCAGCTTCGAGAATTTCAGACTCAGTAGCTGAGGGCCGGCCGTATGCGATGTTGTCGCGGATCGACCCGCCGAACAGCCACGTATCCTGCAGCACCATGCCCATCCGCGAGCGCAGCTCGCGCCGGGAGACGGAGGTGACGTCCACGCCGTCGAGCGTTATCCGCCCCGCGTCAATCTCGTAGAACCGCATCATCAGGTTCACCAGCGTCGTCTTCCCCGCGCCCGTCGGGCCGACAATCGCCACCGTCTGCCCGGGCTCGGCAACGAGACTGAGAGAAGAAATCAGCGGCCTGTCCGGTGAATAGGAGAACGACACGTTCTCGAACACCAGCCGCCCGCGCCCGCCATCGGAGGACCGCCCGCCGGGCGGCACAGAAGAAGGAACAGGATCCGGCAGCTGCTCGTCCTCGTCCAGCAGCTCGAACACCCGCTCCGCCGACGCCACGCCGGACTGCAGCAGGTTGGCCATGGACCCCAGCTGCGCCAGCGGCTGGGTGAACTGCCGCGAGTACTGGATGAACGCCTGCACATCGCCCAGCTGCATCGCCCCGGTCGCCACCTGCAGGCCTCCCACCACGGCGATCCCCACGTACACCAGGTTCCCGATGAACGTCATGGCCGGCATGATCAGCCCGGAGATGAACTGCGCGCCGAAGCTCGCGTCATACAGCTCCGCGTTCTTCTGCCGGAACCGCTCCCCCACCTCCTGCTGCCGGCCGAACACCTTCACCAGCGCATGCCCGGTGTACGTCTCCTCGATCTGCCCGTTCAGCTCGCCGGTGTGCTTCCATTGCGCCACGAACAGCTTCTGCGAGCGCTTGGCGATCAGCGCCGTCGTCACGAGCGTCAGCGGAATCGTCACCAGCGCAATCAGCGCCAGCGTGGGCGAAAGCAGGAACATCATCAGCAGCACGCCCACCACTGTCAGAACGGAGAGCACCGCCTGGCTGAGCGTCTGCTGCAGGCTCTGCGAGATGTTGTCCACATCGTTCGTCACCCGGCTCAGCAGCTCGCCGCGCTGGATCGAGTCGAAATACCGCAGCGGCAGCCGGTTGACCTTCGCCTCGATCCGCTCCCGCAGCCGGAACACCGTCCGCTGCACCACGCCGTTGAGCACGTACGCCTGGATCCACATGAACCCCGACGCCAGCACATACAGCGCCAGCGCCCACAGCAGCACGCTCGACAGCGCCGTGAAGTCTATCCCCGCGCCGGGCGTCAGCGGCATGGCACTGAGCATGTCCGCCCGCGGGTCCTCCCCCGCCTCCCGCAGCTGCTGCACCAGCTCGGCCTTGCCCACCCCGGCGGGCAGCTCCTTCGACACCACCCCGGCGAAAATCAGGTTGGTGCCCTCGCCCAGGAGCCTCGGCCCGATCACAGACAGCGTCACCCCGGCCACACCCAGCACGAAGACCAGCACCAGCCACAGCCGTTCCGGCCGCAGCTGCCCCAGCAGCCGTTTCGCGGACGGCCCGAAGTTCAACGCCTTCTCCGCGGGGATGTTCATCCCCGCGAACGGTCCGCCGCGGCCAGGTCCGGCCGCCGGGCGGGGAATGCGGACGACGTCGGCACTCCCCGTTTTGCCGGCCCCTGCGGTTCCGGTGCCGGTGGAGGAAGCAGCGCCCGACGGCGGGCGGTGCGGCGCGCTCATACCGCCTCCTCCGCCGCCAGCTGGGAGGAGACGATCTCCCGGTACGTCTCGGACGTCTCCAGCAGCTCGCCGTGCGTTCCGCGCCCGACGATCCTGCCGTCCTCGAGCACCAGGATCTGGTCCGCGTCGGCGATGCTGGACACGCGCTGGGCGATGATCACCAGCGTGGCCCCGGAGGTGTCACGCTTGAGCGCCTGCCGCAGCCGGGCATCCGTGGCGGTGTCCAGCGACGAGAACGAGTCGTCGAAAATGTAGAGCTCTGGCTGCTTCACCAGCGCCCGGGCAATCGCGAGCCGCTGCCGCTGCCCGCCGGAGACGCTGGTGCCGCCCTGCGAGATGGGCGCATCCAGCCCACCCTCCATCTCCCGGACGAAATCCTGCGCCTGCGCCGTGGCCAGCGCCCGCCACAGCTCCTCCTCGGTGGCATCCGGCTTGCCGTAGAGCAGGTTGCTGCGGACCGTTCCGGAGAACAGGTAGGGCCGCTGCGGCACCAGCCCGATGTGGCCCCACAGCAGGTCCGGGTGCAGCTCGCGGACGTCCACGCCGTCGAACTTCACGGAACCGGAGGTCGCATCGAAAAGCCGCGGCAGCAGGTTCACCAGCGTGGTCTTGCCGGACCCGGTGCTGCCGATGATCGCCGTCGTCTGCCCCGACCGGGCAGTGAAACTGATGCCGGACAGGACGGGCTGCTCGGCACCCGGGTAGGCGAACCCGACGTCGTGCATCTCCAGCTCGCCGCTGCCCGCGCCGCCAATGCCCGCGCCGGCGGCGACCGGATGCTCCGGCGGCCGCACGCTGGACTCCGTGTCCAGCACCTCGCCGATCCGGTCGGCCGAGACCGCGGCGCGGGGAATCATCACCGCCATGAACGTGGCCATCATGACGGACATCAGGATCTGCAGCAGGTAGCTCAGGAACGCGATCAGCGTCCCCACCTGCATGGAGCCGTCCTCGATCCGGAACGAACCGAACCAGATCACCGCCACGCTGGAGACGTTCAGCACCAGCATCACCACCGGGAATGCGAGCGCCATCAGCCGCCCGGCCCGCAGCGCCGTGTCCGTGACGTCCTCGTTGGCGCGGGTGAAGCGGGCGGTTTCGATGTCCTCCCGCACGAACGCCCGCACCACACGGATGCCGGTGAGCTGCTCGCGAAGCACCCTGTTCACGGTGTCGATCCGCACCTGCATCTTGCGGAACAGCGGCACCATCCGGGTGATGATCAGCCCGACCCCTGCCAGCAGCACGGGCACGCTGACCGCGATCAGCCAGGACAGCTGCGCATCCTGCCGGACGGCCATGACCACCCCACCGATACTGAGCATGGGCGCGGCCACCATCAGCGTGGCGGACATCAGCACCAGCTGCTGGACCTGCTGGACGTCGTTGGTGGAGCGGGTGATGAGGCTCGGCGCCCCGAACCGGGTGACCTCCTGCTCAGAGAACTCCCCCACCCGGGTGAAGATCGCATCGCGCAGGTCACGGCCCAGGCCCATGGCTGCCTTCGCCCCGAAGTACACGGCCACCACCGCGCAGGCGATCTGCAGCAGGGTGATGAACAGCATCAGGGTCCCCACGCTCAGGATGTACCCGGTGTCCCCCTTCGCGACGCCTTCGTCGATGATGTCCGCGTTGAGCGTGGGCAGGTACAGGGACGCGATGGACTGCGCCAGCTGGAAGATCACGACGGCGATCAGCAGCCGCCGCTGCGGCCGCAGGTATTCAACAAGCAGCTTCCAGAGCATCCGGGCTCCACTTCCCGCCGGCAAGGTTCCGGGGAACTGGAGTTCCGGCGGACCCCGCGCAAACAGATTCGAAGGCCAGTGTACGTCCGGCGCCTTGGGCCCGGCCGTGACCCGTGCGGGCGCAGGGCCAACGGGGCGGCGCGCTGCTGGTGGCGGTATTTTGGAACGGACGAGAGGAACCCCGTGACCGACACGATACTGATGGCCGAGGTGGCCGACGCCCTGGAGCGCCACGGCGTCCGCCACGAAGTACTCGGGTGCTCCCCGGAGCTCGCGGACACGGCGGCGTTCTGCGAGCACTACGGATTCACCCTCGAGGAGGCGGCCAACACCATCGTCGTGACGTCGAAGAAGGTGGATCCGCCCTCGTACGCGGTGTGCGTGGTGCTCGGCACCACGCGGCTCGACGTAAACCGCGCCGTGTGCGGGCTGCTGGGCGTCAAGCGGGCCTCCTTCGCCGACGCCGAAACCACCACGGCGGTGACCGGGATGCTCATCGGCGGAGTGACCGTTCCCGGCATCGAGGGGCTGCCCGTCTACGTGGACCGTGCGGTACTGGACGCGGAGCGGGTTGTCATGGGCGGCGGGAACAGGTCCAGCAAAATCGTCCTTGCACCGGCCGAACTCCTCAAGCTGCCCGGCGTCGAGGTAGTGGACGGCCTGGCCACACCGCGTGATCCCGCGGACCTGCTGCGGGACTGACGCCGGGTCCACTTTCCGCAATTGGCTCTGGTACGGCTGCGTGTCCGTTCCCTAGCGTGGGTGGGAACGCCAACGTATTTGAAACGAAAGAGCAAGCCGCCATGGTGAACAGTTACAACTTTTCGCAGGTAGACGTCTTTGCCCCGGGCCCGAAGCCGGGCAACCCGGTAGCCGTTGTGCATGACGCCGATGCCCTGACCACCGAGCAGATGCAGACCTTCGCGAACTGGACCAACCTCTCCGAAACCACGTTCCTGCTGCAGCCGTCCCATCCGGACGCGGATTACAGGCTGCGGATTTTCACCCCGCGGGCCGAGCTGCCCTTCGCCGGGCATCCCACGCTCGGCTCGGCCCACGCCTGGCTGGAGCGCGGCGGCGAGCCCCGCACCGAAGGGGAACTGATCCAGGAGTGCGGCGTCGGGCCGGTGAAGATCAGGCGTGAAGGGCACGAGCTCGCCTTTGCGGCGCCGCCCCTGCGTCAATCAGGACCCGTGGACCCGGCCGTGCTGAAGCAGGCACTCTCCAGCCTTCGGATCGGCGAGGACGACGTGCTGGCCAGCAACTGGGTAGACAACGGCCCGGGCTGGCTCGGCCTCCGGCTGGCTTCCGCCGAAGCCGTACTGGACCTCAAGCCCGACTTCGCCGCCATGGGTGGACTGCTGGTCGGCGTCATCGGCGCGTTCGGCCCGGGAGGCCCCGCGGACTTCGAGGTGCGCGGATTCGCCCCTGGCCTCGACGTCCCGGAAGACCCGGTAACCGGCAGCCTCAACGCCGGCCTGGCGCTGTGGCTCCTGGCCGACGGCGTGGTCGACGGAAGTTACACCGCCAGGCAAGGCACTGTCCTGGGACGCGGCGGCCTGATCACCATCACCAGCGATGGCTCCGACGTCTGGGTTGGCGGTGCCAGCCGCACCGTGATTAGCGGCAGCGTTTCACTCTGAACCGGCCGCGGATCAGCCGCCCAGCACCACGTTGGCCGGCGGCTGCCCTGCCAGCATGAGGTCGATCTGCCGCTGCAGCAGCCGTCCCATCCGGGGAGGCATCGCGGCGCTGGCGCCGCCCACGTGCGGGGTGATGATGACGCCGGGCGTCGACCACAGCGGGTGGTCCCGGGGCAGGGGCTCCGGGTCGGTGACGTCCAGGGCGGCGCGTATCCGCCCGGCGGAGGTGTGGCGGACAATGGCGTCGGTGTCGGCCACCGCTCCGCGGGCCACGTTGACGAGCAGCGCGCCGTCGGGCATGGCCTCAAGGAAGGCGTCGTCGACGAGGTGCCGCGTGCCGTCGCTCAGCGGGACCCCCACCACCACGATGTCGTGCTCCGGCAGCAGCGCCGGCAGTTCGTCGATGCCGTGCACCTCTCCCCGTTCATCCGTCCGCGCCTGGCTGGCCACCCTGGTGACGCTGGTTTCGAACGGAACGAGCCGCTGCTCGATCGCCTTGCCCACGCCCCCGTAGCCCACAATCAGGACCCGGCTGTCAGCCAGGCTGGCGGTTGGCCTGGTCTCCCAGAAGCCCTCCTGCTGGTTGCGCAGGAGCCGCGGGAACTCGCGCTGGCTCGCCAGCATCATGGCAAGGACAAGCTCCGCGGTGGAGGTCTCGTGGACTCCGGCCGCATTGGCGAAGACCCTCCCGGCGGGCAGTGAATCCGCCACGCCGTCGTACCCGATCGACTGGCTCTGCACCAGGGCCGTTTCCACGTCTTCAAGCCTGCGAAGCACCTGTGCCCCGCCCTGGTAGGGCGGGACCACGATGTCGATGCGCTGCTGCGGCGGCTCGCTCGCGAAGTCCCACTCCAGCACCGTGACGTCAGCATGCGGCTTCAGGTACTCACGCAGTGCCGCGTCCGGCAGGCTCACAGTAATCTTCCGGGTCATGGGTCTCCAACAGCTCCGTCGGCTCGGTGGCAGCCGCGTCCATGGCGGTGTCCGTGGATGCGGCTGCCGAGTGGATATTCTCCCTGCCAGCCTAGTGGAGCGGCCAGGTCAGGCGGGTAGGCTGAGGACCGCTAAGCCATTCGGAATGGGCGGCTGCCACGACCGTCCCTAGACCGACGTCGATGCAGGCGTCGCCAGAACTGGAGACTGCACCCATGCCACATGTGCGACGCTTCGACCACGTCGGCATCACCGTTGCCGACCTCGACAGGGCACTGGCGTTCTTTGTCAGTCTGGGTCTCGAGGTCGAAGGCCGGATGTTCATGGAGGGCGAGTTCGTGGACACCGTTATCGGCATCCCCGACTCCCGCAGCGAGATCGTCATGCTGCGGGCGCCCGACGGAGGCGCCGGCGTGGAACTGTCAAGCTTCATCCACCCCGACCACCAGCCCGGGTCTTCCGCCCCGATGTCCACCGAACTGGGGCTGCGCAACGTGGCATTCGAGGTGGACGACCTTCAAGCAGCCGTCGAACGGCTGGCCGTCGACGGTTACGGCCTGATTGGCGGCGTCGGTCAATACGAGGACGTCTGGCGCATGGCCTACGTGCGCGGACCGGAAGGAATCATTGTGGCCCTGGCCGAGCGGATCGGTTGACGCCCGTCCGGAAGAGCTAGCGGAGGCCTGCCGGCTGCACGCCGTCGGGCGCATCAGCAGCGGCCGGGCCGTCGTCGTCAGCAGCAGTGGAAAGTCCGACGGCGGCGGGAGACTCCGGCGGGCCGCCCGCCGTCGTGCTTTCCCCGCTGAAAGCGGCCAGCATCGCCTCCCGGTCGAACTGGCCCTCCCACTTCGCAACCACGAAGGTGGCGACGCAGTTGCCCAGCAGGTTCACCACGACGCGCATGGAATCCATGACGCGGTCGGCGCCCAGCAGGAGGGCCACGCCGGCCACCGGGAAGATGCCCAGCGCCCCAGCCGTCGCCGAGAGCGCCAGGAATGCGGAGCCAGGCACCCCGGCCATTCCCTTCGATGTCAGCATCAGGATGCCCAGGGCAGCGAGCTGCTGCCCGAGGTCAAGGCTGTGGCCGAAGGCCTGGGCAAGGAAGAGCAGGGAGATCGAGAGGTAGAGCGCAGCGCCGTCCAGGTTAAACGAATACCCGGTGGGCACCACCAGCCCGGTTGTGGCACGGGAACAGCCGGCGTTCGTCAGTTTGGTCATGATGCGCGGCAGCACGGATTCGGTGGAGGCAGTTCCGAGTGCCAGCAGAAATTCCTCCCGCGAGTACCGGACGAACTGCCACAGCGGAACGCGCGGATAGACCCAGGCGACGAAGAACAGGAGCGCGATGAATACGAGCGCCGCGCCGTAGCAGGCCGCTATCAGCACCGCGTAAGTGCCCAGCGAATCCAAGCCGTACTGCCCGATGATGAAGGCCATGGCACCGAACGCGCCGATGGGGGCCACGCGCATCACCCAGCCCATGATCTTGAAGAAGAGCTCCAGCACAGTCTCCAGCAGAGTCACCACGGGCAGGCACCGCTCACGGCCCACCACTGCGATGGCGGCCCCGAAGAACACCGAAAAGCACAGCACCTGAAGCAGGCTGTTGGACGCGAAGGCACCCACCACGCTGGTGGGTATGACGCCCAGCAGGAACTGCCCTGCATCCTTGGGCGGGGCAGTGCCCGTCTTGGCATCCAGCGCGTCCTGCGAGAGCGTCGCCGGATCGATGTTCAGGCCCGCCCCCGGCTGGATCACGTTGCCCACGACTAGCCCGAAGACCAAGGCAAACAGAGTGGCTCCCGTAAAGTACAGCAGGGCTTTCACGCCCACCCGGCCCACTGCCTTGACGTCGCCCACGGCCGAAATGCCCGTGACGATGACGAGGAAGATCAGCGGCGCAATGATCATCTTGATCAGCTGGATGAACCCGTCCCCCAAAGGCCGCAGGCTGGAGCCGAGGTCCGGCCAGAAGTGCCCGATCACGATGCCCAGGAGCACCGCCACGAGGATCTGGAAGAACAGCTGCTTATGGAAGGGCTTTCTGGCGGGATTCCCGGCCATAGTGCTCGCGGCGGTGGGCGTCTTGTCCGGCGGAGAAGCGGCTAGGGAGGAGGGGTTCATCGTGGATGCCTGTCGGTCAGGGGCGGAACGTGTCGCCGTTGTTGGTCACCGGCAACGCTAGAGAGCGGATGTTTCCGGAAAGCTAAATCCGCAATGCGGAATCGTTTAACCGCGTAATGGAACAGGTCAAAGTCCCTACAGTGAGTTCGCCCACCTTATTTTGATTCAGTCAGAATAAGTAGGTAGCGTTAAAGCAGGCAGCCGGAGCCCTTTGAGTGCCGCACGGTTGCCCCGCGACACCACATTGCCGCAACCGGGCACCGCCTGGATGCGCCGCTTGAACGCAACTCTCCCGTCGAGCGACGCGGCACTAAACCGGAACGGCCCCACCCATCCCGCGACCCATCAGGAGAACACGATGACTTCGCAGACCGAGCGATTCGCGCACCAGAAGGCCGGGACCACCACGCGTCCGGCACACCACACTGCACCCCGGGGCGGCAGCTACGTGACCCTGCCCGCCGCCCGGAACGAAATTTCCCGCACCGAGGGAACGTACGTAACGACGCCGGGCGGCCACTCCGGAAACGGCGAGAAGGTCCAGGGCCGCTACGTCACGCTTCACACCCCTCACCTGGACGAAACCGAAGGCAGCTACACCCGCCGCGGCTAGCCCAATGGAGCTGGAGGCAGGACTACGGAGGACGACGGCGGCCCCGTAAGCGCCGCCGTCGGCCTCTTCTTTTGTGGACAGCACGGCATAGGCTCGAGTGATGCCCCCTCACGCCGGGACGGTCAAAGGGCACCCGTCGTTGGGACTGGTAACGAAAACGGAAGGAGGACTACTTGCTGATTGTGCTGACGGGAATCGACGGCTCGGGAAAGACGACGGCCGCCCGCGCCCTGGCATCCGCCGCGCTGGCTGAAGGCAGGGAAGCCCTGCTTCTTAGCAACTACGCCGGACGGCGCAGGATGTCGCTGCTCTCAGCCGGGCTGGGGGTCCGACTTCCGCCACGGCTGGCCGACGCTGTTGAATCCACCATCCGCTCGGCCAACGTGCTGGTCTCCCACGCCCGGGCCAGCCGGTTCCAAGGGCTGGTGGTGATGGACCGGCACCTTCACTGCCAGCTGGCACTCCGTGAGGCCAAGGGGCTGCCGCGGGGACGCGCCCTCCCCTGGCTCCTTCGAAAACTTCCGGCTCCCGACGTCGTTATCCACCTCGACATCGACCCGCAGCAGGCCCATGACAGAATCGTGGCGCGCGGCACGGACGAGGAATCCCTTGCCGACCTGACGGCACTCCGTGACGCCTACCGCGCACTTCCGGAGTTCACCGGCTTTACAGTTGTCGATGCCGGCGCGCCGGAGCACCAGGTCCTTGCGGACCTGAGGCACACCCTCGCTGAAGCGGAAAAAGCCCGCATCAGCGCGGCAAGACTCAAGGTTTAATCAAGAACTCACCAAGACCGCCGAATCGGCAATTTCCGGCGGTACATTGATTCCAAGCTCTCCGGTTCCCCCAGAACGGAGAGCCCAGGGAGCCCCCGCGCTCGAGCCAACAGACTCGCGCTGGGGCCCCCGCTCAACTTCCCCATCCCATCCCTGCACTCCCGCAGCCTCCATTCCCGGCGCCCGCCGGAACCGCCCCGACTCTGGCCATCCCGCGACTCAACCCGATATGGTAAGCATGCTGACGAATTAGGTTTTGTTCGTCATGGCCTGTTCCAAAAGTCGACGAAGGAGACACTGTGAGCACGAGGGTAGAAAAACGAATTCTGGTCAACGTACCGGTAAGCACGGCCTACAACCAGTGGACGCAGTTCGAGGATTTTCCGCACTTCATGGGCGGGGTGAAGAGCGTGACGCAGCTCAGTGACGACCGCCTTGAATGGGTCGCCGAGATCGCCGGCGTCAAACGGAAATGGGAAGCCAAAATCCTGGAGCAGATCCCTGACCGCAAAGTTGCCTGGGCCGCCACCGAGGGCGCCACGAACGCCGGATCGGTCGAATTCGAAGACGTCGGCGGCGGGCAGACCTCTGTGCAGCTCTTCATCGACTACGAGCCCGAGGGGCTGGTGGAGAAGGTCGGTGACAAGCTGAACGTGGTGGAACGCCAGGCCGAGTCCGACCTCCAGAAGTTCAAGGAATTCATCGAGGACGAACGGTATGCCAGCGGCGCCTGGCGCGGCTCCGTGAACGAGGGCGCTGCCGTGGGGACACCCGGAGTCGAACAGGCGGCGGAGTCACGCGGAGACAGCGGCAAGGCCGGCGTATCCGGCAAGCTCGCCGCCGGAGTCGGGGTAGCCGCAGCAGCAGCGGCCGGAGCGGTCGCCGCAACCCGCAGCGGCGAGTCCGATACCGGCACTACAGTGCCGGTGGCCGGAGACACCGCCACGCCGGCGGTGGCACCGGCATACACGAACACGGCAGACACCACTGGGGCTGGCACCACCGGGACAGCGGACATTCCCGGAGCAACCGCGGGAACCGGGGCAGCCGGGGCCACTGCCGGCGGGTCGGCCCTGCCCGACGACGCCATCGCTCATCCCTTTGACCAGACCAATGACCTCATTGACGACCAGGGCGACTCGGACAAAACCGCGGCCAGTGACACGCTGAGCGCGGCCGACCGCGACGAGGCCGCCGATCGCGGCCCCGGCACCATTCCGCCCGTAGGCGGGACGCTGGGACAGCACTAGCAGCCCAATTGAATTGAGGGGACGACGGCGGGACCTCCCGCCGTCGTCCCTTGCTTTTCCGCCGCCCGGGCTCCTTAATGGTTGTCACTCAGCGGTCTCCGTTGAATGCATTGGAACGTCCCGGAAGGCCCAGACCCCATGACAACAGCGGAGTCCAGACACTGGCACCCTGACCGGTCCCTCGCCCTCCGTGACACTGCCCTCCCCTGTCTGCCCTATCTGCTGGACAACCACCGCCTGTCCGATCTCCTCGGCGAATCCGTGCACGTTACGAGGGTCCGCTACAGCCCGCGGACGTCGCTGCTGGTGGCCTTCCGCCGTACCCGGAACGGAAGTTTCAACTATGGCTGGGCCCTGACACGGGCTGCCAAAGAGAACGGCAAGCTCCGCAGGCGCGAAGAAGCATCCAGAACACTTGGCGGGGATGTCCGCATCCTTCATCCCGACCCGAAGCTGCCGGACGCCATGGTGGCCGTGGGCGGCGTCGAGGACGACTGGGCGCTGCAGGAAAATCTTGCCTGGCTACGCGAGCATGGCCCGGAGCGCCTCGGCCTCCGCCTTCCCTCGGGGACCAGCCTCCTCGCGGGCTCCAGTTCCGTGCTGCGTTACAAGCCCGGGCGCTGCCTGGTGCTGCTGCTTCCCAACGCCGGGGCGCCCCTCGTGGTCAAGGCTTCCGCGAAGCCGCTCGATACCGGGCACCGGCAATTCCACGAAACCCTGCATCTGTACGGGGTGCCGGTCCTGCCGCAGCTGGGCAATTCTGAATGTGCGAAGCATGGAATCAGCGCCTGCGCAGCCTGGGGCGGCGGCGACCTGGCGGGGCTCGACGAGGGCGGCGGAGCCCGGCGCGCGGGTGAAGCCCTCGCACGGGTCCACGCCATGCCCCCGCCGGCGGATCCCGGCAGCGGCGGGTCTTCCCGAACATCCGCACTTTCGAACCGGCTTGCTGAAGTCCGCTCCATGGTCGCCTCGCTGGTCCCCGGGCTGGAGGAGCCAGCGCGGCGCCTGGAGGCCGCGCTCCGGATGCTGCCCGCGTCGTCCGGATCCCGGGAGCCCGTCCTGGTGCACGGCGATTTCTCCCCCGAACAGGTACTGGTCCACGGCCCTGAGGTCCGCATCCTCGACTTCGGCCGGGCGCACGCCGGTGCACCCGAAGCCGACCTGGGATCGTTTGCAGCAGCGGAAGAAGCGGGCCAGCCGCTCGCCGCAGGGCCGTGCGCAGGCGGCCCAACCACCGCCGGACTGGCTGAGGGTTACGCCGGGGCCGGTGGCCGATTCAGCCAGAGGGACGTGAACGCGTGGGCGGCAGTTCGGCTGTTTACGCGCTGTTTGGAGCCCTTCAACGACCGGGCATCGGACTGGGCCGCGGACATGGCCTGGCACCTGCGCAGGGCACAGGAGCTGATTGCTTCCTGACGGAACGGCTCCTGGCGGGGCACCTCCTGAGGCGGCAACCTGCAGTGCGGGTGCAGCGCGTTGAATGACTTTGTCTGCTGAACCGAACAGCGGCCACCCAGGCGCCTCGCTGCGCCTGAATGACCGCTGTTTCGGTGGCTTGGTGTAGTGGCTATCAGACCACAGGATCGGGTGATCCGGTCCGCTTCTTGTGGGTTTGCATCAGGTGCAGCTGCAGTTTCGCCTCTGCTTCCCGCCGCCGCCGGGCCTGCTCGCGCAACTTCCGCGTGGCCTCGGAGCCTTCGGGATGGAATATTCCGGCCCTTCGATTTCGGGGAACGCCACCGCCGGAGGGTGCCGCCGCCATCATCTCTTCGCTCATGCCGGTATCCTCACACGCCCGTGACGCAGCCGGAAGGGCTGTGACTGTAGTGTGACCGGATCGGAATCTGGCGCGCGCCATGAAGCCCGCCATGAAGAAGGGCCGGCGGCGCTTGGGAAGGCACCCCGGCTCCCGGGGCTCTGCCGTCGGCCCCACCTTTATTTTACGGGCCAGGCGGCCTCACAGACAGGGAGTTTCCCGCATTTCCTTGGACTTCCCCGGCAGATCTGCACCACTTTGGCCCGCCGCTCGGCCGGCCTGTCCCTGAATACCGCGGGCTCGGGACCCTGGCCGCCGCGAAAGTGGTGCAGACCTGCCCGCAAGAGCGCCAAGCTGCCGCCGCTGGGCGCCTACAGGACCGAGGTTCGGGACAGGGACAGGTCCTTTGTTTCCCGGAAGAACAGGATCACAACCGCTGCGGAAACAACGGCCATTCCCATCAGGTAGAACGCGGGAGCCAACGGCGTGCCGAACCCGGCCACGAGCCAGGTCGCCACAAACGGAGCCGTCCCACCGAACAACACATAGGCCAGCGTGTAACCGATGGCAGACCCGGAGGCCCGCACCGACGAAGGGAACATCTCAACCAGGGCCGGCACGTTCGACGTTCCGATCACGGCCACCA
The DNA here is from genome assembly GCF_059759125.1 of Arthrobacter sp. GQ119. Taxonomy (NCBI): domain Bacteria; kingdom Bacillati; phylum Actinomycetota; class Actinomycetes; order Micrococcales; family Micrococcaceae; genus Arthrobacter; species Arthrobacter sp. GQ119. The sequence goes on along the minus strand of NZ_JCAXEA010000023.1, from coordinate 39,570 downwards.
GGGCGCCCAGAATGCTGGTGCCCAAGATGGCGAAGCCGAGTCCGAGCGGCATGATGGAGAACGCAGGGATGGTCATCACCACGAAACCGACACAGGCCACCAGCAGCATCTTCTTGCGGCCAAAGCGGTCGCTCGCCCTGGCCGCCACTGGGCAAACCATGGTGTACACAAGCATCGTCACAACGCTGGTGATCATGGACTCTGTGCTCGAGTAGTGCAGGCTCGAGGTCATATAGGCGATCATGTAGCTGCTCATCAGGTAGTACGCGATCGCGTTGGTGATGCTGTAGCCGAAGAGGGTGAAGATCTGGCGGGCGCAGAGCCGGATGGCGTCGCCAAGGGGCTTCTTGGCCACTTCGCCCTTCTTCTCCAGTCCTCGGAACACCGGGGTGTCGTCCACCTTGGAGCGGATGTAAAGACCGATCAGGCCAAGTGGCGCGGCCAGCAGGAACGGAATCCGCCAGCCCCAGGCCTGCAGGTCCTCGGCGCTAAGCGTCGCCGTGATGGCTGCGCCCAGCAGCGCGCCTGCTACCGAGGCCAGGCCTACCGTGGCCGGAATAATGCTGGCGTACGTTGCACGTTTGCCCTCGGGGGCGTACTCCACGATGAAGGCCGAGGATCCCGTGTACTCGCCTCCGGTTGTGAAGCCCTGGACGGCCCGGAAGACGAACAACAGGATCGGAGCCCAGATGCCGATCACCGCGAACGTCGGCAGGATACCGATGCAGAACGTGGCCGCGCTCATGATCAGCACGCACAGGCCGAGCATCTTGTTCCGCCCGATCCGGTCACCGTAGCGTCCAAAGAAAGCCGCCCCCAGCGGCCTGGCGATGAAGCCGCCAGCGAAGATCGCCCACACGGCCAGCAGTGACGCCGTCGTCGAATAATCCGGGAAGAAGAGCTTCGCGATGGTCACCGACATCACGGCGTAGGCCGCGGAATCGAACCATTCCACAAAATTGCCGATGGCGGCCGCCGAGGCTACGCGCTTGAGGTTTCTGCGAGGGGAGGACTCAGTCTCGGCTGCGTGCTGCGTCATGGTGTTCATGAGGGTTATCCTTCGTGACGGGGAGAAGGGGCTGTGTGCGGGCGTTCGCGAAGCTGGGCCCGCTGGACTTTTCCGGTAGCTGATTTCGGCAGCTCGGCGACGTATTCAATGAACCGTGGATAGGCGAAACGGGAGAAGTTCGCTTTCACGTGGGCCACAATCTTCTCGTTCAGATCCGCTCCCCCGGAGTGGCCGGGCATGAGTTCCACCCACGCCTTGATGGACTGGCCCCGGAGCTCATCCGGCACACCGGTTACTGACACGTCCCTCACGGGATCGAGTTCACGAATGGCTGCCTCCAGCTCGTAGGGCCCTACTCGGTAGCCGGACGTTTTGATGACGTCGTCGGTTCTCCCCAGGAACCAGAAGTAGCCGTCATCGTCCGCGTAGGCCTGGTCCTTGGTGTGATACCAGCCACCACCGAATGCCGCAGCGGACGCCTCTGGCATGTTCCAGTATCCCAAGGGGAATTGCGGGTTGGACCGGGCCCGGAGGCAAATCTCACCCGTCTCGCCAACGGGCACCTCCTGCTCATTCTCGTCCAGCAGACGAACCTCCCAGCCAGGAAGCGGGCGGCCCATCGAGCCGGGCTTCACCGGAACTTCCGGGTAGTTGCCCAGGAGCGGGTATGACTCGGTGGAGCCGTAGTAATCCAGCACAGTCACCCCGAACTGCTCCCGGAACCAAGAGATCAAATCCGGCGTCAGCGGCTCATTGGAGGAGCAAACCGTCCGCAGGGACAGCGGGAATCGGGTTCCGGCGTCGGGGACGTCCTCACGCATCTTGCGTAGAAACGTCGGGTTGACGAGCGCGCTGGTGACGCGGTTGCGGCCCATGCTGTCCAGCAGAGCTGCCGGGTCGAAGCCGCCGGCGGGGCGGAAGACGAGGTGCGTGGCGCCGAGCCGGAGCGGGCCCATGAGCTTGGCGAGCGACCACGCCCAGTCCCCCGCGCCGTAGAAGACGTCGCCATCGCCGATTTGGTGGCAGTACTCAAATTCGTTGTGGCCAAGGAGGGTCCGGTGCGCATGGACGATTCCCTTGGCGCGGCCGGTGGTGCCCGAGGTGTAGAAAATCAGTGCGGGGTCGTCGGCTCTTGTTTCTGCGTCCGCGAACGCTGTGGAGGCTTTAGCGATGGCGGGGCTGTCAATGTCGATGAACGTTCCGTCGTATCCTTCGAACAGCCCTTGGGCAGAGTCCTCGGCGATGATCACTGACGCGCCGCTGTCCTCAAGCCGAAAGCGGATCGGTTCGGCGGCCCAGAGCAGGGACATGGTGACCAGGATGGCTCCGGTACGAAGTACACCGAGGTAGGCCGCAAGCGTGTCGGCGCGCTGCGGCAGGAGCACAGCCACGCGGTCGCCCTTCTTGATGCCGGCGGCCTGCAGGGTGGCAGCGATCTGCCGGGAGCGGTCCTGGATTTCGCCCCAGCTCACCTCGCGTCGGCCTTCGACGGCGGACTCCAGAATGAGTGCGCGCTTGTCACGTGGGTGCCGGTCGGCCACGTCGACGGCCATGTTGTAGAACTCCGGCACTTCCCAGCGGTGGCTGCTAACCAGTTCGGAGTAGCGATCTTCAGTGAGGGTAGTCATGTCTCCAAAACCCCTTATCGTCCGCGGCCGGCGAGGAAGCGGGCCATCTCGCGCTGCGGTTCGCCGGTGCCGTATGCCTCACGGTGGACGCGCTTGGCTTCTGCCATGGCGTCGCTGAGATCGTCGTCCTCGAGGCTGCGCAACCGGTTCTTGGTCAGGCGGACCGCGCCCGGAGGAAGGAGGCTCAAGCGCGCGGCGAGGTCCTTCGCGTAAGCCAACACGCCGCCGTCGTCCGCCATGTAGTTAAGGAGGCCGAGGCGTTGAGCCTCGACAGCGTCCACCAACTCGCCGGTGAGGACGAACTGGGAGGTCTTGGACTTGCCAAGGATGCTCCACATGGCCCAGATTCCGGTGATGCTGGGGATGCCGGAGAGGACTTCGGGCTGACCCATGCGGACTTTGGAGTCGCCGACCCGGAGGTCCGTGAGGAGTGCGAACTGGAAACCGGAGCCAGCGGCGACGCCGTTGACCGCGGCGATGGTGATCTGGTCGAGGTTGCGGACGGCGCGGTAGAGGCGGTCGAAGCCGTCGATCCAGGCCTCCGCGGACGCGTGGTCCTCGGGGTTCATGGACGCGGTCTCGGCCAGGTCCTGTCCGGCACAGAATGCCCGTCCGTTGCCGGTGAGGATGACTGTGCGGATGTCGTCGTTGCCTTTAAGGCCTTCGAGGTGGGCGATAAGTTCGCTGCGCATGGACTCGGTCCAGGCATTGAGCTTGTCCGGGCGGTTGAGCGTGATGGTGGCAGTTGAGCCTGTTTGTTCGAAGAGGATGTCCTGGGACATTGTGTTCCTTCCGTGGATCTGGGGGAATTTCATCCATCAGACCATCCGCGGTTGTGACCCGTCTAACATCAAAATCTACTTGCTGTGATATCAAACTGATATGGTGCGGCATGGACATCCACCATCTCAAGTACTTCGTGGTGCTCTCCGAAGAGCTTCATTTCGGCCGTGCCGCGCAGCGTTTGCACATGGCCCAGCCGCCGCTGTCGCAGCGGATCAAGGACCTGGAGAAAGAGCTCGGGGTGCAGCTGTTTCATCGGCGGCGCACCGGCGTTGAGCTGTCCGAGCCGGGCGCCCTGCTGTTGGAGCACGCGCGCGGGGTGCTGGACCACGTTGCCATGGCTCAGGAATCGATGCGGCGGATCCGCCCCGGCGCCTCGGGGATCCTGCAGGTGGCGGTGCCGCCGGACACAAACCCGCGGGCGCTTTCGGCGATTGTTGCTGCCTTTGGTGACGCGGCGCCCGACGTGCTGTTGAACCTGCACGAGCTCACCACGGTGGAGCAGGTGGAGCGGTTGCGCGACGGCGAACTGGACGTTGCGGTGGTCCGGCACCCTTTGAGCAGCGTGGGTTTCGAGTCGGGACCGATGGCTTCGAAGGCGTTGGGGGTGGTGCTGAATGAGGCGCATCCGTTGGCGTCTTCGTCTTCTGTGGAGTTGCGCGATCTGCAGGGCAATCCCTTGATCATCTTCCCGCGGCACATGGCTCCGCCCCTGTACGACTCATTCCTTCAGACGTGCCGCGACTCCGGGTACCTGCCGGCGGCGATCGTGCATGCGCGGAACCAGCACTTCACGCATGGGCTGATCCTGGCCGGTCGTGGCGTGCACTTCAACGAGGAGCCGTGGACGCCGCTGCCTTCTGGCATCGTATGGCGGCCGCTGGCTGGTGACCCGCTGGCGTGGCGGACGTCGGCACTGTGGCTGAGGAGCCGGAGGTCAGCGGAGACGGATGCTTTTGTTGAGGCTGTGTGGGCTGGATTGGCGGCGGGCGGGCATGGATGATTTCGGTGCCGCGCAGGTGACCGGAGCTCCTGACCAAACAGCACCTTCCGCCGTCAGGCACTAGCGGAACTGCTCGAATCGAGCGAGGCCCACAGCCCACCCCCTTGACTCCCACACCCTCCCTTCCCTACACTTTTCATAAAGCAGAATCTAAATTCCACAAAGCGGAAACGGTAAAGTGAAGCAAGGGAAGATAGATCAAAGCCCCTCCTCGGAAGGACCTACGATGACGTACACAGTGAACTGCTCCATCCTCCTGACGGAGCTGCCCTTGCTCGAGCGCCCCGCCGCCGCGAAGGCAGCCGGTTTTGACGCTGTCGAGTTCTGGTGGCCCTTCGACACCTCCGTCCCCACCGACGCCCAGGTCACCGAATTCGAGAACGCCATCAAGGACGCCGGCGTTCAGCTCACGGGCCTGAACTTCAACGCCGGCAACATGCCCGGCGGCGACCGCGGCCTGGTCTCCTGGCCCGCACGCTCCACCGAGTTCCAGGACAATATCGACGTTGTCGCCGGCATCGGCGAGCGCCTCGGCTGCAAGGCCTTCAACGCCCTCTACGGCAACCGCGTCGACGGCGAATCCCCCGAGAAGCAGGATGCCATCGGCGCCGAGAACCTGGCCGCCGCGGCCAAGGGCGTCGCGCGCATCGGCGGCAGCGTCCTCCTCGAGCCCGTCAGCGGCGCACCCCGTTACCCGCTCCTCACGGCCGAGGACGCGCTCAAGGTGATCGCCCGCGTCAAGGCGGAATCCGGCGTAGACAACATCAAGCTCCTCGCCGACTTCTACCACCTCGCCGTCAACGGGGACGACGTCGAATCCGTCATCGAGAACCACGCCAAGAGCTTCGGCCACATCCAGATCGCCGACAACCCCGGCCGCGGGGCTCCCGGAACCGGCGAGCTTCCCCTCGGCGAGTGGATCGCCCGCAGCCGCGCACTCGGCTACCAGGGCTACATCGGACTCGAATACAAGGAACCGCAGGAGACGGCCTTCGCCTGGGCCATCCGCGAGCACGCCTCCCGGTAACCCCCACCCGCACACCTGCGCGAATAAACAAAGACTTCAGTAAAGGAAACACAATGAGCAACGTTGCAGTCATCGGACTCGGAATCATGGGCCTGCCCATGGCCATCAACCTCGTCAAGGCCGGCCACACGGTCACCGGCTTCAACCGCAGCCAGGACAAGATCGACAAGCTCGTCTCCGAAGGCGGCAAGGGCGCCACCAGCATCGCGGACGCCGTCAAGGACGCCGACGTCGTCATCACCATGGTGCCGGACTCCCCCGACGTCGAAGGCGTAGTCAGCGGACCCGAGGGCGTCTTCGCCAACTCCAAGCAGGGCACCCTCTGGATCGACGCCTCCAGCATCCGCCCCGACGTCGCCAAGCGCCTGGCCGAAGAAGCAGTCGCGGCCGGCATCCGGCCCCTCGACGCCCCGGTCTCCGGCGGCGAGCAGGGCGCCATCGACGCCGTCCTCTCGATCATGGTCGGCGGCGACGCGGCCGACTTCGAGGCTGCGCAGGACGTCCTGAACGCAGTCGGCAAGACCATCGTCCACGTCGGCCCCTCCGGCTCCGGCCAGACCGTCAAGGCTGCCAACCAGCTGATCGTCGCGGTCAACATCGAGGTTCTCGGCGAGGCCATCGCTTTCCTGGAGGCCTACGGCGTGGACACCGACGCAGCCCTCAAGGTCCTCGGCGGCGGCCTGGCCGGCTCCAAGGTCCTGGACCAGAAGGGCCAGAAGATGCTCGACCGCAACTTCGACCCCGGCTTCCGCCTCGCCCTGCACCACAAGGACCTCGGCATCGTCACGTCCGCCGCCCGCGAAGCCAACGTCTCCATCCCGCTCGGCGCCGTCGTCGCCCAGCTCGTCGCCGCCACCGTCAACCAGGGCGACGGCGGGCTGGACCACTCGGGACTCTTCAAGCAGGTCCTCCAGCTCTCTGGCCGCAAATAACCCAAGCCGCAAGTAAAGCACCCCCGGCCGCAGGCCGGATAACAAGCAAAACCGGGAAACCGCCGTCGTAATTTACGACGGCGGCTCCCCCGGCACACCCAAAAACAGACTTTCAAGGAGCACACCATGACGAAGATGCGCACAGTTGACGCAGCCGTCGCCATCCTGGAAAAGGAGGGCGCCACGGAGGCGTTCGGCCTGCCAGGCGCGGCAATCAACCCCTTCTACTCCGCCATGCGGGCCCACGGCGGCATCCGCCACACGCTGGCCCGCCACGTTGAAGGCGCCAGCCACATGGCGGACGGCTACAGCCGCGCCGCGGACGGCAACATCGGCATCTGCGTCGGCACCTCAGGCCCCGCCGGCACCGACATGATCACCGGCCTGTACGCCGCGTGGGCCGATTCCATCCCGATGCTCTGCATCACCGGACAGGCCCCCGTGGCCAAGCTGCACAAGGAAGACTTCCAGGCCGTGGACATCGAGTCCATCGCCAAGCCCGTCACCAAGATGGCCATGACCATCCTGGAGCCCGGCCAGGTTCCCGGCGCCTTCCAGAAGGCGTTCCAGCTGATGCGCTCCGGCCGCCCCGGCCCCGTGCTGCTGGACCTGCCCATCGACGTGCAGATGGCCGAGATCGAATTCGACATCGACACCTACGAACCGCTGCCCGTCGAGAAGCCCAAGGCCAGACGCAAGCAGCTGGAAAAGGCCCTGGACATGCTGACCTCGGCCAAGCACCCGCTGATCGTGGCCGGCGGCGGCATCATCAACGCCGGCGCGTCCGCGCAGCTGGTGGAGCTGGCCGAGCTGCTGAACGTTCCCGTCATCCCCACCCTGATGGGCTGGGGCGCCATCGCGGACGACCACCCGCTGATGGCCGGCATGGTGGGCCTGCAGACCTCGCACCGCTACGGCAACGAGAACTACCTGCGCAGCGACTTCGTGATCGGCATCGGCAACCGCTGGGCCAACCGCCACACCGGCGGCCTGGACACCTACATGGCGGGCCGGAAGTTCGTGCACATCGACATCGAGCCCACCCAGATCGGCCGCGTGTTCTCCCCGGACTTCGGCATCGCCTCCGACGCCGGCGCGGCGCTGGACGGCCTGCTGGAACTGGCCCGCGAACGCCGCACCGCGAATAGCCTGCCGGACTACTCCGCCTGGGTTGCCGAGTGCGCCGGACGCAAGGCCACCCTGCACCGCAAGACCCACTTCGACAACATCCCCATCAAGCCGCAGCGCGTGTACGAGGAGATGAACAGGTCCTTCGGCAGGGACACCACCTACGTGTCCACCATCGGCCTGTCCCAGATCGCCGGCGCCCAGATGCTGCACGTCTTCGGCCCGCGCAAGTGGATCAACGCCGGCCAGGCAGGTCCCCTGGGCTGGACCGCTCCGGCGGCGCTGGGCGTGGTGCGCGGCAAGCCGGACGAGACTGTGGTTGCCCTCTCCGGCGACTACGACTTCCAGTTCATGATCGAGGAGCTGGCCGTGGGCGCGCAGTTCAACCTGCCGTACATCCACGTGGTGGTGAACAACTCTTACCTGGGCCTGATCCGCCAGTCGCAGCGCGGGTTCAAGATGGAACAGAACGTGTCCCTGGCGTTCGAGAACATCAACAGCTCGGACCTGTCCGAGGGCACAAGGGGCTACGGCGTGGACCACGTCAAGGTGGCCGAAGGCCTGGGCTGCAAGGCCATCCGGGTGGAGGACCCCAACGACATGGGCGCCGCCTTCGACAAGGCCAAGGCCCTGGCGGGCGAGTTCCAGGTTCCGGTGGTGGTTGAAGTGATCCTGGAGAAGATCACCAACATCTCCATGGGCGTGGAAATCAACGCCGTCAACGAATTCGAGGAGCTGGCCGAGACCAGCGACGACGCCCCCACCGCAATCCTCGCCCTGCAGCCCTAAGCCGCAGCGCCCGACAGAAACAGGCAACGCCATGCGCATTGTGATCGCGCCGGATAAATTCAAGGGCTCGCTTTCGGCCCCTGAGGTAGCCCGGCACCTGGAGAAAGGGCTGCAGACTGCCGCCGGCCACAACCTGGAGGTCCTTCGGATCCCCGTGGCCGACGGCGGCGAAGGCACCCTGGATGCCGCCGACGGCTCCGGCTTCACGCGCCGGAGTGCCGTGGTCAGCGGCCCCACCGGGCAGCCGCTCACGGCAGAGTTCGCAGTCCGCGGGCGGGAGGCAGTCATCGAGATGGCGGCTGCCTCCGGCCTGGCCGTCCTGCCCGGCACTTCCGGGAACGCCGGGCGGCCGGATTCCGCCACCGCCCGGACCTCCAGCAGCCTGGGCACCGGAGAGCTCATCCGGGCAGCCCTGGACGCGGGATGCCGGCAGATCGTTCTGGGCGTCGGCGGCAGCGCCAACACCGACGGCGGCGCCGGGCTCCTGCAGGGACTCGGCGCCAGGCTCCTCGACGCCGACGGCAGCGACCTGCCTCCGGGCGGCGCTGCCCTCGCCGGCCTCGCAAGCATCGACTTCTCCGGCTTCGACACCCGCCTGGACGATGCCCGCTTCGTCCTCGCCAGCGACGTGGACAACCCGCTGCTGGGACAGGAGGGGGCCCCCGCCATCTTCGGCCCGCAAAAAGGCGCGACGGCGGCGGACGTCAAAGACCTCGACGCCGCCCTCGCCCACTTTGTGGACGTCCTCGCCGCAGAGATCGGCCCGCGCGCGGTGAAAGCCGCGGGCGCGCCGGGCGCCGGTGCCGCCGGCGGCGTTGGCTACGCGGCCATCGCGGTCCTGGCCGCGACGCGCAGGCCGGGCATCGACGTCGTCCTCGAATTCACCAAACTGGCCAGCCGCCTCGAGGACGCCGATCTCGTTATCACGGGCGAAGGCAGCCTGGACGAGCAGAGCCTGCTGGGCAAGACGCCCGTGGGCGTGGCCCGCGCCGCAGCAGCGGCCGGCGTTCCGGTGGTGGCCGTCTGCGGCCGCACCACCCTCACCCCGCAGCAGCAGCGCGAATCCGGCTTCCGGCAGGTCTACCCCCTGACCTCGCTGGAGGCCAAGGTAGAAGTATGCATAGCCGAGGCAGGACCTCTGCTTGAAGAATTGGGAAAGCACATTGGCCGTGAGCTGGCGGAGCTGACGCCCGCCGCCCACGCCAGCACAAAGGAGCCACTGAATGTCTGAAGAACGTTTTGACCTGGTCATCCGGGGCCAGCGCATCCTCACCACTGCCGGCATCGCTGCGCGCGAGGTGGGTGTGCGCGGCGGCAAGATCGTCGCGATCGAGCCTCTCGGCAACGGCCTGTCCGGCGCTGACGTGATCGAACTCGGCGACGACGAAACCCTGATCCCCGGCCTGGTGGACACCCACGTCCACGTCAACGAGCCCGGCCGCACCGAGTGGGAGGGCTTCGCGTCCGCCACCCGCGCCGCTGCCGCCGGCGGCGTCACCACCATCATCGATATGCCGCTGAACTCCATCCCGCCCACCACCAACGTGGACGGCCTCAAGCTCAAGCGCGAAGTCGCCGAGGACCAGGCGTTTGTTGACGTCGGGTTCTGGGGCGGCGCCATCCCCGGCAACAAGGCCGACCTGCGCCCGCTGCACGATGAGGGCGTGTTCGGCTTCAAGTGCTTCCTGCTGCACTCCGGTGTGGACGAGTTCCCGCACCTGGACGCCGACGAGATGGAGGAGGACATGCGCGAGCTGAAGTCCTTCGACTCGCTCATGATCGTCCACGCCGAGGACTCGCACGCCATCGACCATGCCCCGCACCCGGGCGGCGACCAGTACTCCACGTTCCTCGCCTCCCGCCCCCGCGGCGCCGAAAACAAGGCCATTGCCGAGGTCATCGAGCGTGCCCGCTGGACCGGCGCCCGCGCCCACATCCTGCACCTGTCCTCCTCGGACGCGCTGCCGATGATCGCCTCCGCCAGGCGCGACGGCGTCCACCTCACCGTGGAGACGTGCCCGCACTACCTCACGCTGATGGCCGAGGAAATCCCCAACGGCGCCACCGCGTACAAGTGCTGCCCGCCCATCCGCGAGGCCTCCAACCGCGAGCTGCTCTGGAAGGGCCTGCAGGACGGCACCATCGACTGCATCGTCTCGGACCACTCCCCGTCGACGCTGGACCTGAAGGACCTGGAGAACGGCGACTTTGCCGTGGCCTGGGGCGGCGTCTCATCCCTGCAGCTGGGCCTGTCGCTGATCTGGACCGAGGCGCGGCACCGCGGCATCCCGCTGGAACAGGTGGTGTCCTGGATGGCCGAGAAGCCCGCCGCGCTGGCCCGCCTCTCCAACAAGGGCCAGCTGGCCCTCGGGTACGACGCTGACTTCTCCATCTTCGCGCCCGACGAGGCCTTCGTGGTGGACGTCTCCAAGCTGAAGCACAAGAATCCCATCACCCCATATGACGGCAAGGCACTCTCCGGTGTCGTCCGCCGCACCTACCTGCGCGGTGCCGTGGTGGACGGACAGACCCCCGGCGGCAAACTGATCCGCCGCGGCGGCGTCTGAGGCGTCCTGCCATGGCTGTTCATGCCCACACGCCGGCTCCGAGGGGACGGTCCGCGCCCACTCTTAAGGCGCGGGGACTGGCCGTTTGGGTGACCGTCGGGGCAGGGCAGGAAACCGATGATGCCGTCCTGGCATACGCCGCCGAACTGATGCTGGCGCGCGCCCTGAAGATTGCCCCGGAGGCGGAAGTCCACTGGCCCGCCGCCGGAGCTGCAACGTCCGCCGTCGGGACCACACCCGCCGCGATGCCCCCTGGGGAGGAGGCAGCGGACGGGCCCGACGGCGGCACTCCCGCGCCGTCGTCGTCCTCCCCGGAGGACTCCCCGCACGAGGACGACGACGGCGCCTCCTTCCTTCCGCCGTCACCCGGCCCCGTCAGCCGGGTCGCCGTCGACCTCGCCAAAGGCGAGGTGCTGCTGGACGGTAAAGCTGTGTCACTTACCGGCGTCGAATTCACGCTCCTGCGCTACCTCGTGGAGAATTGTTCACGAACGATCAGCCGGGAGGAACTGCAGCAGTTCCTCGAGCGGTTCGACAATCCCGGCGCTGCGCCCCGCTCTATCGACGTGTATGTCGGGCGGGTGCGGCGGAAGCTGCGCGGCGGCCGCCACGCGATCGCCACCGTCCGCGGCGGCGGCTACCGGTTCGTTCCCGGTCCTGCCGCAACCGTGCGCGGACCGGCGGAATACAGCATCTAGCTGGGCTGTTATCCACTTGAGCATTATTGTCCAACCAGCTTGTACCGCAGATTCATCTACAGCACAGGCATGTCCAGCACAGCTTTGTACTGCACGGTTATGTACAGCACAGCTGTACATTGCACGATCCATCCGAAGGAAAAGCCATGAGCACCCAACTGACCACGAAGCTCCAGCCCGGAATCCAGGCGCCTGACTTCACCCTGCCGGACGCCGAAGGCAAGCACACCAAGCTGGCCGACTACCGCGGCAAGAACGTCATTGTCTACTTCTACCCCGAGGCGGCCACTCCCGGCTGCACCACCGAGGCCTGCGACTTCCGCGACAACCTGGCCTCTCTGCAGGCCTCCGGTTACGAGGTCCTCGGCGTCTCGCCCGACGCTCCGGAAAAGCTGGCCAACTTCACCGGCGACTTCGAGCTGACCTTCCCGCTGCTGGCCGACGAGGACCACTCCGTGGCCCTCGCCTACGGCGCCTGGGGTGAAAAGCTCGTCGACGGTGAGGTCCACGAGGGCATCGTCCGCTCCACGGTTGTCCTGGACCCCGAAGGCAAGGTCAAACTGGCCCAGTACCAGGTCAAGGCCCAGGGCCACGTCCAGGCGCTGAAGGAAGCCCTCGGCGTCTAAGCCACCCTCTCTCACCTATTCCAGCGAAACGCCAGACGCTCCCTCACTTGATGAACTGATCATCATGTGAGGGAGCGTCTGGCGTTAATTGGCAGGAAGTGAGGGAGCGTCAGAACTGGTCGGCGGCCAGCTGCGGCTGGCGGACCTGGGCCGGGGTGAAGCGCGCGCCGGCGTCGGGGAATGCCGGAACCTCGATCCGGGCGTGGCTATGGACCTCCGCGACGGTGTCCCGCGTATGATCGGCGATCTTGGCCAGGGTGGTGACCCACATGCCGTCCATGGCCTTGACGCGGCTGATCAGCTGTTCCAGTGCCACCGCCTTGGACGGCCGTCCGGAGATAAACGGATGGTTCGTCAGCACGAAGCAGCTTCCGGCGGCGTGGTGGGCTTCAGCCTCCAGGGTCCACATCTCCAGGACCTTGGCCGGGCTTTCAATCACTCCGCTGCCTGTCACTCCCGGATAGAAGGCGTACTGCTCCCAGTCATCGAGTGCCCAGTCGACGGGGATTTCGACCAAATCCCGGCGATCGCCGTCGGCAACGCTGAAGCGGTAGGGTGCATCGCCGTCGAGCAGGCTGGAGTCATACAGGAAGCCGCGGTCAGCCAGCAACGCGGGCGAGTGCCAGTTCAGCTCCCACCAGGGAGCGCGGTAGCCGACCGGACGCACGCCCGCGACCTCGGCCAGCGCCTCCAGTCCCCGGTCGATGTACCGGGCCTCGGTGGCGGCGTCGATGCCCTGCATCGGTTCGTGCAGGTAGCCGTGGTGGGCGATCTCGTGGCCCGCATCCACGATCCGGCGTACGACGTCGGGGTAGCTTTCCGCGGTGAATCCTGGGATGAAGAACGTGGCCTGGACGTCCTGGCGCTGGAGGATCTGCAGCAGCCGCGGCACCGCAACCTTGGGCCCATAGGACTGGTGGGTCATGAGGGACATGCGGCGCGTGCTGGTGGGATCGTGGGCAATGGTGCATGACTCGGCGTCCACATCGAAGGTGAAGGACGCGGCCGCCCGGTAGCCGTCGGGCCAGGTAATGGGGTGGGCGGAGTCCGGGAAGGCGGGGAATTCCATGGCGGTTCCTCTCTAGAGCCTGGCTGCGGTGGTGGACGGACTGTTCGCCGCTACAGGGACGCCTGCGGGGAGCAACTCGCCACCGGCCAGAAACTTCCGGTGCATCCGGGGGCCAAGAATGGCGTAGCTCGCGGCGCTGCTGAGTCCGCCGGCCAGCCAGGACAGGTCCCAGCCTCCCAGGGCAACTGCGACCGGGCCCTGCATGGCGGGCACGAGCCCGTACATGAACAGCCAGGTGGCGAAAATGCCGACCAGGAGGGATACGACGCCGGCCCAGTTGATCCCGGGGAGCCGCTTGGTGCCTACGGCGTCGAACAGCCGTGCAGGCTCGCCGGGCCAGCGCTTCTCGATCCAGAAGTAGTGCACCAGCATCACACCGCCCCAGGCAGCCACCCAGGCAACGAGCCCGATCAGCCAGGCATCGAGCACCGCGGCGAAGTCCTCCTGGAAGATGAAGAAGACGACGGCGGCGAGCGAGAACACGCCGACGAACAGGTTCAGCTTGTGCCGGCTGATGGAGATGTCGAGGGCCTGGGTGGCGACTGAGAAGGTGTAAATGTTCAGGATGTTCGTGGCGATGGGACCGTGCAGGACCATGAGCAGAACCGGCAGGGCCAGGACGCCAAAGTTCTGGACGATGAGTTTCCCGGGATCGATCTCGCCGCTGTTGGTGGCGAGGCTGGCGCCCAGGATGCCCAGCCAGACGACAGGGATGAACTGGCCCAGGACCGAAGCCAGGTAGACCTTGCGCTTGGGGACTTCGGTGCTGACAAAGCGGGAGTAGTCTGCGGCATAGGTGAACCAGGTGATGCCCCAGCCGATGCCGATCGCCGTCATCACGGCGCTCATTGCAGCGATCCGTTCGGAACCTTCGAGGATGTTGCCGGCGGGCCCGGCATAGCCCCAGTCGATCTTCATGCCGAACCATGCCACGGCGGACATGACTGCAAGGATGATGATGGTCGGCGGCACGGTCCACTTTTCAAAGGCTGCAATGGCCTTGTAGCCGAACCAGGCGATGGCCACCTGTGCGGCCATGATGGCGGTGGCGACGCCGATCTTCCAGCCGTAGTTGTGGGCCGTGGGATCCACCCATCCGAGTGTGCCGAAAAGCGCCATCACCAGGTCCAGGATGATCCAGGTGTTCACGGCGCACCAGCCGATGACGAGCAGTGCCTGGATGGCGGCCGGCAGATAGTTGCCGCGCCGTCCAAAGGCCGCGCGGGCCAGGACCATGCCCGTTGCCCCGGTCTTCTGGCCGAGGAGGACAAAGCATCCGAACAGCAGCATTCCGATGAGGTTTCCCAAAACCAGCACAGTGACGGTGTCAGCAAAGCCGAGTCCGAGGTGGATGCCCAGGGCTCCCAGAACCCAGTTGATGGGCGCCAGGTTGGCTCCGGCCCAGATCCAGAACTGGCCTGAGACCTTTCGCGTGCGCTGTGATTCAGGGATGGGCTGCAGCCAAGCTTCGACGTCTTTGTCGGCTACGGGCCCCGGGCCAGCCGGGACTGCAGTGGAATTGTTGTGCATGTGGGCCTCCGTGGGGAAATGGAACACTCTCAGGCTATGTGCGCCAGACCACACCCAACAAGATACGATGTGTACATCAAAAAGGCCATATGCAATACGGAGCGTCATGCCGATCCTGCTCAGCGAAGTTCTGAAACATCCCACCTTCACCGCCGCCGATCCCGTCATCCGCGCCGGCGCCGCCGCGGTTGCGGGAACGCAGCTGCGATGGGTCCATTCCAGTGAGGTCCTGGACATTGCTCCCCTGCTCAGCGGCGGCGAACTGCTTCTCACCGGAGGCGATGCCCTGGTGTCGGCTTCAGATGCGCGCCGCGTGGACTACATCCGGCAACTTGCCGGCCGTGGCGTTGGCGCCCTCGCCGTGGAGAGCGGGCAGACCCTGCCCTCACTGCCGTCGTCGATGATCCGGGCCGCGGAAGAGGCAGGGCTGCCCCTCATCGAATTCCGTAAAGTCGTGCCGTTCGTCGGCATCATGCAGGCCATCAATTCGATGCTGGTCAGCGAATCAGTGGCGCACCTGCGTCAAGCCGACGAAGCCAGCCATGCGATGGCTGTGGAGCTGGCCCATGGCAGCAGCCTCGATCAGATCCTTGCCGTCCTCGCCGGCAACATTGAAGCGGCCCTCGAGCTCTCGACTGTTTCCGGCGTGACGCTGGGCAGCGCGGTGCCCGCCGATGGGGCCCTAAGTCCTGCAGACGGCCCGGGGCCCGGCGAACCGCACGGAAACATGCCGGGGCGCGGGCCAGGAACGGACGGGACGTTCATCAACATCGACGTGCCCGTCCGCGGGGTGCCCTCGGCGAGGCTGGCCATCAGCGTCCCGCTGCACGGTGACGTCAACCTGGCGCGCGTGGCAGGAGGCAGGTGTGTTGACATCCTGTCCCTGGCATTGCTGCAGCGGATGCCGCCCGGGTTGAAGGAGGTGGCCGGCACCGCCCTGCTGCGCGCGGTCAGTTCCGGCAGCCAGCCATGGCGGCTTCAGCAGCTCGCGCCGGCCGCCGGGATCCCGACGGCGGCGACTGCGGTGGCGGTGATCGTCCGGACGTCCACGTCGCAGCAGTTGCGGTCTGCGATGGACAAGATCCTGAAGAAGTCGGCCCAGCAGAGCGCCAGCTATGTGGACAATTCCGAGCTCCTCGCTCTTGCGGTACTTCCGGGCGGCCGGGAAGCCGCAGCCCGCGCAGATCTCGTGGACACCCTGCGCGGACTTCCCGTCGACGCCGGAACCATAACTGCCGTCGGACCTCTCGCAGCCGGGATTGAGAACGCAACGTGGTCGCTCACGGAGGCCAGGTGTGCGCTGGACATCGCGGGGAGCAAGGGGCTCCGTGCGGAACGGCCGACCTCGGACACGGCAGGGCTGGTGGTCGACGTCGAAGAACTCGCCGTGGAGCGGCTGGCGGCGCAGCACCTGGACCAGGCGGCGCGGCAGGATTATGTCCGCCAGCAGCTGGGTCCCGTGCTCGAGCACGACGAGCGGCGGAACTCCCAGCTGCTGCGAACCCTGGCGATCTGGCTCGACTCCGGCTGCAACACTGCGCAGGCAGCCAGGGAACTGCACGTCGAGAGGCAGTCCATGCACCACCGGCTGCAGCGGATTTTTGAGCTGTGCGGCGGCGATCCGCGGGGAACAGGAAGGCTCGCGGCACTGCATCTGGCAACCCGGCTCGCCGCGCTGTAGCCCCGTGGGCAACTGGGAGGACGCTCCCTCACCTTTCGCAAGAAAAAACGAAACGCTCCCTCACGGGTGAGGAAGCGTCTCGAATCAAGCGGCGGGAGGTGAGGGATCGTCCGGGCCCGGCAAGCAGTTATCGGAGCACGACCGTCCTGTTGCCGTGGAGGATCACCCGGCCCTCGCAGTGCCAGCGGACGGCGTTGCTGAGGGCCTTGCATTCGGTGTCGCGCCCGGCGGCCACCAGGTCCTCCGGCCCGTACGTGTGGTCCACGTCCACCACCTGTTGGGAGATGATGGGTCCCTCGTCGAGCTCGGCGTTGACATAGTGCGCGGTGGCACCGACGGTCTTCACGCCCCGGGCGTAGGCCTGGTGGTACGGCTTGGCGCCCTTGAAGCTCGGCAGGAACGAGTGGTGGATGTTGATGGCACGCCCCTCCAGTTTGCGGGTGAGGTTGTCACTGAGGACCTGCATGTAACGCGCCAGCACCACAAGCTCGACGTCGAACTCGTCCACGAGTTCCAGCAGCCGTGCCTCCGCCTCGGGCTTGGTGGCCGCCGTGACGGGCACGTGGAAAAACGGGATGCCGTGCCATTCCACGAGCGTCTGGTGGTCGGTGTGGTTGGAGACCACGGCCACCACGTCCACAGGGAGTTCGCCGATGCGGGCGCGGAAGAGCAGGTCGTTGAGGCAGTGCCCGAACTTGGAGACCATGATCAGCACGCGGCGCTTGGATCCGTGCGGCTCCAGCCGCCAGCGCATTCCGAAGCGTTCGGCCACGGGGCCGAAAGCGGCACGCAAGGTGTCAGCGGTGGAGGCGTCGCCGTCGGACGCAAAGTGCACCCGCATGAAGAA
Source organism: Arthrobacter sp. GQ119 (assembly GCF_059759125.1). Taxonomy (NCBI): domain Bacteria; kingdom Bacillati; phylum Actinomycetota; class Actinomycetes; order Micrococcales; family Micrococcaceae; genus Arthrobacter; species Arthrobacter sp. GQ119. The sequence continues at coordinate 22,253 of NZ_JCAXEA010000023.1, read as the reverse complement.
GTGCCCTTCGGAGCGTTCGCCGAACTGCTGGTTGTCGATGATGTCGCAGCCGTGCTCCAGCAGGAAGCCGGAGACGGCGTGGACGATGCCCGGCGACTCCCGGCAGTCGAGCGTCAGCACGTGCTCGACGGTGGTCGCGGGCTCGGCAGGGATGGATTCAGGTTTAGTGGCAGTCATGGCTCAGCACTCGATCACATTCACGGCGAGGCCCCCGCGGGACGTCTCCTTGTACTTGGTTTTCATGTCAGCTCCTGTTTCACGCATGGTTTTGATGGCTTTGTCCAGGGACACTTTGTGGCTGCCGTCGCCGTGCAGCGCCAGCCGCGCGGCGTTGATGGCCTTCACGCTGGCGATCGCGTTCCGCTCGATGCAGGGGATCTGCACCAGGCCGCCCACGGGGTCGCAGGTCAGCCCGAGGTTGTGTTCGATCCCGACTTCGGCGGCGTTTTCCACCTGTTCGGGCGTTCCCCCGAGCACCTCGCACAGCCCGGCTGCCGCCATGGAGCAGGCCGAGCCCACTTCGCCCTGGCAGCCCACTTCAGCGCCGGAAATGGAGGCGTTGACTTTGAACAGAATTCCGACGGCGGCTGCCGCCAGCAGGAAGCGCACGACGCCGTCGTCGTCCGCCCCCGGAATAAACTTCGCGTAGTAGTGCAGGACGGCCGGGACGATTCCGGCCGCGCCGTTGGTGGGGGCTGTGACAATGCGGCCGCCGGCCGCGTTCTCCTCGTTGACGGCGAGCGCGAAGAGGTTCACCCACTCCATCGCCCGGAGCGGATCGGTGATGCCGGTGTCCGCCGTCAGGGTCTGGAAGAGCTGCGGCGCACGCCGCCTCACCTTCAGCCCGCCGGGAAGGATCCCCTCTGCGGAGCAGCCGTTGTCCACGCATTCGCGCATGACCGCCCACAGCTTCAGCAGCTCCTCGCGGAGCTCCGCTTCGCTGCGCCACACCAGCTCGTTGGCGAGCATCACGTCGGAAATCGACATGCCTTCACGCCGGCAGATCGCCAGGAGTTCGTCGGCAGTGGTGAAGGGGTACGGCAGCGGGGTGTCATCAGCCACCACGTTGTCGCCGGGGGCGGCGTCGCCGTCAACGACGAAACCGCCTCCGATGGAATAGAAGCTTCGCTCGCTGAGGACAGCACCGGTGTGGTCCAGGGCCCGGAAGGTCATGCCGTTCGGGTGTGCGGGCAGCGACTTGCGGCGGTGCAGCACCACGTCCTCGTCCCAGTTGAAGTCCACCCGGTGGTCCCCGCCGATGCGCAGTTCGGCATCCAGCGCGGCGGCAGCCACCTGGTCGTCCGCGGTGGACGTGTCCACGGTTTCCGGCTCCAGGCCCTGCAGTCCGAGGACCACAGCCTTGTCCGAGCCGTGGCCGCGGCCGGTCGCACCGAGCGACCCGAACAGCTCTGCCTGGACCCGCCTGGTTGAGCTCAGGAGCCCGGTGCCTTTCAGTCCGTCAGCGAACTGCTTTGCTGCCCGCATCGGGCCGACCGTGTGTGACGACGACGGCCCGATGCCAACAGAAAACAGATCCAGGGCGCTGAGCGCCATCAGGGCACCTCAGGGGAAGCGAACTCCCTCATGGCGTCCAGGAGCCAGCGGCCCAGGTAGTCCGCAAAGGAGGCCCGGGGGAACAGCCGGAAGCTTTCGTCGCCGGTCTTGAACAGGACCACCGGGATGTTGCCCACTTCGGTGTTCAAGGCTGTCCCCGGCGTGAAGCTGCGCGGGTGCAGGTCCAGGGAGCAGCCCTTCTCCAGCACGGCCCGGGCCCGCGCTCCGGAGAGCTCGAACGTCGTGCGGTTGGCGGACAGGTCCACCACCTGGCCGGGGGCGTCGCCCAGGGCGGCGACGAGGGAGCCGATCAGGTCTCCGCCCAGGGAGTCGTGCGCCTCTTCCGGAGCCACGACCAGGAACTCCTGCGGGCCCAGCCACAGAACCGTGACGCGCTCAGTGCCGGCCACTTCGCCGCAGCGTGCCGGCAGTCCGCCGGTAACGGACGCGATCCGTGCGCCTGCCTCGGAGCCGGGATCCACCCGGACGCCCGCCATGGTCTGGAACTGTCCCTCTTTCAGGGCGACCGTTCCTTCGATGGAACCGGCCTCCATGGCACCGGCCAGGTGTGAGGCAGGGCTGCGGCGGATTTCCCGGAGTCCATTGATGCCTGTGAAAGCTGCGGTGTTAGCCATCTTTGCGGGTCCCTTCGGGGTCAAAAAGTACGGTTTCTGCGACAACAACGTCGACCAGCTGGTCGCCGGCGGCGGCCACGAGGGTCTCCCCGATGCGGTTGCGGCCGTTCTTGATCAGCGCCAGTGCGAACGACCTGCCGAGTGCGGCGCTGTGATAGCTCGAGGTCACGAAGCCCTGCATGGGCACGGGGCCGTACGCAGTTTTCACAGGGATCCCCTTCTCCACGAGCTGCGTGCCTTCCGGCAACCGCAGGCTGCCGTCCACGGGCAGGACGCTGACCAGGTGCTTGCGGTCTTCGCGCTGCGCGTCCACGCGGGAGTACGAGCGCTTGCCGATGAAGTCCTTGGCCTTGGAGATGATCCACTCCATGCCGGCGTCCTGAGGGGTGACCGTGCCGTCGGTGTCCTGCCCGACGATGGGGTAGCCCTTCTCGGCGCGGAGCACGTGCATGGTTTCGGTGCCGTACGGGGTGATGTTGAATTCGGCGCCTGCAGCGGCCACGGATTCCCAGGTGTTCAGCCCGTACCAGGACGGCACGTTGATCTCGTAGGCCAGCTCACCGGAGAACGAGATGCGGCAGATCCGCGCCCGCACGCCCGAGGCGAGGGTGGTTTCGCGGAAGGTCATGAACGGGAAATTCTCGGCGTCCAGGCCGCCGTTGGCGGCAAGTTCGGGTGCCACCTTCGCGATCACCGCGCGGGACTTGGGCCCGACGACGGCGATGGTGCTCCACTGTTCGGTCACCGAGGTGCAGTGCACGTCCAGTTCCGGCCACTCGGTCTGCAGCCATTCCTCGAGCCAGTCCAGCACCTTCGCCGCACCGCCGGTGGTGGTGGTCATGAAGTAGCGGTCCTCGTCGAGGCGCAGGGTCACGCCGTCGTCGAAGATCATGCCGTCGGGCAGGCACATGACGCCGTAGCGGGCAGACCCCGGTGCGAGCTTCTTGAACGCGTTGGTGTAGATCCGGTTGAGGAACTCACCGGCGTCCTTGCCCCGGATTTCGATCTTGCCGAGGGTGGTGGCGTCCATGAATCCCACGGATTCCCGGACGGCGGCGCACTCGCGGAGCACGGCTTCTTCCATGTCTTCCCCGCCCTGCGGGTAGTACCAGGGCCGCTTCCACTGCCCCACGTCCTCGAACAGTGCACCCTGGGCGACGTGCCACGGGTGGATCGAGGTGACGCGGGCGGGGTCGAACAGCTCGCCGCGCTGGCGTCCGGCCAGTGCCGCGAAGGCCACGGGGGTGAACGGCGCGCGGTAGGTGGTGGTGCCGATGTCGCCGATGCCCCGGGACGCTTCGCCGGCCTGCCGGAGGGCCGCGGCGATGACGCCGATCGCGTTGACGCCCGAGGTCTTGCCCTGGTCGTTCGCGGTGCTGATGGAGGTGTAGCGCTTGATGTGCTCCACGGACCGCATGCCGGCGCCGGTGGAACGCAGGACGTCGGCCACGGACTGGTCGCGCTGGAAATCGACGAAGTGGTGGTGCCAGTCATCCGGCGTGCCGGTTTGCCCGGGGACGAGCCACAGCTGGCGGGTGGTACCGGACGCTTTCGGCTCGCTGAGGACGGAAGGCTGCACAGCGGATTCGAAGCCGGCGGCGATGGCCGCCGATGCTCCGGCCGAGATGCCTTCGGCGAGGCAGTCAGCGAGTTCGAAGGTGCCGCGGCCTGAACCGATTGTCTGCTGGTTCGGCACGACGGTGGACGGCACGAAGGCCGCCAGGTCCTCGTCCCAGCGCAGCTTGCCCTGCCGCTGTGAGTGCAGGTGCACTAGCGGGCTCCAGCCGCCGGAGACTGCCAGCAGGTCGCAGTCGATCTCTTCGACGCCGGAGGTGAGTTCGCCGTCGTCGTTGATACTGCGGACGGTGACGCTGTTGAGCCGGCCGTCAGTGTCGGTGCCGGAAGCCGTGTCGGCCACGGCGCTGCCGATCAGCACCCGGGTGCCGGCTTCGGCGGCGGCTGCAGCCGCCGGCGTGAGGGCGGGACGGGCGTCGACGACGGCCGCAAGCTTGACGCCGGCGGCGCGCAGGTCCGCGGCGAGGGCGTAAGCGGAGTCGTTGGTGGTCCCGATGACCACCCGCGTCCCGGCGGCGACGGCGTAGCGGTTGAGGTAGCTGCGGACGGCCGAGGCGAGCATGATGCCGGGGCGGTCGTTGTTCTCGAACACCAGGGGGCGCTCGTGCGCACCGGGAGCCAGGACCACCTGATTGGCACGGATGTGCCAAATACGCTGCCGGGACACGCCGGGGGCGGCCGGGCTGGACAGGTGGTCGGTGCGGTTCTGCACGGCGATGACGTAGTTGGCGTCGTAGGCGCCGAAGGCCGTGGTGCGGTTCAGCACCGTGCATTCGGCGCCGGAGACGAGCTCAGCCTCGACGTCGGCCACCCATTCCAGTGCGGGCTTGCCTTCGATGGTGTCCGCCAGTCCGGGAGCCGTGGATCCGGACAGCAGCGATCCGCCCAGTTCGGGCTGGTCGTCCATCAGGATGACGCGGGCGCCGGTCCGCACTGCTTCGCGGGCGGCGGCGAGGCCTGCGGGGCCGCCGCCGATCACCAGGACATCGGTGTGGACGTACTTCTTGTCGTACTCCGCCTTGTCTTCAGCCGGATCCAGACGGCCCAGGCCGTTCAGCAGGTCAGCCTTCAGGCCGTCCACCAGGCTAACGGTGGTGGCGGGAAGCATGGACTCGGCCACGTCACCGGGGAAACGGGCTTCGATCCGCACCAGGGCGTTGGGCTCTTCCACCCCGGCGGCCATGATGCCGCGGGGCCGGTCCTCGTACAGGGAACTGCCGACGGCAACCCGGCCGTTGGCGAGCAGCGCAGAGGCCAGCGTGTCGCCCGGGTGTCCCGTGAATTCCTCGCCGTCCACCGTGAAGCGCCAGGAGATGCTGCGGTCAATGCGTCCGCCGGTGCTGAGGCGCGCGTTCTGGGAAGTCATTTCGTTGCTCCCTTCGGGGCGGTGGTGCCGGCTGTTGAAGCAGCCGGGGCGATGCTGGTAGCAGAGATGCTGGGTGCGGCATTCCCGGTGGTGGTGCTGTCAGCGGCGGTGCTGGCAGTTCCGGCTTCCGCTGCGGCGGGGATCCTCACGTCGGGCCGCGGCGTGCCCATCGGGTAGATGGCCTGGATGTCGTAGGTGACCGTGTCGCGGAGCATATTGAACCACTGCCGGCATCCGGTGCTGTGCACCCACCGCTCAGCGAAGCTGCCCTTGGTGTTGTCCCGGTAGAACAGGTACTCAGCCCATTCCCGGTCGTTGAGATCGTTGGGGCTTTCGGGGTAGGCCACATGGGCCTGGCCGCCGTAGTGGAACTCGGTTTCGTCCCGCGGGCCGCAGTTGGGGCAGGAGATAAGCAGCATGTGCGTTTTCTTTCTTGTGGACGGCGGCTAGTGGGCGACGGCGGCAGCGCCGTGCTCGTCGATCAGGGCACCGGTTTCGAAGCGCTCCAGGGCAAACGGCCTGTTCAGCTTGTGCGGTGTTCCCGTGGCGATGGTGTGCGCGAAGGTCAGGCCGGCAGCCGGGGTGCCCTTGAAGCCGCCGGTCCCCCAGCCGCAGTTGACGAACATGTTCTCCACCGGGGTCAGTCCCACGATGGGTGAGGCGTCGAGCGTGGTGTCCACGATGCCGCCCCATGTCCGGAGCACGTGTGCCCTGGCAAAGATGGGGAACAGTTCGACGGCGGCTGCCATCTGGTGCTCGATCACGTGGAAGGAACCGCGCTGGCCGTAGCCGTTGTAGGAGTCGACGCCGGCGCCCATGACCAGCTCACCCTTGTGCGCCTGGGAGACGTACACGTGCACGTGGTTGGACATCACCACGGTCGGGTGGACCGGCTCGTGCAGTTCGGACACGAGTGCCTGCAGCGGGTGGGACTGGATGGGAAGCCGGAATCCGGCCATCTCGGCCAGGACCGAGCTGTGGCCCGCGGCGCACAGGCCCACCTTTTCGGTGTTGATGGTGCCGCGGTTGGTCTTGACGCCCACCACGCGCTCGCCGTCCTTGAGGAAGCCGGTGACTTCGCAGTTCTGGATGATGTCCACGCCCAGTTCGTCGCACTTGCGGGCGAAGGCCCAGGCGACGTGGTCGTGCTTGGCGATGCCGGCGCGCGGCTGGTACGTGGCGCCCATGACGGGGTAGCGGATGTTGTCGTTGGTGTTCAGGATGGGGCAGAGTTCCTTGACCTGCTCCGGTTCCAGCCATTCGGCGTCAACGCCGTTGAGCTTGTTCGCGCCCACGCGGCGGATGCTCTCGCGCACGTCGCCGAGGGTGTGGGCCAGGTTCATCACGCCGCGCTGGCTGAACAGGAAGTCGTACTCCAATTCCTCAGGCAGGATCTCCCACAGCTTCAGGGCGTGCTCGTAGATGGCCGCGCTCTCGTCCCAGAGGTAGTTGGAACGGATGATGGTGGTGTTGCGGGCCATGTTGCCGCCGGCCAGCCAGCCCTTTTCGAGGACGGCGATGTTGGTCATGCCGTGGTTCTTCGCAAGGAAGTAGGCGGTTGCCAGGCCGTGCCCGCCGCCACCCACGATCACGGCGTCATAGGAGGATTTGGGCTCCGGGTTGCGCCACAGGAAGTCCGGGTGTTCCGGGAGCTGATGGGTGCTCACTGGGCTGCTCCAATCATGTCTGTTTCAAAGGCGGCAATCTCGGAGTCGCCGTTCAGGTGCGGGTAGAGGGGGAACTGCTCGGCGAGCGCCGTCACGCGTGCGCGGAGTTCGACGGCGGTCGCATCGTCAAGCGATACACCGCTGCTGCCGCTGCCGGCGGAGGCGATGAGCGCCGTCGCGATAACGTCTGCAACCTCGGTGAATTCGGCGGCGCCGAAGCCGCGGGTGGCGAGGGCCGGGGTGCCGATCCGGAGGCCCGAGGAGACCATCGGCGGGCGGGGGTCGAACGGCACGGCGTTGCGGTTGACCGTAATGCCGATCTTGTGCAGAGCGTCTTCGGCCTGCTGGCCGTCCAGTTCGGAGTTCCGCAGGTCCACGAGGACCAGGTGCACGTCCGTGCCGCCGTTGACCACGGTGATGCCGGCAGCTTCGACGTCGGGCTGCAGGAAGCGCTCGGCGAGCAGCTTGGCGCCCTGCAGGACGCGCTCCTGGCGTTCCTTGAATTCGGGACCGCCGGCGAGCTTGAAGGCCACGGCCTTGGCGGCGATGACGTGCTCCAGCGGGCCGCCCTGCTGGCCAGGGAATACGGCGCTGTTGATCTTCTTGGCGTACTGCTCCTTGGCGAGGATGACTCCGCCGCGCGGTCCGCCCAGGGTCTTGTGGGTGGTGGTGGTGACGACGTCGGCGTAGGGAACCGGGTTGGGGTGCAGCCCGGCTGCGACCAGGCCGGCGAAGTGGGCCATGTCCACCATGAGGTAGGCGCCCACGAGGTCCGCGATCCGGCGGAACTCCGCGAAATCGAGCTGGCGGGAGTAGGCGGACCAGCCGGCGACGATGAGCTTCGGCTTGTGCTCCAGTGCCAGGGCCTCGACTTCGGCCATGTCTACGCGGAAGTCGGATTCACGGACGCGGTAGGGAACCACGTTGTAAAGCTTGCCGGAGAAGTTGATGCGCATGCCGTGGGTGAGGTGGCCGCCGTGGGCCAGGTCCAGGCCCATGATGGTGTCGCCCGGGTTCAGCAGTGCGAACATGGCGGCGGCGTTGGCTTGGGCGCCGGAGTGCGGCTGGACGTTGGCGAACTCGGCGCCGAAGAGGGCCTTCACGCGGTCAATGGCGAGCTGCTCGACCACATCGACATGTTCGCAGCCGCCGTAGTAGCGCTTGCCGGGGTATCCCTCGGCGTACTTGTTCGTGAGGACCGAACCCTGCGCTTCCATGACGGCGGACGGAGCGAAGTTCTCCGAGGCGATCATCTCCAGGGTGGACTGCTGGCGCACCAGCTCGCGGTCAATTGCCTGCTGGATCTCGGGATCGACTGCGGAAAGTCGCTCGTTCAACTGCTCAACCACGGGTGCTCCTTTGAAATACCTTTTTGACTTGGACTGATATATCAGTGTTGGTCTCAATGGTATGATTGCAATCACAAGTGAGTCAATAGCCGGAAGCAAAGTGGGCCCCGCTTCCGATCGATCCCAGGATTGGAGCCGCGCCGTGAATGCACTGACCGCCCTGCTTCCCGCCGAGGAAGAAGCGCCGTCCCAGGCGGAGGCCGCCTACCGGCAGTTGCGCGACAAGCTGATCATGCTGGACATCCGCCCGGGTGAACCCATCAATGACGGACAGCTGGCCATCGAGCTCGGCTTCAGCCGGACGCCGGTGCGCGAGGCGATCAAACGGCTGGAGGTGGACCACCTCGTGGTTTCGTATCCCCGCCGGGGAACCTTTGCCACCACCGTGGACTTCACGGAACTGGCCGACGTCTCGGAAATCCGGGAGCTGCTGGAACCGCTGGCGGCCCGCCGTGCCGCCATCCGCGCCAGCGCTGCCATGCGCCGCGAGCTGCTCGAGGTCGCCGAGACCATCGCGGAGCTCGCCCCCAACCCCGCGGAGTCCCGGGAACTGATGCGCTACGACCTGATGGTGCACCGCCTGATCTACCGCGCGGCTGCCAACCCGCACCTGGAAGACACGCTGATCCGCTACGACAACCTGGCCACCCGCATCTGGTGCGTTGTCCTGGACAAGGTCCCGTCGGTCAGCGGCCACATCACCGAGCACGTGGACCTGCTGAAGGCCGTGGCGGGCGGAGACGCGGACAAGGCAGGCGAGCTCGCGCTGCATCACGTGACGAGCTTCGAAGAAACCATCCGCAAGGTGCTGTAGGCCCGCCACCCCAGCCAACGCTCCCTCACTTCCCCAACGCTCCCTCACTCCCCTCACTCACACGAAGGATCCCCCGGGTGGTCCCGGGGGATCCTTCGCTGTCCAACTGCGTCAGGCGCTCAACAGGGACCCCTCAAACAGGGACTTAGCGTCCGCCTCCGCCGATCACGCCCTTCTCCACGGCCTTGGTGACGGCGTCGGCCTCGGCCTGGGTCAGCGTGCCGTCGCTGACAGCGGTGTCGAGCCTGGTCTTCAGGGCGGCGGCGCGCTCGGCCTGGGCGGCGGTGCGGATTTCCTCGAGAGCCGCCGTGACCTTCGATTCCTCGACCCCGAGCTTCTCAGCCAGGGATTTGGCCATCGCCGCGTCCATGGCGGAACGGTCGGGCCTGGTGCCCTCGGCAGGCGGCGTCGTGGGCTTGTTGGCTTCACGGAACGCCTGGAGCGCCTCGGTCACTTTGGCTTCCTCGACCCCAAGCTTGGAGGCAAGATCCGCCGCGAGCTGGCCGCGATCCCCCTTGTGGCCGCCGCGCTTGCCGAAGCCATCGGCAGGTGTTGTGCCGTCTGCCGATGCACTGGCGCTTGGGGTGGGCGCCGGTGTTTCGGCAGCCGATGCCATCCCCGTGACTCCCATTCCGGCGCCGAGGGCCAATGCCCCGGCCGCGATGCCCAGCGTGATTCTCTTACTACGTGACATGCCGATTCTCCTCAATCCGCCGCATGACGCGGCTTTTGCTGAAAAGGCGGCTGTTTTCCGCCCTTCCTCAAAGATGAGGCAGCGGGTTAAGGCACGGCTGTTCGGAACCTGTCAGCGCGCTGTGAATGCGAGCCAGGCGATCATGTCACTCGCCGAGGGCGGGCACGGCTTCAGCGGTGTTTCTTCCGGCGCGTCGGCCACTTCACGTTCAACAGGAGCAATCCCAGCAACAAGGAGTCAACCGTCATGATTGCCGCAATGAGGTAGGCCCACCCGATCATCATGGGTTGCTCACCGCTACGCGACGGCCCGGGGTGCGGGGGTGCATGGGAATGCACATTACTGATCTCCTGACTTGGATCCCCCAGCCACTCGATAGTTCATCAAGTGTGCCACGACGTCGCCCTCTAAGGAATGGCTTTTAACGGCCAAGTGAGAGGACGACGGCGGGAGGTTCCCGCCGTCGTCCTCTCACCATTGCCGGCGACTGGTCAGTTCTTGACCACGTCCAGTTCGATCACGGCCCAGGACAGCGCCGGCAGGGTGGCCCGGAGTTCGGAGCCGCTCGCCTTTGCGCCTTCGAGCGGCCTGAGCCCGACCCGCTCCGGGCTGCCCTGGGTGTTCATTGTGAAGCGGTCCCCTCCTTCGGGGATTTCCAGGACCTCCGCCCGGAGCACCTGGCGGGCATCAAAACCGCGCAGTGCGACGTCGATGTCTGCGGCTTCCTCGAGGCCGCGGTTTGCCAAGAACAGAGCCACGCGGCCCGTCTCCTCATTCCACGTTGCGCTGACGTCCACGAGGTCGGTGTCCCCGAAGCGGGCATTTTCGTACTTGTCAGAGTCGACGGCGAGGCGCAGGATCTGGCCTTTCGCGAGTTCGGCCATGCGTGCGAAGGGGTGGAAGATGGTCTGCCGCCAGGCCGGGCCGTTTTCCTCACTAAAGATCGGGGCGATGACGTTGACCAGCTGCGCCTGGTTGGCGATCTTGACCCGGTCGCCGTGGCGCAGCAGCGAGTTGAGCAGGGTACCCACGACGACGGCGTCCGTCACGTTGTACTTGTCCTCGATGACCCGGGGGTGCTCGCGCCAGCCGGCCTTGGAGACCTTGTGCGGCTGGTCTTCCGTGTCGAGGCCGCGCTGGTACCAGACATTCCACTCGTCGAAGGACAGGTTGATGCGCTTCTTATGCTTTCCCTTGGCACGGACGGCGTCAGCGGTGGCGATGACCGATTCGATGAAGTAGTCGGTGTCCACGGCGCTGGCAAGGAAACTGCCGGCGTCGCCCTCATGCTCCTGGTAGTAGGCGTGCAGCGAGACGTAATCCACTTCCTCGTAGGCGTGGGTCAGCACCGTCTGTTCCCAGGCGCCGAAGGTCGGCATGCCGGAGCTGGAGCTACCGCAGGCCACGAGTTCGATGTCCGGGTCCACGAAGCGCATCGCCTTGGCGGCCTCCTGGGCCAGCCGGCCGTACTCGTCCGCGGTCTTGTGGCCGATCTGCCAGGGCCCGTCCAATTCGTTGCCGAGGCACCACAGCTTGATGTTGAAGGGATCCTTGTGCCCGTTCCTGGCGCGCAGGTCCGACAGATGGGTTCCGCCCGGGTGGTTGGCGTACTCCACGATCTCGCGTGCCGCATCCACTCCCCTGGTGCCCAGGTTGATAGCTTCCATGATTTCGGTCCCCGCCTGCCGGGACCAGTCCACAAACTCGTGCAGTCCGAAGGCGTTGGTTTCCAGGGTGTGCCAGGCGCCGTCGAGCCGCCGGGGGCGGTTTTCCCGGGGACCCACGCCGTCTTCCCAGTTGTAACCGGAGACGAAGTTCCCGCCGGGGTAGCGGATGACGGTGGCCCCGAGTTCCTTGACGAGCTTGAGCACGTCCTGCCGGAAACCGTTCTCGTCGGCCTCCGGATGGCCCGGTTCGTAAATTCCGGTGTAGACGCAGCGGCCCATGTGCTCAACGAAGGAGCCAAAAAGGCGGCGGGGCACCTCCCCGATGGTGAAGTCGCGGTCGAGGGTGATTCTTGCGCGGGACATGTGGAGTATCTCCTTTGGTTGAACAGGTTCGTTGGAAGTAATCAAGGGGCCGGTTCAGGTGCCGGCGAGTCCCGTCGTCGCTACGCCTTTGATGATCTGGCGCTGGAAGAAGAGGAAAACCAGGATGAGCGGCAACGCCGCGAGCAGCGCGGACGCCATGTTCTGTGCATATTGGATGCCGTAGGCGCTCTTGATGGTCTGCAGTCCCACCGGAAGGGTCAGGATGGACCCGTCGTTGGTGGAGATGAAGGGCCAGAGGAAGTTGTTCCACGCGCTGATGAAAACGAAGATGGCAACTGCGGCGAGGATCGGGCGTGAGAGCGGCAGGATGATCTGGAGGAAAATCCGCATCCGGCTGGCACCGTCCATCACCGCGGCTTCCTCGAGTTCGCGCGGGATCTGGTCAAAGAACTTCTTGAGCACAAACACCATGGCTGGATGGATGACCTGGGGCAGGATGACCGCCCAGGACGTGTCGATCATGTGCAGCGCCACCATCTGGTAGAACAGCGGAATCATCAGCACCGGCGGCGGGATGATGATGGAGGCGATGATCACCGTCATCAGGACTTTCTTGCCCCGGAAGTCGATGCGGGACAGGGCGTAGGCGACCAGTGCGGAGATGGCGAGCGTGATCACCGTGATGGCGGCTGAGGTGTAGAAGGAATTCCACGTCCACAGCGGGATGTTGCCGTCCTGGAACACTTTGACGAAGGCATCGGCGGTGAAGCCCGACGGCGGGAACCAGCTGACTTCCGGCGCTGCGGCGTCGGTCTCGCTCTTGAAGGCCGTGACCGTGGCCCACGTGAAGGGAACGAGCCACAGGATTGCCAGGAGCGCGGCCACCGCCGTCACGGCCGCCTTGCCGGCGGTGATCTTCCTGCGGGGTTTCCGGACGGCGGATGCGGCGGGAGCGGGGCGGGTGAGTGTCTGGGTAGCCATGGTTATGCACTCCTGCGGCGCGTGACGACGAACTGCATGACCGAGACGATCACGATCAGCCCGAAGAAAATGTAGGACACGGCTGCGGAGTAGCCCAGCCGGTAGCCGGTAAATCCGGTTTCGAAGATGTACTGCACCACCGGCCGGGTGGAACCGCTGGGCCCTCCGGCCGTCATCTGGTACACCTGATCGAAAATTTTCAGTGATGCCAGGATTTGGAGGAGGACGATCATCACGGTGGTCGGCGCCAGCTGCGGCAGGGTGATGGAGAAGAACTGCCGCCAGGCTCCGGCCCCGTCGAGGGATGCCGCCTCGTAGTGCTGGTGGGGGATGTTCTGCATGGCCGCCAGGTACAACAGAAAGTTGAACCCGACGGTCCACCACAGGGTGGCGATGACGATGGCCCACATCGCCACATTCGGATCGTTCAGCCAGGCCACTTTGGGAAGCCCGATTTTGGACAGGGAATCGTTGATCAGCCCCAGCTGAGGGTTGTACATCCAGGTAAAGAAGAGCGAGACCACCGTCGAGGCGAGCAGGTACGGAGCAAAGTAAGAGAGCCGCCACAGCCACTGCGCAGGCAGTCCGACGTTCAGCAGTGCTGCCATCACCAGGGCAACGAGCACCAAGGGAACGGTGCTGATCACCGTGAAGTAGAGCGTGTTGCCGAGGGAACGCCACATGTCCGCGTCGGCCAGGGCCTCAGCATAGTTGGCCAGCCCGATCATGCTGTCGTTGGCGCCGGTGAGGGACTTGCCGGTGAGGCTCATGAACAGGCCGTAGAGAATGGGCCAGACGAGGAAGACCAGGAAAAAGGCAAGGAAAGGGCCGGCGAAGCCCCAGCCGGTCAGGTTGTCCCTGGTTTGGCGGGGACGGGACGGGTCCGGGCCGGACGTTGTGAGACCGGGGCCGGCGGGATTCGAGGTGGCGGCAGGCTCAGCGCTGCGGCCGGATGTTGCTAAGGAACTCATCAGGGACTCCTTTGTCACTCGGGTGGCTCACACCGGGTTGGGCCGGAAGAGGAGGGTGTTGGTGCGGTGCACGAAGGCGTCCCAGCCGTCGGCAGCCTTGTCGCGGCCGAGGAGCACGTTCTGCACGTTTTCCGCAAAGTAGGTCTGCCAGTCCGAGCCGGAGCCGCTGAACCAGGATTCGGGGTCGTACGTGATGATGTCCGCCGCGTTGGCGTAATGAATCTGAGGGGTCAGTTCCCGGTACGCCTGTGACTGCACAATCGGCTGATAGGCCGGGACGTGTCCGGCCTCTGCCCACGACAGCGACCCCTTGAGGACATCGCTGACGAACTTGTATGCGCTGCGCCGCTTCTCGTCGTTGTCGTTCAACTGGCGGGGCAGGACGAAGGAATGCGAGTCGGCATAGGAAGCCGGGGTCCCGTAGAGGGTGGGGATGGTTGCCGCGTCGACGGGCAACCCGGCCTTCTTAAGGGTGGGAAGTTCCCAGACGCCGCTGAAGAGCATCCCTGAACCGCCGCGGGCAAACTCGGCGATGCCGGTGCTGATGTCCCCGCTCTTGGCGGCGATGGTGTCGTCGAACAGGGACGCCATGAACTCCAGGGACTCCACCGCGGCGTCCCTGTCGGCCTTCATGGGCCGGCCGGGGGTGAGTTCCATGTCCACGCCGTGCTGCTTGTAGAGGGTGTAGAAGAGACGCCACATCTGGGACCCGCTGCCAAGGTAGCCGAAGGACAGGCCGTGCGCCTTGGTCACCTTCTGCATCTCGCGGGCGATCTTGAGGAACTCCTGCGGGGAGCCGGCCTCCTGCAGCTGTCCGTTGGGGGCGAGAACTCCGGCCTTGCCCGCAACGTCGCTGTTGTAAAACATGACGAAGGGGTGGGAGTCCAGGGCGATGGAGAAGACCTGGCCATTCTGCTGGCTCTTGTCCCAGATCCTCGGTGCGAAGCTTTGGGCCGTCACGCCGTGTTCGGCCAGCAAGGACATATCCCAGGGGTCGATAAGTCCCCCAGGCGCGTAACCGGGAACCCGGCTGGCGTGCATGATGGCCAGTTCCGGCGGACGGCCGCCTGCGGACGCCATGGCCAGTTTTGTGTAGTAGGGAGGCCCCCACGCCAGAACGGTTGGATGAACGGTGAAACCGGGATTGCCCTCGTTCGCCTTGGTGATCATTGCCTGCATCTTGACGCCGTCCCCTCCGGACAGCAGATGCCAGAATGCAATGTCCTGCGCCGAGGCGTTGGCACTTCCGCCGCAGCCTGTGAGGCCGGTGGCCGCGAGCATGCTGCCGAGGACGGCCGAACCTGCCAGTAACTGCCGCCGGGTCACTTGTTTCCCGGCAAAAGAATCAAACTGCTTCACCCGTCACTCCTTTGGATGGGTCCGCTGAAAAGTAGGTCCTAGTGGCACACCACCCTCTTGATCCGGTTAGCTACGCGCGGGACGAGCAGGGCTGTGGTGTGACGCAGGCCCCACATTACATCGATGTAATGAGAGCCACAAGGTAAAATTGTTAGCGCCAACAATTTTACTGCTTGGGCCTCGATTAGCTCCGGGTGCTGTCCCGCTCGACGATCCTGTAGTCGACGGTGGCCACCCTCTGCCCGCCCGTACGGTCTGCCATACGCTCCGTGAGCAGCCGCAGCGCCTCGGTGGCGATGCGCCGCTTGTCGAAGGAAACGGTGGTCAGCGACGGCACGGCATATTGACCGTCGGCGATGTCGTCAAATCCGGCCACGGCGACATCATCCGGAACACGGATTCCCCGCTTCCACAGCACGCTGAGCGCACCGATGGCCATGGAGTCCGTGAAACAGAAGAGCGCTTCGGGGAGCGGGTGCGAGTCCAGGTACGCGGTGAGCGCGGCGGCAGCCGTCTGCGGCGTCCACTTTTCGCAGGGGATCAGCAGCGAGTCGTCCCGGTCAATGCCGAGCTCATCCAGCGCCGCCTGGTAGCCGCTGGTGCGCAGAATTGCGGCGGCCGAACTCCGGCCCTCGGCGGTTCCAAGCACTGCTATGCGACGCCGACCCGATCTGCCAAGCGCCAGCGTCATGTCGCGGGCAGCAGCAACGCTGTCCACCCACACGCGGTCAGCCAGCTTTTGAGACACTTCTCCCAGCAGGACCACCGGGGGCAGCGAGACACCCACCTGGACGGCACTCTCGTCCAGCACCACGGGGTTGAGGATGAGGCCGTCAACGAGATTGGAGCGGGCGCGGGACATCAGCTCGTATTCGCGCTGCGGATCGGACCCGGTTTCCTCGATCTGGACACTCCAGCCCTGCTCGTGGGCAACTTCCACCACGTTGTGCGCAATTTCGGCAGAGTAGGGCGTCGCAAGGTCCGGCAGCGCAAGGGCAATGACGCCCGACCTGCCGTTGCGCAGGCCGCGCGCGGAGAGGTTGGGCACATAGTCGAGTTCGAGCATGGCCTGCTCCACCTTGAGCCGAGTGGATCCGCTGACCGGAACGATGCCGTTCATGACATTCGAGACAGTCTTGGGAGAAACGCCGGCGAGACGCGCGACGTCCTTGACGGTTGCGCGCACTGCTCCCCTTTCACGATTCCGGGACTCACCGTTCCCGGGACTCACGCTTCCCGGGATTGACGGCTCAGGATTCACGGCCCCCGGCGGAGCCGGCCGCCAAGGCGGACCCGGTTGGATTGTCTGCTGACGATGTTACCGCCCGGCCCGGGCCGGCGCCGGAAGCTTCTTGACAACCGCAATTGTTAGCGCTCACAGTAGGGTGGAAACCGCCTCCACCGGAAAGCTGACTGAATGAAGAACTGGGCAGGAAACCTGAACTACGCCTCAACGGCTGTCAAGCGGCCCCAATCCGTGGCCAAGCTCGCCGAACTGGTGGCGCGCACTGATCGGGTCAAAGCCCTGGGATCCCGGCATTCCTTCAACCGCGTTGGGGATACCGACGGCGTGCACGTGCTGCTGGACGCCCTGCCGCAGCACATCGAACTGGACCCGGAACGGCAGACGGTGCGCGTCACCGGCGGGGTGAGTTATGGTGCCCTGTGCCGCACCTTGGAACAATCCGGCCTCGCAATCCACAACCTGGCGTCGCTGCCCCACATTTCCGTGGCAGGAGCAATTCAAACAGGCACCCACGGCTCCGGCGTGAACAACCCCTCCCTGGCTGGGGCAGTAGTCGGAATCGATATGGTCAGGCCCTCCGGCGAGCAGGTTTCGCTCTCGCCTGGGGACGGCGATGAGTTCCTGGGCAGCGTGGTGGGCCTGGGCGCCCTTGGCATCGTCACAAGCCTGAAGCTCGCCGTCAGGCCAAGCTTCCAGATGCGCCAGCGCGTTCTGGAGAACCTGCCGTGGGAGCGGGCAATGGCGGACTTCACACAACTGGTTTCCAGCGCCTACAGCGTGAGCCTCTTCACCGACTTCACGGGCGATTCCATCAGCCAGGTCTGGCTCAAGGCGCTGGACACTGAGTCTCCGCTGACCGAACTGTTCGGCGCCACACCTGCCCCACTCCCCCGGCACCCGCTGCCGGGCATGTCAGCCGAGAACTGCACCGTCCAGATGGATGAACCCGGCCCCTGGCTGGACCGGCTGCCGCACTTCCGGCACGATTTCACGCCCAGCAAGGGCGAGGAACTGCAGAGCGAATTCATCCTGCCGCTGGAGCATGCACGTGCCGCACTCGAAGCTGTGCGGAGCCTCGCGGATAAACTCGCGCCGCTGCTTTTTGTCTCCGAGGTCCGTACCGGCGCCGCAGAGGACTTCTGGCTGAGCCCCTTCTACCGGCAGCAGAGCGTTGCCGTGCACTTCACCTGGAAGCCGCTGCAGCCGGAGGTGGAGGCGGTTCTGCCGCAGCTCGAGGACCTGCTTCGGCCGTTCGGGGCAAGGCCCCACTGGGGCAAGCTGTTCTCGCCGGGCGGCCACGACTGGGAGTCGCTCTACCCGCGCCTTGCCGATTTCCGGCTGCTGGAAGCAGCTCACGATCCGGAGGGCAAGTTCCGCAACGGGCTGCTGGACAGCATCCTCGGCGTCCCTGCGGTGAGCGCGCGCTAGGCGGTTGCGCCACGCCGGCCTCCCTGTATTGCCTCGACAACAGCGAATCCGCCGTCACCGTAAGGCGACGGCGGATCCGCTGTCGTTGGCCGGATGAGCCCGGCCGAACTAGATGATCGCCAACTAGATGATCGCTGCGCGCAGTTCCTTGGCTGCAACGGCGGGATCGGCGGCGCTGTAGATGGAGCCGCCGACGACGGCGACGTCAGCGCCGGCGCGCTGCACCGAGTTGATCGTGGAGAGGTTCACGCCGCCGGCCACGGAGAACGGCACACGGGCTTCCTCACCGGCGCTGAGCAGCACGTCCAGGTTGTAGCCCGGCTTGGCCTGCTCATCCAGGCCTGCGTGCATCTCTACGAACTTGGCGCCCAGCGCGCGGACTTCCTTGGCGCGGGTCACCTTGTCCGCAACGCCGATCAGGTCAACCACAACGCCCTTGTTGTGGGCCTTGGCTGCCTTGACCGCACCGGCAATGGTGGAGTCATCGGCACCGCCGAGCACCGAGACGAGGTCCGCACCGGCTGTGAAGGCGATGTCGGCTTCCAGCTCGCCTGCGTCCATGGTCTTCAGGTCGGCGAAGACGATCTTGTCCGGGTGCGCGGTCTTCACCGCGGTGACGGCGGACAGCCCGGCGTTCTTCACGAGCGGCGTGCCGAGCTCGATGATGTCCACGTATTCGGCAACCTGGCCGGCGAGCTCCAGGGCGGCTTCGACGGTCAGGACATCCATGGCGACTTGCAGTTTCATATGTGATTCTCTTTCTCTTTTTATTGAGGCTGGCTTTTTTGTTGTTGCTGGCTTCAGGGGTGAGGTTTTAGGTCAGCGGGGCCGGGCGGCTCATTCGAGGTTCGCGTGGCGCTGCCAGAGTTCCTCAGGTGTTGCGGCGTCCTCGTCCCAGAGGCTTTGGAACACCGCTTCCGTGGTGGCAAACAGCACCTGCTCGAACAGGCTCCCTGAGTACTGCCGGGAGAGGTTCGAGCCGTGGTCCGTCTTTTGCGCGGCAGGGATAATGACGACGGCGGAGGCCGCCTTGGCGAGCGGGGAACCGGCGTTTGTGGTGTAGGCAGCGATCCGGGCGCCCTGGGCCGCTGCGGTTTCGGCGGCTTTGACCACGCCTGCAGTCGTGCCCGAGCCGGAAGCTGCAAGGAGCAGGTCGCCGGAGCGGATGGCGGGCGCGGTGATCTCCCCGACGACGTGCACCGTCAGTCCGAGATGCATCAGCCGCATGGCTGCCATCTTCAGGACGAGGCCGCTGCGCCCTGCTCCGGTCACGAAGATCCTGTCGGCCAGCCTCAGTTCGGTGACCAGGGCAGCGACCTGCGCCGGATCGACGCGCTGGAACACTCCGCTGATTTCGTCCTGAACCAGGCTCCGGTTGCGATCAAATGACCGGGACACACCGGCCGGGGCGGCCTGGTCAGTTTCTGAGACGACGCTCATTGGCAGATACCCTCCTTCACGAAAGTTGTTACCTGTCCATCCTCGCCCATCCGTTGAGTGGGTCCAACGCTATGATCGGACGGTCTCAACCACCCAAAGGGGTAGGCAAATTGTCGAGGACCCGTAAACTGGGTAGGTGGTTACTCCCGTCGAAGCTCCCAAAACTTCCCCCCTTCCCCCGCTGGACGCCCCGCTGGACGCCCGAGTGCCGGACCTGGGCACGCTGTCCCTCCACGCGCAGCCGCTGCTTGAGTCCATCGCCGCACTGTCCACCGCGCCGCTGGCAACCATCGCTGCGCGGCTGCGGGATGCCACGCTCCCCTATGTACGCAGCAGCGCCCTGGTCATCTTCACCGAGGACTGCACCGGCCGGCCCCAAAAGAAGGCCGGCAACGAGGCCATCATCAGCCGCGTCTCCATCGCCGAACTCGACCACATCCGGTCGTCCCTTTCCGATAGGGAGTTGGGCGGCGACGGTCTGCCCGGCGGCGGCAGCTCCCCCTGGCTCGGCGAAGCCGTGCTCGGCGGCGAGAAACGCCCGGTCCTGGCCCTCTCCTCGCCGAGCAATGCGCTGCTGGTCCTCGCCGATCCGCAGCCCCTGCCGGATGCGGCCGACCGGGCACCTGCGGAACGGCTGCTCCGTTACCTTTGGACGCTGGCTGCCGAGCGCATCCGCGAGAAGGTGGCGGATGCACCGCCGTCGTACCTCATTGAGTCCCGTGCGGCCTCAGCCGAACGGGTAAGGGTGACGGCCGAGCTCGTGGACAGGCACTCAACCACCCTCGAAACCCTGCTCGCCGCGCTGCGCTCTCCGGCACTCACTGATGAGGCCGCACGCAAGGCGGCCACCGAAACTGCCGCCAAGGCCCTGGTGGGACTCCGCACGCTCAGCGACCGCACCACCGAACTCGTGGAGGAGCCCGTCTCCTCCGCGTTCCAACGCCTCCGCGAGGATCTGAAACCGCTGATGCACTTCAGCGGCATTGACGTCCAGTTCATCGAACCCCCCGTCAACGGCCGAGCCCTTCCCGGCGAGGTGGCCCACGCCGCCCGGGCGATCGTCCGGGGCCTCGTCCTTGCGATGGTGGACCAGGGCGGAGTGCGCCGGATCCGGACGCAGTGGGACTGCGACGGGGAGAACCTGCTCGTCAACGTGCGCGACGACGGTCCCGGCGAACTGTCCGGAGAGTCGCCGAACCTGGCCCGTCTCGGTCACCGGGTGGAAGCCCTGAACGGCCGCATGTCCGTCGATGTAATGCCGGGCTGGGGCGCCGACGTCGCCGTCGCAATTCCCCTCGATCCGCCGGCGCGCCAGATGGCCGACGTCTCCGAGTGGAAGCTCGGCGACCGCGAGCTGGAGGTGCTCCAGCTACTGGCCGCCGGGCAGCGGAACCGGGCCATCGCCGCGAAACTGCATATCAGCGAGAACACTGTGAAGTTCCACCTCCGGAACATCTTCCGGAAGGTGGGCGCGTCCTCGCGCACGGAAGCCATCGCGATGGCCCACAGCAAGGGCCTGCGGTAGCCGGAGCCGGAGCTTCGGGGGAAGGATAGCAGCCATGGCTATCGACATCCGCCCGGCAAACCGGTTCGAGGACGTTGCGGCAATGGTTGGGCCGAAGCGGCCCGATGCGAACGTCTGCTGGTGCCTGAGCTACCGCATCCCCTCCAAACAGAACGTGGAGTTGCGGGGCGTCGAGCGCGGGGAGCTGGTGAAGGAACTGGTCCGGCAGGACCCGCCACCCGGGGTCCTCGCATACGACGGCGACGAGGTGGTGGGCTGGGCCGGTGTCCATCCGCGCGCCGACACCAGCTTTGCCCGCAACCGCAGGATTCCCCACGTGGACGATCTGGATGTGTGGTCGGTGTGGTGCCTCAGGGTGCGGCCCGGGCACCGCGGCAACGGCATCTCGCATCACCTCCTGCAAGGGGCCGTCGAATTCGCCCGGCGTTACGGCGCACCCGCCATCGAGGGCTACCCCGTGGACAACCAAGGGACAAAAGTCGATCTGACGATGGCCTACGTCGGCACTCGGGCGCTTTTCGAAGGCGGCGGGTTCACCAAGGCTGCGGACACGGACTCCGTCATCAACGGCTTCCCACGCGTGCTGATGCGCCTTAACCTGCGCTGAAGTTTGGGCCGCTCCGTTAAACCATTTAATGCAATGTCGGCCCCGTCACACTTCCCGGTCTAGGATCGGAGTGTGCAACTAAATGAGAGGACGCTGCGGCGGCCTTGTGGCGGGTAACCGGGCCGCAGAAATTACTCGAGAGTATGGAGCATGGCTTCGAACAGTGACCCTGAATCTGAGAACGACACTGAGGCTGGCCACGGCGGTGTCCAGTCCGTAGACCGGGCCCTCGCAGTCCTGGAGATCCTGGCCCGCGACGGCCACGCCGGCGTGAGCGAAATAGCCGAGGAAATGGGCATTCACAAGTCCACGGTTTCCAGGCTGCTGGGATCCCTCGTCAACAGGGAGATGGTCCATCAGAACAGTGACCGCGGAAAGTACCAGCTGGGCTTCGGCATCCTGCGGCTGGCCAGCTCCATCCCCGGCAGGCTGAGCCTGGTCCGTGAGGCGCGGCCTGTACTGGAGGGCCTGGCCGAGGCGTTCAAGGAAACCGTGAACCTCGCCGTGCTGCGCTCAAACTACGCGGTGAACGTCGACCAGGCCATGGGCCCGTCCATGCTGGCCACGTACGACTGGGTGGGCAGCCTGACGCCGCTGCACGCCACGTCCAGCGGGAAGGTCCTCCTGGCCGCGCTGTCCGCGGACGAACGGGACAGGATCCTGAAAGAAACAGGGCTCCCGGCCCGCACGCCCCGGACCATCACCAAACGGGACAAGCTCGAGGATCAGCTCGTCCAGGTCATCCATGAGGGCTATGCGGTGACCCTCGAGGAATTCGAGATCGGGCTGAAATCCATGGCCGTTCCCGTGTACAACCACGTTGGCACGGTGATCGGCGCGGTCAGCATCTCGGGACCTGCCTTCCGTTTCGACCCGGAAAAGACTCCGGGACTCCTTGATGCATTAAAGGAGGCGGGGATGCAGATCAGCGCGAACATGGGGTACACGCGGCGTTAAGCAATCACACGCGGCGATGACCCCGGGCTGGGGCCCGGGGTCATCGAATTGGTTATGGGGTTACTGGAGCCGGTGCTTTAGGAGGCCGGGGTGG
>NZ_JCAXEA010000022.1:0-82914 GCF_059759125.1 Arthrobacter sp. GQ119 | reverse complement strand
TCCCTTTCTGACGACGGCGGGCCGGCCACCTGGCGAAGGTGACCGGCCCGCCGTCGAACGTCCTCCCGGGAACAATTCCTATGGAACGTGCCGTTCCTCGGCGCCGTTGTAGGTGCTCAGCGGCCGGATCAGCGAGTTGGATTCGAGCTGTTCCATGATGTGGGCCGTCCAGCCGGTGATGCGGCTGGCGACGAACAGCGGAGTGAACATCTGGGTGTCGAAACCCATGAGGTGGTACGTGGGTCCGGCGGGGTAGTCAAGGTTCGGCTTGATCCCCTTGGCCTCATCCATGGCCGCCTCGAGCCCGTTGTACAGGCCCAGCAGCTCCGGCCGGCCGTAGTGTGCGATCATCTTGTCCAGGGCTGCCTTCATGGTGGGCACCCGGGAATCACCGTGCTTGTACACGCGGTGCCCGAAGCCCATCACCTTCTTCTTGTTGGCCAGCGCATGTTCCATCCAGGTCTTGGCCCGGGCTGCTGCGTCCTCCAGGGATTCCTCCGGCCGGATGCCGATCTCGTCGAAGGTGTGCATGACGGCCTCGTTGGCGCCGCCGTGCAGCGGACCTTTGAGTGCGCCGATGGCACCGGTCACCGCCGAATGCAGATCGGACAGCGTGGACGTGATTACCCTGCCGGCGAAGGTGGAGGCGTTGAATGAATGCTCGGCGTAGAGGATCATCGAGACGTTGAAGGCCTCCACAACCTCCGGTACGGACTCCTCGCCGAACGTCATCCACAGGAAGTTGGCGGAGTAGCCCAGGTCATCGCGGGGCTCCACGGGTTCAATGGGGCGTCCCGCCGCGCGCCGGCGGCGCTGGTCGTAAGCCACGACGGCGGGCATGGCCGCGAACAGGTCGATTGCCTTTGTCATGTTGGCTTCGCGGGAGGAATCCTCCGCGAGTTCGTGGCGCGCGCCCATGACCGAGGCTGCGGTCCTGCAGACATCCATGGGGTGGGCTGTGACCGGCAGGACGTCGATCACCTGCTTCACCACAGGATCCAGCGGACGGCCCGCCCGCTCGCGCGCCGTAAAGGCGGCCAGTTCCTCCGTCGTGGGAAGTTCTCCGTTCCAAAGCAGGTAGGCGACTTCCTCGAAGCTGCACCGTGCCGCGAGTTCCTGGACCGGGTAACCCCGGTATAGCAATGAGTTCGTGTCGGAGTTGACCTTGGAGACGGCGGTGTAATCCACCACGACGCCGGCGAGGCCTTTTTTGATCTCTTCTTCAGCCATGCTGAGCTCCTTCGTTCCTTGCCTCAGTTGACCGGCCCCCCGGCCGGCGGTTCGGTATGGATTGCGCGTCAGTCAGTTCCGGGGATCCGGAAATTAAAGACGCCGGTATCAAACCGGTTGTAGGCCTCGTAGTCCACGAGGTCATACAGCCGCGCACGGGTGAGCATGCTCCCCACCTGTGCCTCCTGCGTTCCGTCAGCCCTGATTGAGTCCAGCGTACGCTCAGCAGCGCCCATGGCACTACGGAGCAGGGTCACCGGATAAATCACCATGTTCACGCCCACACCCTGCAGCTGGTCCACGGTGAAGAGCGCACTTTTGCCGAACTCCGTCATGTTGGCCAGAATCGGCACCTGCACCGCATCCCGGATGGCCTGGAACTCTTCCAACGTGGCCATGGCTTCCGGGAAGATGGCGTCGGCCCCGGCCTCAACCAGGGCCTTCGCCCGCTCCTGCACCGCTTCGAGGCCCTCAACCGCCCGGATGTCCGTGCGGGCCATGACGAGGAAGTTCGGGTCACGCCGGGCATCGGCAGCAGCCCTGATCCGTTTGGTGGCCGTGTCCAGGTCCACGACATTCTTGCCGTCCAGATGGCCGCAGCGCTTGGGGTTGAACTGGTCCTCAATGTGGCAGCCGGCGAGTCCGGCGTTTTCCAGTTCCTGCACGCTGCGGGCGACGTTCATCGGCTCGCCGAATCCGGTGTCGGCGTCCACTATGGAGGGCAGGTCGGTCATGCGGGCGATCTGGCCGGCGCGGGTGGCCACCTCGGTGAGGGTGGTCAGGCCGATGTCCGGCAGGCCGAGGTCGTTGGCCAGGACAGCGCCGGAGATGTAGACGCCGGCGAAACCCTTTTCCTCGATCAGCCGTGCCGAGAGCGGGTTGAAGGCGCCGGGGAACTGCTGGATGGTGCCTGAGGCCAGCAGTTCACGGAAGCGCAGGCGCTTCTCCTCGGGCGTGGTCTTGGAATAGAGCATCTAGAACAGCCCCTTGGGTGCCGCTGCGAAGTCTATGACGCCGGGTTTGGCGGTGATGTTCAGCTGGTCCAGTTCACCGGCCGCCAGTTCCGGGAGGCGTTCGACGGCGGCAAGGAACCGTTCGATTTCGGCCTCTTCGACCAGGCCGGCGGCCAAGGTGCGGAATTTGTTGACATACTGCTCGCGGGCGAACGGCCGGGCACCGAGCGGATGGGCGTCGGCGACGGCGATCTCGTCCCTGATGACGGTGCCGTCGGAGAGGGTGATTTCAACGGAGCCGCCGAAGGCCTTCTCGTTGATGTCCAGGGAGTGGTAGCGGCGGGTCCATTCCGGATCTTCCACTGTGGACACCTTCTGCCACAGGTCAACGGTGTCGGGCCGGGCGGCACGAGCGGGGGAGTAGGAGTCCACGTGATGCCACGCCCCGTCCTGCAGCGCGACGGTGAAGATGTAGGGGATGGAGTGGTCCAGGGTCTCCCGGGACGCTGTGGGGCTGTACTTCTGGGGATCGTTGGCGCCGGAACCGATCACGAAGTGGGTGTGGTGGCTGGTCTTGATCAGCACGGACTGCACGTTGGACGGATCCGTGGCCTCGGGGTGTTCCTTGTGCAGCTTCCGTGCCAGGTCGATCCACGCCTGGGCCTGGTACTCGGCGGAGTGCTCCTTGGTATAGGTGTCCAGAATGGCTCGTTTCGCCTCTCCGGGCGTCGGCAGCGGGACCATGTAAGAGGCGTCCGGGCCGTCCAGCATCCACGCGATGACGCCGTCTTCGCCTTCATAGATGGGCACCGGGGAGGTCTGGCCGCGCATCGCCCGGTCCACGGCTTCCACGGCCATCTTGCCTGCGAAGGCGGGGGCGTGGGCTTTCCAGGTGGAGATTTCGCCCTTGCGGGACTGGCGGGTGGCTGTGGTGGTGTGCAGGGCCTGGCCCACGGACTGGAAGATCGTCTCGACGTCGAGACCCAGCAGGGTTCCGATTCCCGCGGCGGCGGAGGGGCCGAGGTGGGCCACGTGGTCGATCTTGTGCTTGTGCAGGCAGATTGCCTTCACCAGGTTCACCTGGATCTCGTAACCGGTGGCGACGCCGCGGATCAGGTCCGCGCCACTGGAGCCGACGTGCTGGGCGACGGCCAGGATCGGCGGGATGTTGTCGCCCGGGTGGGAGTAGTCCGCCGCGAGGAAGGTGTCGTGGTAGTCCAGTTCGCGGACAGCCACGCCGTTGGCCCATGCCGCCCATTCCGGCGAAACCCGCTCGCCGATTCCGAAGACCTTCGCCCCCTTTCCGTTGGCGGAGGGACCGTGCGTGAGGGCCTGCGCCCGGGCAGCGACAATCGGGGCACGGTTCAGCGATGCGATGGCCACGGAGGCGTTGTCGATGATCCGGTTGATCACCATCTCCGTGACATCGTCAGTCACGCCGACAGGGTCGGCTGCCACCACGGCGATCTTGTGGGCGAGCTGGTCCTCGCGGGGCAGGTTTTCCTCGCTCTTGTAGACGCGGACGTGGTGTTCCTTAACCATGGAGGCTCCTTGTAGACGAGGGGTTGGGGTTAATGAGGTGTGTGGGTGGCTTTGACGTGCGAAATACTGCGGTGCAGGTGCATCGTGGTGGCCGCTTCGGCCAGGCGCGGGTTTCGAGCGGCTATTGCCTCGGCAATGGCGGCGTGTTCGGCGGCGGCTGCAGTGAGGCGGGCGGCGTCGTCGGCGGCAAGCCTCCGGACGCGCACCAGATGCACGCGCAGGCTGCGCATGGCCTGCGCCAGGTAGGAATTGGAGATGGCGGCGTCGATGGCTTCGTCCAGCCGGCCCACGAGCTCGTAGTAGTCGTGGCGGGCAGGATCCGTGCCGCTGATCAGGGCAGGAGCTGCAAGCAGCTCTTCCTGCAGCTTGAGGAAAACCGCGGCGTCGCCCCGCACGGCGGCCAGGGCAGCTGCCTTGCCTTCGAGGGTTTCGCGGAGTTCGAAGAGTTCATCGATGTCCTCCAGGGAGATACCGGTGACGACGACGCCGCGGCCACCCGCCGTCGTCAGCCCTTCCGCCGTCAGGCGGCTCAGCGCTTCCCGAAGCGGCGTGCGGGAGACGCCAAGGCGCTCCGACTGCTCGACTTCGGCGAGGACCGTCCCGGGGAGGAGCCGCCATTCGATGATGTCATCGCGCAGTGCCGCATAGGCCCTGTCGCTGGCGCGCATGCCGCCCTCCCTTCGTTGGTCGATGCCCTCGAGTGTATACACGAATGAGGAATTTGCCCAGCTTTTCGTGTGCTTTTCCTTGCTTGGCGAAGGAAATGTATACAAGTAGTTCGGACCTGGGCTTCAAGGCAACGGGCGGCACCGCCCGGACTCACAGGTGATCCTCCATTGGCCAGGGCAGCGCGCGTTGTCGGATGTCAGTAGTTTCCTTGCGGCGGTTTTTGTCAGTGCCTCCTGTCATGCTGTGGGTATGGAAAGCAGAGCAGTCGCGGAGACGTTGGAGGCCATGGAAGCCTCCCTTGCTGCGCTGCGTTCATTTGTCAGTCACGGGGCAGGGACCGTGTCCTCGACTGATACTGACCCATTGCAGGACGAAGCTGACGCATGCCTGGACGGTCTGGCCGAGCTGGCCGGTATGGACGCCAGGCTCGCCGCGTTGAAGGTGCACTTCGCCGCCGGATACGCCCACGCGGCCGCCGCCATGGCCGCCCCGGCTTCTTCCCCGCAGGAGCGCACCGCCCTGACGATGGCGGTGACAGCAGAAGTGGCCTGCGTCCTGACTATGAGTGAGAGATCGGCAGCGGCGTTGCTGGCGGAGTCAGCCACACTGACCACCGGGTTGCCCCTGACATTGTCCGCACTGCGCTCAGGAACCATTTCGTGGCAGCACGCGCGAGTGATGTGTGATGAAACATCCGGTCTGGACCCCGCCGCAGCTGCTGCCTTAGAGGCCCATTTCCTGGACCCCGAAGCTCCCTTTGCTGCGCGCGGCTGCCTGGCCGGGGAGCTGGTGCCGGGCAGGTTCCGGGCCAGGGCGCGTGCCTGGCGGGAGCGGCACCACCCGGTGGGCATCGAAGCGCGGCACCGCAGGAGCGTGAAGGACCGGCGGGTGGAGTTCGTTCCGGACCGGGACGGCATGGCGTGGCTGTCGTTGTATTTGCCCGCGGACACCGCGGCCGGCATTTGGGCCCGGGCCACCGAGGCCGGGCGCGCCCTGCAGGGTCCTGGGGAATCCCGGACCCTGACCCAGTTGCGCGCGGACGTCGCCGGGTGCTGGCTGCTGGGCGGTGTGGTGGAGGGTGCCCCGTCCCCGGCGGCGCAGGTCCTGGTCACGGTGCCGGTGTTTTCGCTGCTGGGGGCCGGTGAGGAACCGGCGGTGCTGGACGGGTACGGGCCGATCCCGGCGTCCATGGCCCGCAGGCTTGTCACGGACGGGGCGGGGTCGTTTTTGCGGGTGCTGACCGATCCGCGCGACGGGGCGCCGCTGGAGATCGGCCGGAGCAGTTACCGGGTGCCGAAGCCGATGCGGCAATGGCTGCGGCTGCGGGACGGACGGTGCCCGTTTCCCGGCTGCAGCAACCAGTCCTTGGATAACGAGGCGGATCATCTGCTGGCCTGGTCCGCGGGCGGCGGGACCGGCATCAGCAACCTGGGCCAGCCGTGCCGGAAGCATCACCGCCTGAAACACACCACGCCCTGGCGGCCGGTCGCGGCGACCCGTGACAGTCCGCCTGGCTGGATCTCACCCACCGGACGGACCTATCCCAGCGAAGAACAGGACTGGGAACCACCACACTGGCCCCACACCACCGAGCCAGACAACCCTGAGCCAGACAACCCCGGGCCCGACAACCCCGCAAGCCTCGACCCACCCCTGCCCGTGGATCCCTTTCCCGACTGGGCACAATACACAGCCGCCTGAAGCGTGTCGCTAGTGGCTGCTCGCTGGGGTGCTTGCGGCTGTCACAAACAGAGCTGTCCTGCGTGAAGATCAATGGTCCCGGATCGAGCGCTTGCTGCCCAGCTCTAGACTCTTCCTCGTCAGGCGCGGGACCAGCGGTATTCGTTTTCCGGGCGCCCCGGCGCGCCGTACCGGGCCGTGCGGGAGACCGTGCCGGCGTCGGCAAGGTACTCCAGGTAGCGCCGGGCCGTGACCCGGGACATGCCCAGCGCCGTCATGACCTCGGTGGCCGAGACCGCCCCCGGCTGCTGCCTGATGAAGTCACGGACGGCCTCAAGGGTGGAGGGTGCCAGGCCCTTGGGGAGGGGCAGCTCGGAAGGGGCCCTGAGGCTCGCGAACGCCTGGTCGACGTCGCTCTGGGAAGCGCGCACCTTGGTGGACCCCGCTACGGGCGCTGCCAACTGCTCGCGGAACTGCCGGTAGCTCTGCAGCTTGTCCGCGAACGTCGCAAACGTGAACGGCTTGATGAGGTACTGCACCACACCGATGGAGACAGCGTTGCGGACGATCGCGAGCTCCCTGACCGCCGTGATGGCAATAATGTCGGCAAAGTGGCCGGAGGAACGCATGCGGCGGGCGATGTCCAGTCCGTGCAGGTCGGGCAAGTTCATGTCCAGGAGGACCAGCTCAACGGGGCTGCCGGCGGCCGCGAATTCCGTAAGCATCCGCAGCGCGGACTGGCCATCCGGGGCGGCACCGGCCAGTGTGAAGCCGTCCAGCCTTCCCACGTAGGCGGCATGCGCCGCCGAAGCAATCGGCTCGTCCTCGACGACGAGGACGCGAATGTCTGTCACGCTTGCTCCTCCAGGAGACTGTGCGGTTGTGGCGCGGGAAGCGCGATGTGGAAACGTGCGCCGCCCGTTCGGCCGGAACTGGTGATGGTCATCGTACCGGCCAGGCGCTGGACCGCCTGCTTTACGAGCGCCAGCCCGAGGCCGCGGCCGAAAGGTCCGGCCTCCTTGGTACTGAAGCCGTACCGGAAGACGTCGTCGATGGCATCCGGTTCAATGCCCTTCCCGGAATCCTGGACCGTGATGTCCAGTCCGCCGCCGTCCGACTCTACCGTCAACTCCACACGCCGCGGGGCCGGGGCGTCGGAGGCAGCATCGATGGCGTTGTCCAGCAGGTTGCCAAGAATGGTGACGAGGTCCTGGACGGCAAGGCCCGAGACGCCGGTTGTCCGGGACGCCTCAACGGCAAGCTCCACCCCGCGTTCATGGGCCTCGGCGGCCTTGCCCATGATGAGTGCGCTGAGCACGGGTTCCTGCACTGAGTCCATGATGTCGTCCGTCAGCTGCTGGCTCAGCTCAAGATCCTTGGTGGCGAACTCGAGCGCTTCACCTGTCCGGCCGAGCTCCAGCAGCGAAACCATGGTGTGGAGCCGGTTGGCATGCTCGTGGGTTTGGGCGCGGAGTGCGCCCGAGAGCGTCCGCATTGTCTCGAGCTCGCTGCCCAGCGATTCGATTTCGGTGCGGTCCCGGATCGTGGCAACGGTTCCGAACACGGCGGTGGGCCGGCCTGAGCGGGAGCCCGGGCCCACGGCAGGGCCCTGGTTCACCACCAGGACGCCGGAGGCCGTCAAGTGGATTTCATCGTGGGCGGTGCGGCCCGATTCAAACAGATCCTTCAGGCTCGGCGTCAGCGGCAGGTCGGCCAGGAACGGAGCGTCCGACGGATCATCGCCCGAGTCCCGCGGCTCGAGCCGAAGCAGCTCGGCGGCCTGGTCGTTGTACATCACCACGCGTCCCTTGGGGTCGATCAGGATGACACCTTCGCGGACCGAGTGGAGCACGGATTCGTAGTAGGCAAAGAGCTGGGCAAGCTGTTCCGGTCCCCAGCCGCGGGTTACCCGCCGCAAGTAGCCTCCGAGCAGCCAGGAGGCCACTGAGCCGGCCGCGAGGAGGGCGCCCGAGATAGCGAGCAGTGCCGGGATTCTGCCGGCCACCGCGACGTCGATGGTTCTGACCGTGACGCCGGCGGCCACCAGCGCCTTTACCGAGCCGCGGGCGTCCTTGACCGGGGCGATGGTTCGTACCGAGGGACCAAGTGTCCCGGCTGTGATCTCCGTGAACACGCGCCCTTCAAGGGCATCGGAGATTGAGCCGATGTACGGCTGGCCGAGCTCCTCGCTCCGGGGATGCGTCCAGCGTGTCCTGTCCGGCGCCATGATGGTGATGAAGTCGGCGCCGGCGTCCCCCATCACCTGAAGCGCGTATGGCTGTAGCCGGGCAGAAGGGTCAGGGGAAGCCGCCGCCTGCAGCACCAGCGGGTTGTCGGCAACAGAAACAGCCACGGCCGCCATCCGGCGACCGGCTTCGTCATACGTGCGTTCGCGGGCGTCGATGAATGCGGCCGTCCCCACCACTCCGGTGAGTGCCAGCACGAACAGCAGGTTCGCTACGAAAAGCCGCGTGGCAATGCTCCAACGGCGGATCACAACACCTCCTATGACCAATATGAACGCAACGGTGAGCCAAGTCACTTCATCCCGAATGATGGAAATCACAAAGGACCGACGCGAAGAGCTCAGAGACTGTGCGAAGCGTCCTCCAGATTATCCATAAGGAGACAAATCATGGCTTCTCAACGAGGAGAGTCGGCTGCACCGGCCAAGGCCGCGCGCAAAGGGCTGGACAAATCCCACTACCTTTACATTGCCGTCATCGCCGCAGTCATCCTGGGCGCACTGATCGGCCTTCTGTTCCCTGAGGTCGGCAAATCACTGAAGCCGCTCGGCGACGGGTTCATCAAGCTCATCAAGATGATGATCGCGCCAATTATCTTCTGCACCATCGTGCTGGGCATTGGTTCCATTGCCAAGGCTGCCACGGTCGGCAAGGTCGGCGGCATGGCACTGGGCTACTTCGTATTGATGTCGACCTTCGCCCTGGGCATCGGCCTTGTGGTTGGCAACCTGATCCACCCGGGTGAGGGCCTGAAGCTGGCGCCGTACGACCCCAACAAGAAGGCCGAAGTAGACAGCACCGTCTCGTTCCTCCTGGGTATCATTCCGGGCGACATTCCGGTCCTGCCCACGCTCTTTGCCGCAATCCTCGTCGGTTTCGCGCTGCAGAAGATGGGCGCCCAGGGCGCCCCCGTCCTCAAGGCCATCGGCCACGGCCAGGCTGTGGTGTTCCGCATCCTCATCATGATCATGTGGCTGGCTCCGGTCGGTGCCTTCGGCGCCATCGCCGCGGTTGTCGGTGCCACGGGCTTCCAGGCAATCGTGAGCATGTTCACCCTGATGGCTGCCTTCTACATCACCTGCGCACTGTTCATCGTCGTAATCCTCGGCGGCCTCCTGCAGGCGGTGGCAGGTGTGAACATCTTCAAGCTGATGAAGTACCTGGCACGCGAATACCTCTTGATCTTCTCCACCTCATCTTCCGAGGCCGCGCTGCCCCGCCTGATCGCCAAGCTCGAGCACCTGGGTGTCTCCAAGCCGGTCGTCGGCGTCACTGTTCCCACCGGTTACTCCTTCAACCTGGACGGCACCGCCATCTACCTGACGATGGCCTCCCTGTTCGTGGCCAACGCCATGGGGACCCCGCTGGACCTCGGCGCCCAGGTCTCCCTGCTGATCTTTATGATCATCGCCTCCAAGGGCGCTGCCGGTGTCACCGGCGCAGGCCTGGCCACACTGGCCGCCGGCCTGCAGGCCCACAAGCCCGAACTCCTGGGCGGCGTCGGCATGATCGTCGGCATCGACCGCTTCATGTCCGAGGCCCGCGCCCTGACCAACTTCACCGGCAACGCCGTGGCTACGGTCCTGATCGGTACCTGGGTCAAGGAGATCGACAACCAGCAGGTTGGCCGCGTCCTGTCCGGCGAAGAGCCCTTCGACGAGCAGACCATGATTGCCACCCACCACGGTGTCCAGGAGACCCCGTCGCAGCAGCCCGTCCCGGCCAACGCATAGGTTTCACAACCCCGGCCCACAACCCAACGGCGCTCCGGCGCCGGCAACGCCCGCACAGGCCAGCCTGTGCGGGCGTTTTGCATGGGCGGGAGGCTAACCTTCGACCTCAAGTAAAAGGTCAAGGCTCAAACGCCATCAAAAGTCAAGTTCCACGAAATGCCGTGTCGGGCGCTGTAGCCTTGGGTGGAAGAAGCATGGGCGCCAGACATCCAGCGGTCCCGGCATTCAGCGGCACAGAAAAATCACCGTCATCGAAAGTGTGGATAGATACGTGAGCAGCGAACAGGGTTCAGCAACTCTGGAAGGCACGGAACTCGACCTGGAAGACGCCGTGATGGGTCCCACAGGCCGTCCCTACCGCGAATTTCCGGAGCCCGCGCCGCTGTCCTCCCATGGACCGGCCCGCGTGATTGCAATGGTCAACCAGAAGGGCGGCGTAGGCAAAACCACGTCAACCATCAACCTAGCGGCCGCGCTGGCGGAGTACGGCCGCCGCGTGCTGCTGGTGGACTTTGACCCCCAGGGGGCGCTGTCCGCGGGGCTTGGCGTCAACCCGCACGAACTGGACCTCACCGTGTACAACGTCCTCATGGACCGCAAGGTGGACATCCGCGAGGCGATCCACACCACCGGCGTTGAGAACGTTGACCTGCTGCCGGCGAATATCGACCTGTCCGCGGCGGAGGTCCAGCTGGTCAATGAGGTGGCACGCGAACAGGTCCTCGACCGTGCGCTGAAGAACATCGAGGATGACTATGACATCGTCCTGATCGACTGCCAGCCCTCGCTGGGCCTGCTCACAGTAAACGCGCTCACGGCCGCCCATGGCGTGATCATCCCGCTGATTTGCGAATTCTTCGCGCTGCGGGCAGTGGCGCTCCTGGTCGAAACCATTGACAAGGTTCAGGACCGCCTCAACCCCCGGCTGCAGGTGGACGGGGTCCTGGCCACGATGTACGACGCCCGGACCCTGCACAGCCGTGAAGTCATCACCCGCCTCGTGGAGGCCTTCGGTGACAAAGTCTTTGAGACCGTCATCAAGCGCTCCATCAAGTTCGCCGATGCCACTGTCGCCGCTGAACCGATCACCAGCTATGCCGGTAACCACATCGGCGCCGACGCCTACCGCCGCCTCGCCAAGGAGCTCATTTCGCGCGGCGGCGCGCCGTAGCCTGGACCGTGGCTGAGTCGGCCACTCCGCTCGCGGAACGCGGCCAGCCGGCCGGCACGGACGACGGCGGTGCCGCACCTGATGGGGGCGCTGCGCCTGTCGCCGGCGATCCCGGCGCGAAGAAGCCGGGTTTCGAAGTCAGGCTCACGAACTTCACTGGCCCCTTTGACCTGCTGCTGGGGCTGATCGCCAAGCACCAGATGGACATCACCGAGGTGGCGCTCGCCACCGTGACCGATGAGTTCATCAAGTACATCCGGAACCTGCAGGCCTTGGGGGAGGAGTGGGCCCTGGACGAAGCCAGCGAATTCCTCGTCATTGCCGCCACCCTCCTGGACCTCAAGGCTGCCCGGCTGCTTCCGGCGGGTGAGGTCGAGGATGAGGACGACATCGCGCTCCTGGAGGCCCGCGACCTGCTTTTTGCCAGGCTGCTGCAGTACAAGGCGTTCAAGCAGGTGGCCGCCCTCATGGATGCGACGCTGGAACTTGAGTCCCGGCGGTATCCGCGGCAGGTGGCCCTCGAGGAGCACTTCGCGGCCATGCTGCCTGAACTCGTCTGGAAGCACACTCCGCAGCAGTTCGCGTCACTGGCGGAAGCTGCCCTGAAGCCCAAGGCCCCGAAACCCACCGAAGTCGGGCTGGCCCACCTGCACGGGAGCCCGGTCAGCGTTCGTGAACAGGCGGAGCTTATCGGGCTCCGCCTGCGGGAAGGCCGGCCGCTGTCATTCCGGGCGCTGATTGCCGACGCCGAATCCACCCTGGTGGTGGTTGCGCGTTTTCTGGCGTTGCTGGAGCTCTTTCGCGACCAGGTCGTGGCGTTCGACCAGGTGGCGCCCCTCGGTGACCTGACAGTGCGGTGGACGGCATCCGGCGAATGGAGCAGCGATCAATTGAGCGAAGAATACGAGGATCAGCCGTGAGTAAGTCCCAACAGGAACCGACGCCCGGCGACGGCACCGACGTCTCCGGGCTTCCGGGCGGAGCGCGGGCGGCCCTGGAGGCCGTGCTGATGGTGCTGGACGAACCGACGTCGGCCACGGACCTGGCCGCAGGGCTGAACCTGACCGTGGAAATGGTGGAGCAGCTGCTGCTGGACCTGCAGCGCGAGTATGACGGCTATACTGTTAAAGCCCCGGATATGGAAATCGCCAGTGACGCTGGCTTCGCTTCCAGCCCCCGGGGTTTTGAATTGCGGAATGTGGCCGGAGGTTGGCGCATCTACTCCCGGGCTGAGTTCGCTGACATCGTCGGTGCCTTCGTCCTGGAAGGCCAGACAGCCAGGCTGACGCAGGCAGCACTTGAAACGCTTGCCGTCATCGCCTACCGGCAGCCCGTTTCCAGGGCCAGGGTGTCTGCAATTCGAGGGGTCAATGTCGACTCGGTCGTGCGGACGCTGATCCAGCGGGGACTGATCGAGGATTCCGGAACAGATCCGGAATCGGGGGCAATCCTGTACCGCACGACGTCGTATTTCCTTGAACGCATGGGAATCGGCTCGGTGGCTGAGCTGCCTCAAATTTCACAACACCTTCCGGGGCTGGATGGAATTGATGAGTTTTACGACGCCGGAAGAATGTAGGCAGCTGCCTGCAGATCAGTATTTACCAGAGCAGATTTAATCTGCACGGCTGGCTAGTGTTGTCTTTGGACAACCGGTGCCGGTCAACATAACGAAGGACGGGTCATGACACAGGCGGGACGCCAGGGTTCACCACGTAACAGTTCGGGGCGTAAAGGTCCGGAACGCGATTCAGCGCGCGGCGCAGCGCAAAGCGGCCGTGGAGGCCAGCGCAGCGCTGGCTTCGGAGCGGGCCAACGCGATTTTTCCAAGGGAGGCGACCGCCCGTTCGGCGACCGTCCCCACAAGGCGCCGAAGCCGCGCGAGGAGCGATTCGTCGATCCCGACGAGTCGCCCGCCGGCAGGTCTTCCGCGGACTGGAAGGCGGGCGCCAAGCCGTCGGCCCGCAAAGCCGGAGCCCGCAAGCCCGGTGCCGGCAAGGCCCCCGGAACGCCTGGTGCCCTCAAGCCCAAGCCCCGCGCAGGCGCACCCAAGACGGCCGCGTCACGCGCCTTCGGCAGCGAACGCTTCGGCCAGAATCTCGGTCCGGTCCGTAAGCCTTCCCGGAAGCGCGGCCCCCGTGGTGACGTTCCCCAGTCGGAAGTCCACGATGCCGACGGCGTCCGCCTGCAGAAGGTCATGGCCTCCGCAGGCGTCGCGTCACGCCGCGTGTGTGAGGAGATGATCGCCGAAGGCCGCGTGGAAGTCGATGGCAAGGTCGTCACCGAGCTCGGCGTCCGCGTTGATCCCAAGACCGCCGTCATCCACGTGGACGGCCTCCGCATCCAGCTGGACGAAACCATGGTCTACATGGTCTTCAACAAGCCCAAGGGCGTTGTGTCCACCATGGAGGACCCCGACGGCCGCCCCTGCATCAGTGACTTCATCCGCAACAACCAGGGTGAACGCCTCTTCCACGTGGGGCGGCTTGACGTCGCCACCGAGGGGCTCCTGCTGCTGACGAACGACGGCGAACTGGCCAACCGCCTGACGCACCCTTCCTACGAGGTACCCAAGACATATCTGGTCCAGGTCCGGGGTCCCTTCCCGCAGGGCATCGGCGCGCAGCTGAAGGGCGGCGTTGAACTCGAAGACGGCATCGCCTCCGTGGACTCCTTCCGTCTCGTGGACTCCACTCCGGGCCACGTGCTGATCGAAGTTGTGCTGCACTCCGGCAAGAACCGGATCGTTCGCCGAATGTTCGACGCCGTCGGGTTCCCCGTGTTGCGCCTCGTGCGTGTCAAGGTTGGCCCCATAGGCCTGGGTGACCAGCGCCAGGGAAGCATCCGCAACCTCGGCAGGCAGGAAGTCGGCCACCTGCTGGCATCCGTAGGACTCTAGGGCATGTCGGCATTTCGTAATCACGGCCGCGGGCACTTGAGCGGACCGGTCGTTGTTATAGGCACCGGCCTGCTCGGTACGAGCATCGGCCTTGGTCTCCGCGGCCGCGGCGTGGCCGTCTACCTTTCCGATCCGTCGCCAACCAACCAGGCCGTCGCCGTGGATATCGGCGCCGGCCTGCCCTTGGCGGCGCTGGAAGGGGAACAGCCGGAACTCGTTGTCGTGGCTTCCCCGCCGGACGTGACGGCCGGTGTTGTCGAACGTGCGCTGTCCGACTACCCGGATGCCACCGTGGTGGACATTGCCAGCGTGAAGGCAGACATCCAGAACGAACTGCGCCGCCGCGGCGTGGACCTGTCCCGGTACGTTGGCACACACCCGATGGCCGGGCGTGAGAAGTCCGGGCCTGTTGCTGCCCGCGGCGAGCTCTTCACGTCCATGCCCTGGGTGGTCTGCCCGTCGGAGGGAACCTCGGCTGCGGCCCTGCAGGCCGCCAGGGCCATGGCCACGGATCTGGGCGCTCTCGTGTCGCAGTTCACTGCCGAGGAGCACGACGAAGCCGTGGCCTTGGTCTCCCACCTGCCCCAGGTTATGTCCTCGCTGCTGGCCAGCCGCCTGCAGGGCACGCCGCTGCATGCACTGTCCCTGGCCGGCAACGGGCTGCGTGACGTCACCCGGATCGCCGCCAGCGACCCGACGCTGTGGGTGCAGATCCTCGGAGCCAATGCCGCGAAAGTCGTGGAGATTCTTTACGGCGTCAGGGAAGACCTCAACAGGCTGATCGGCACGCTGGAAGACCCTGCGGCGCCGGGTGCCCGGCTGGACCTTGCCCAGCTGATGAGCGAAGGCAACGCCGGACAGGCACGGATTCCGGGCAAGCATGGCGGGCCTCCGCAGGCCTATTCGTGGCTTACCGTGCTGGTGGATGACAGGCCGGGGCAGATCGCCCGGCTGCTGACGGAGATCGGCGAAATCGGCGTCAATGTGGAAGATCTGCGACTGGACCACTCGTCTGGCCAGAACGTGGGCATGGTGGAGCTGTCCGTCCTGCCCAACCGGCACGATCTCCTCATTGAAGCCCTCAACGACCGTGGATGGCGGGTACTGCAGTAATGACACAGGAACTTCTAGACACGATGCCGGCGCTCCGACTGGGCAAGCCGCTCGTGGTGGCCATCGACGGACCGTCGGGATCCGGCAAGTCCAGCGTCAGTAAGGAAGTGGCCCGCCGCCTCCACCTTGCCTACCTGGACACCGGCGCCATGTACCGTGCGCTGACATGGTTTTGCCTGGACCGCGGCACCGACCTCAATGACGCCTCCGCAGTCGAGCTTGCCGCCGAAGACCTGCCGCTGGAGATCAGCACCACGCCGCACGAGGAGTATGTGCGGGTGGACGGCACCGATGTCACGGCAGCCATCCGGGAACCAGAGATCTCCTCGGCGGTCAGCGCCGTGGCCACCACCCTTGGGGCACGGACCGAGCTCATCCGCCGCCAGCGCTCACTGATCGACAAGCACCACCGCCGCATGGTGGTGGAAGGCCGGGACATCACCACCGTCGTCGTTCCCGGGGCGGAAGTCCGCATGCTGCTCACCGCCAGCGAAGAGGCGCGGCTGCGGAGGCGCGGGATCCAGCTGGGCGGCACGCAGACCGCCGAGCAGCTGGCCGCCCAGGTGACCCAACGGGACGCCAAGGACTCGACCGTGGTGAATTTCACGCAGGCGGCCGACGGCGTGGTGATCCTCGATTCGTCAGACCTGGACTTCGAGGAAACCGTGAGCGCGGCACTGCGGATCGTCACCAAGGTGATCAACCATGAGTGACGCCGCGACGGACGCCGTACGCGGACTTCCTGCACGCTGGACCATGGGATGGAGCCGGCCTGTGGGCTGGCTGCTGGACCACGTGGTGTACCGGACCTCCGTCACGGGGCGCTCCAACGTCCCTACCCATGGCCCGGTGATTTTTGCCGGCAACCACATCAGCTACCTGGACGGCCCGGTCATGTTCGGAGCTTCGCCCCGTCCCATGCATATCCTGGTCAAAAGGGAGATGTTCAAGGGGTTCCTGGGAGGCGTGCTGCGGGCTTCGGGCCAACTGCCCGTGGACCGTTCCGGCGACCGCGCCGCGCTGCAGGTCAGCAAGGCCCTGCTCGATGCCGGCCGCTGCATCGGGATCCTGCCAGAAGGCAGCCGGGGGAGCGGGAAGGCTGCGGGCATCAGCAACGGTGTAGCGTGGCTCGCCCTGAACTCGCAGGCCACCATTGTGCCGGTGGCCATTTTGGGCACGCGGCAGGGCGGCGAGCACCTTGACACGGTTCCCCGCCCCGGCCGGAGACTTCACGTCAGCTTTGGCGAAGCGGTGACCATCAGCCGGAATCCCGGCGAGACCGGGCGTGCTTCAATGGACAGGGCGGCAAAGGAAATCCGCGCTGCGCTGGCGAACCACGTCCAAGACACGATTCATCTCAGCGGGCAGGCCCTGCCTTCCGCGGATTTCCCCCACGAACGTACAGACGCAGTAGCCGGGTCGCCGGCAGATCACCACTAAGGAAAGTGCAATGAGCGATACGACTCAAACTTCCGGCCGCTCCGGCGCCGGCGAAGACGAATACACGCCCACCGGCACCGACCAGGTGGCTGAGCATCTCGCAGCCCTGGACGATGAGGAGGCAGAGCTCCGCGCGGCCTCGCTCCGCGCGGGCCTGGATGACTACGAACTCGACGAGGAAGACGCCGCCCTCCTCAGCGGCCGCTACGAGGACGAGGACTTGGAAGGCCCGGTCAAGCTGGACCCCGTCCTGGCAATCATCGGACGCCCCAACGTCGGCAAGTCCACACTGGTTAACCGCATCCTGGGCCGCCGCGAGGCTGTCGTGGAGGACACCCCCGGCGTGACCCGCGACCGTGTGATGTACTCCGCCCACTGGAACGGGCGCAATTTCACCGTCGTGGATACCGGTGGGTGGGAGCATGACGCCCGCGGTATCCACGCCCGGGTCGCGGAGCAGGCGGAAATGGCCGTGGAGCTTGCTGACGCCGTGCTGTTCGTTGTCGACTCCGCCGTGGGTGCAACCGCCACGGACGAAGGCGTCATGAAGATGCTGCGCAAGAGCAAGAAGCCCGTCATCATGGTGGCCAACAAAGTCGATGACTTTGCGCAGGAAGCGGACTCCGCCACCTTGTGGGGCCTCGGCTTCGGCGAGCCGTACCCCGTCTCGGCCCTTCATGGCCGCGGAGTTGCGGATCTTCTGGACCACGTCATGGACACGCTTCCGGAGTTCTCCACCATTGAGGGACTCGAACGCTCCGGCGGCCCCCGCCGCGTGGCACTGATCGGCAGGCCCAATGTGGGCAAGTCATCCTTGCTGAACAAGCTCGCCGGCTCGGAGCGCGTGGTGGTGGACAACACCGCCGGCACCACCCGCGACCCGGTGGATGAATTCATCGAGCTCGGCGGGCGCACCTGGCGCTTCGTCGACACTGCAGGGATCCGGCGGCGCCAGCACATGGCGCAGGGCGCCGACTTCTACGCTTCCCTGCGGACGCAAAGCGCACTCGAAAAGGCGGAGGTCGCCGTCGTACTCCTGGCCGTGGACGAGGTGCTGAGCGAGCAGGATGTCCGCATCCTGCAGTTGGCCATCGAATCGGGACGGGCCCTGGTGCTCGCGTTCAACAAGTGGGACCTCCTCGACGACGAGCGCCGCCGGTATCTTGAACGCGAAATCGAGCAGGACCTGGCCCACGTTGAATGGGCTCCGCGCGTCAACATCTCGGCCAAGACCGGCTGGCACAAGGACCGCCTCGTGCCCGCACTGGATCTTGCGCTCGAGAACTGGGACAAGCGCATCCCGACCGGCCGGCTCAACGCGTTCCTGGGCGAGCTCGTGGCCGCGCACCCGCACCCGGTCCGCGGCGGCAAGCAGCCCAGGATCCTCTTCGGCACGCAGGCCTCCAGCCGCCCGCCGAAGTTCGTCCTCTTCACCACCGGCTTCCTGGACCCGGGTTACCGCCGGTTCATCACCCGGCGGCTGCGTGAAACGTTCGGCTTCGAAGGAACACCCATTGAAGTCAACATGCGTGTCCGGGAAAAACGTGGCAAGAAGCGTTAATTAGGACACACCGGGCCCGTGGCGGACGAAAATGTCACGGGCACCCTCCGGAATCGTGTAAGCTTTTGGAGGTGGTTCGGCCGGACTGCTTAGATGAAATTCTTCTGAAGTTCATTGAAGCGGAGAACGGCAGGACTGACGGGCTGTAGCGCAGCTTGGTAGCGCACTTGACTGGGGGTCAAGGGGTCGCAGGTTCAAATCCTGTCAGCCCGACCAAAGAAGATGCAGGTCAGAGGCCGTCTTCGGAGAAATCCGAAGGCGGTCTTTTCTGCTTAACGGACAGAATGCAGCTGACGCCAATGGAAGCTGCTGCTACTTGAGGAACCGGGACGTCCGGCGGTCTGCCAGGACCTTGCCCTTGGTCTGGCAGGTGGGGCAGTACTGGAGTGCGGTGTCCGCGAAGGACACTTCGCGGACGGTGTCACCGCAGACCGGGCACGGCAGTCCAGTGCGGCCGTGGACCCTCATGCCGCCCCGTTTCGTATCCTTCAGGTCGCCGGGCGCCTTGCCCGCTGCTTCCTTTACGGCCGCTCCGAGAACGCTGTGGATGGCCTCGTACAGGGCGCGTACGCTCTCTTCGTCCAACGAATCGGCCATAGCGTAGGGCGAGATCTTTGCCGCATGAAGGATTTCATCGCTGTATGCGTTTCCTATTCCGGCAATCACGCTCTGGCTTCGCAGCACACCCTTGACCTGGTGGGGGTTGGCGGCCAGGATCCCGGCGAACATCGCAAGGCTGAACCCGGGGTCCAGCGGATCCGGGCCAAGGGCCGCGATTCCCGGCACCTGAAGAGGATCGGTGACCACGTAGACGGCAAGGCTCTTCTTGGTGCCGGCTTCGGTCAGGTCTATGCCGATATGCAGGCCGTCGCTGCCGGCGAATGCCAGCCTGGCCGCAATGGGGCTCTTGCCTGGCCGGAGCGGAGCCGTGGAGGGCGCCTCCGTGTAGCGCACCCAACCGGCCCGGGCGAGATGGAAGACGAAGTGCAGGCCGTCGGCGTCTATGCTGACGAACTTGCCGAACCGCCGCACACCGGTGACAGTGCGGCCTTGGAGGGCCGTATAGGGAGGATCGGCCGTCTTGAGTACGGCCACGGAGAGGACCTGAAGCTTCGTCAGCACGGTGCCTTCAAGGTGCGTGCCAAGAAAGGAACTCAGACCGGCCACTTCGGGTAGTTCTGGCATGCCCCCACTGTGGCACAACGGGGCAGTCGTGTCAGCGCCGGAGCCCGGATGATGTGGTTTCGGTGCCGTCTCCAGCCTGAACCATGTGCCTATACTTTCAGCGGTGGCTTGTTCCCTACGCCTCCGTTGACATTGGTGATTGACCCGATGAAAGGCCCCTGATGAGCAACATTCCCTCTGAGCTGTCCTACACTGCGGAACACGAATGGGTGTCCGCACCGAACGCCGACGGTGTGGTCCGGATCGGAATCACAGACTTCGCCCAGGACGCCCTCGGGGACGTCGTGTACGCCCAGATGCCCGAAATTGGAACGGCGGTGAAGGCGAACGACGTCATCGGCGAGGTTGAGTCCACCAAAAGCGTCAGCGATATTTACGCCCCGGTAACCGGTGAAATCGTGGCCCGGAACGAGGCCCTGGACAGCGATTCAGCCCTCATAAACTCCGATCCCTACGGAGACGGCTGGCTGATCGAGGTCAAGCTTGCGGAACCTGACGCGGTGGACTCCCTGCTCAGTGCATCGGAGTACGAACAACAGGTAGGCTAAAGCTAGCTGTTCGCGCTAAGCCGGGCCCTGGTATCCAGTGCTGGTTTCCAGTCTTGGGGTCCAAAGGCCCGGCCGGCGCACGGCAAACCGGAGGTGCCACGCATTTCCGGACGGTACGCGTTGATTGCAGGGGGACATCTGCAACGAAGGAGGAGGAATCCATGGTTGGCGGCGAAAAGAACCACACCGGCGGTGATTACGGCACGGACGTGGGCAGGGCCTCGGAGACAACCTCGATCAACCTCACTCCGGTCCGCGACGAACCGACGATCGTGCCCAAGCTTTCTCCGGAGGAGAGGACGGCCGTGGAGGCTTTGCCCTCCGGCTCCGCATTGCTGGTAGCACACAGCGGCCCCAACTCGGGCGCCCGCTTCTTGCTCGACTCCGACGTCACCACCGCCGGACGGCACCCGGATGCAGACATTTTTCTTGACGACGTGACCGTCTCGCGCCGGCATGTCGAATTCCGCCGCACTCCCCGCAGCTTCGAAGTCGTGGACACCGGCAGCCTCAACGGTACCTACGTCAACCATGACCGCGTGGACAGCGTGGAGCTGAAGTCCGGAAACGAAGTCCAGATCGGCAAGTTCCGACTCACCTTCTACCTGAGCCCTGCCCGCGCAGCAGGACGCGCCTGATTCGGAGCGGCTGCCTGTGGCAATGGCACAACCAGAGCGCCGCGGACCCCTGGTCCTGAACATCGGGGAGGTCCTCGCTCAGTTGAGCGACGATTTCCCGAGCATGACGGCGTCTAAAATCAGGTTCCTTGAGGAAAAAGGACTTATCAATCCCCGGCGCACGCCGGCAGGCTACCGACAGTACTCCGACAGTGACGTCGAGCGTCTCCGGTTTGTCCTGTCACTCCAGCGCGACCAATACCTGCCGCTGAAGGTGATCAAGGATTATCTTGATGCCATCGACCGGGGAGAGCGTCCGGACAACCTTCCACCCGGCGTGACCGTCTCTCCACGGATCGTTTCCGATGAGCTGGCGGCTGAACTGCAGAACAAGTCGCGCAAGCTCAGCGAGGAACAGCTGCGGGCAGAGTCTGGCGCGAGCGTGCCGCTTCTGCAGTCGCTGCTCAGTTTCGGGCTGATCGGTCATTCGAACGGCATGTTCGATGAGCACGCCCTGCAGGTGGCGCGCGCCTGCGTGCAGCTGGAGGGCCACGGACTGGAACCCCGCCATCTGCGGCCCTTCCAGGCGGCGGCTGAGCGGGAGTTCGGACTGGTGGAAAGGGCCGTCGCAACGCTCACGTCCCGCAAGGATGCAGCCTCGCAGGCCAGAGCCGCAGAGGCGGCCCGGGAAATCAGCGACCTTTGCCTGACCCTGCACCGGGCTCTGGTCCAGGACCGTATTTCACGGATGGAGATCTGATGATCGAAGTCGAGATTGTGGGCGTCCGGATCGAGTTGCCCTCCAACCAGCCCCTGGTGCTCCTGAGGGAGATCCACGGGGAGCGCCACGTGCCCATCTGGATCGGCACTCCGGAAGCCAGCGCGATCGCCTTGGCGCAGCAGGGCGTGGTACCGCCGCGCCCCATGACGCATGACCTCTTGGTGGATGTCGTGGAGACGCTTGGACATGCGGTCGTGAGCGTCAACATCGTGGCCGTGGAAGACAACATCTTCTACGGGCAACTCCAGTTCGATAATGGCGCCACCGTTAGTTCCCGGGCGTCGGATGCCTTGGCCATCGCCCTGCGCGCGAAGTGCCGGATCTGGTGCGCGGATTCTGTGATGGATGAGGCCGGAGTGCGGATCACCGAACACGACGAGGGGGAGGACACGGAGCAGGGCCCCCCCGTGGATGAAGAAAGTGAATTGCGCCAGTTCCGTGAGTTCCTCGATGACGTGGAGCCGGAAGACTTCGACGGCTAAGGTCACGTTAAGGTTCCAGTTCAGGCTGAAAGTTTCGACACGCCCTTTCAATGACCTGAACATCTTTGACCTTGGGCCCTGGCAGGCCTAACGTCGAAGGTACCAAGTTCCCATTGCGTACAACAGCCGCGCGGGTCACACTGGAAAGTGCTACTCCGGCGGAATTACATGCATGAGTTTCATTTTGACTCCCGTGCGTGCAGTGCTGTTGCAGCAAGTTCCCCAGGGAGCTCATGACAAGGAGGATCCACGTGAGTCCGAAAGGCGAAGCAGGCGAGCTGAAGCAGCCCTCAACGGCCGGCGTAGCTGTGCCCGCAAGCGGTGCTCAGGGCCTTCTCTTCACTGAGGACCTCCCAGTCTTGGACGAAGACGCCGGGTACCGCGGTCCCACGGCGTGCAAAGCGGCCGGCATAACGTACCGCCAGCTGGATTACTGGGCCCGGACGGGCCTGGTTGAACCGGCTGTCCGCGGCGCCGCCGGCTCCGGCTCGCAGCGGCTGTACGGCTTCCGCGACATTTTGGTCCTGAAGGTGGTCAAGCGGCTGCTTGACACTGGTGTTTCGCTCCAGCAGATCCGCTCAGCCGTGGAACACCTGCGTGAGCGCGGCGTCGAAGACCTCGCACAGATCACCCTCATGAG
Source organism: Arthrobacter sp. GQ119 (assembly GCF_059759125.1). NCBI lineage: Bacteria > Bacillati > Actinomycetota > Actinomycetes > Micrococcales > Micrococcaceae > Arthrobacter > Arthrobacter sp. GQ119. Next base: position 60,424 of record NZ_JCAXEA010000022.1, on the reverse strand, counting down.
CGATGGCGCCAGCGTGTATGAATGTACGTCCGCTGATGAGGTCATCGACCTCGTCCAGGGCGGACAGGGTGTATTTGGCATCGCTGTGGGCCGTGTGTGGCGCGAAGTTGAAGGGAGCCTCGCCTCCCTGCCCAGCGAACATGCCAGCGACCAGACGTTTCCCGATGATGAGCTGAGCAAGCGCCGGGCCGCCCGCAAGACCGGCTAAGTCAGTACACCTTCCTGGGCATCCAGAGGATCTAGCTCCAGAGGATTAATAGCGAAGGCCGCCTCCCCATTGGGGAGGCGGCCTTCTCTCTATCGGCTGCGCGCGCGGCTCAGCGGTTGCTGCGGCTGCGGCTCGCCCTGCCGGCCGACAGAAGGTTGCCCAGGAGTGCGTCGAACAGTCCGGCTGCTGACTTGGCGGAGTCGCCGGGCCAGTGGTGGATGGAGTGCGCGGCGCCCTGGATCTGCTGCCAGTTTGCCTGTTCCGGAATGTGGGGCGTCAGCAGGAGGTCACCGAACATCGACTGCATCTCGGCCAGGCGGAACGCGTGCTCGGAAGACGCGCTTCGGACCCGGTTGGCGACGATGCCTGCAGGGGACAGATTGGGGGCGAATTCCTGGCGGAACAGCTGGATGGCCCGCATCGTGCGCTCAGTCCCGGCCACGGAGAACAGGCCGGGCTCGGCAACCAGGGCTACCTTGGTGCTCGCGGACCAGGCCATGCGGGTCAGTCCATTCAGGGACGGAGGGCAGTCCACCAGGACGAGCTCGTATTTCTCCGCACCTGCCAAAACGGCGGAGAGCCGGCGGAGGTCCCGCTTGCCCAGGTCGGGGCGGTCGTACACTCCGGTGTAGGCGGAGCCCACGGCAACGTCCAGGACGGCGGGACCCGAGCCGTTGCTTTGGACACGCCCGGTCCACCCGCTGGAAACGACATTCTCCGGAAGCCGGGCCTTGCGGGGATTCTTGAGCATCCGGCCGATATCCAGCTTGTCACTCGGCTGCACTCCCAAGGCGGTGCTGGCATCGGCATGGGGATCCAGATCCACAACGAGGGTGGGGATGCCGGCGGCCAGTGCCGCAGACGCCAATCCGGTTGTCACGGATGTCTTGCCGACACCGCCTTTGAGGCTGCTGATGCTGACTACTTGCACTTGAAAACCAATACCTAACGCCGGTTGCCGTGTTGGGGTAGTTGTTGTTCCGGTACTGCCGGAACAGGGGGACAGGCTTCGCCGCCCCATTCATCATATGTGGAGCCGGCGCCTAATCCCTTCTTATCGGGTCCGGGCATGGCTCGCCGGGCGGCTCTTCCGGGTCCCGGCCGGGAAGGGAATGAATGTGGCTGCGAAATGACGGATAATTCTGTGACGGTCAACACAATGATTTGTGTTTCACGGCACGCGTCTTACACACTGTGACCACTTACCGATACACCCGCGATGATGCAGGAGCAGCATGTTTTCCAAGATTCTGGTGGCCAACCGCGGTGAAATCGCAATCCGCGCGTTCCGCGCCGGCTACGAGCTGGGCGCCAAGACAGTCGCCGTGTTCCCCAACGAGGACCGTAACTCGATCCACCGCCAGAAGGCCGACGAGGCGTATCTGATTGGCGAGGAAGGCCACCCCGTCCGCGCCTACCTGGACGTGGACGAGGTGGTGCGGGTAGCTAAGGAAGCCGGCGCGGATGCCATTTACCCCGGCTACGGTTTCCTTTCCGAAAATCCGGACCTTGCCCGGGCAGCCAAGGCTGCCGGCATCACCTTCGTCGGGCCGCCCGCCGAGGTCCTCGAGCTCGCCGGCAACAAAGTCGCCGCGCTCGAGGCTGCCCGCAACGCCGGCGTCCCGGTGCTGAAGTCCAGTGCCCCCTCGAAGGACCTCGACGAGCTGATCGCCGCTGCCGACGAGATCGGCTTCCCGATCTTCGCCAAGGCCGTGGCCGGTGGTGGTGGACGCGGCATGCGCCGTGTTGATACCCGCGAAGCGCTGCCCGAGGCGCTGCAGTCCGCAATGCGCGAGGCTGACGCAGCGTTCGGTGACCCGACCATGTTCCTTGAACAGGCCGTGCTCCGTCCGCGGCACATCGAGGTGCAGATCCTGGCCGACGCCGAGGGCAACGTCATGCACCTCTTCGAGCGCGACTGTTCCATTCAGCGGCGCCACCAGAAGGTTATCGAAATCGCACCGGCCCCCAACCTGGACGAAGGCATCCGGCAGGCCCTGTACCGCGACGCCGTGAAGTTCGCCAAGGCCCTCAACTACGTCAATGCAGGAACCGTCGAGTTCCTCGTGGACACCGTGGGGGAACGCGCCGGGCAGCACGTCTTCATCGAAATGAACCCCCGCATCCAGGTGGAGCACACAGTCACCGAGGAGGTCACCGACGTCGACCTCGTCCAGGCGCAGATGCGGATTGCCTCCGGCGAAACCCTGGCCGACCTCGGCCTTTCCCAGGAGACCGTGTTCCTCAAGGGCGCGGCGCTGCAGTGCCGCATCACCACCGAGGACCCGGCCAACGGCTTCCGCCCCGACGTCGGAAAGATCACCGGCTACCGTTCGGCCGGCGGCGCCGGCGTAAGGCTCGACGGCGGCACGGTTTACTCGGGCGCCGAAATCAGCCCCCACTTTGACTCGATGCTCGTCAAGCTCACCTGCCGCGGCAGGGATTACCCGGCCGCTGTGGCCAGGGCTCGCCGTGCCCTTGCCGAGTTCCGCATCCGTGGCGTGTCCACCAACATTTCCTTCCTCCAGGCCGTGCTCGATGACGCCGACTTCATCTCGGGCGACGTCGCCACGTCCTTTATCGACGAGCGCCCGCAGCTGTTGAAGGCCCGGGTCTCGGCCGACCGCGGCACCAAGCTGCTGACGTGGCTGGCTGAGGTCACCGTCAACAAGCCCAATGGCGAGCTCACAGTCCACACCGACCCGGCCGATAAGCTGCCGGCCGTGCGGGAAAGCGAACACCAGCCGGGCTCGCGCCAGCGGCTGCAGGAGCTGGGGCCGGAAGGCTTTGCCCGGGCCCTGCGCGAGCAGACAGCTGTGGCCGTCACCGACACGACGTTCCGCGATGCCCACCAGTCCCTGCTGGCCACCCGCGTCCGCACCCGGGACCTGGTGGCTGCCGGTCCTGCTGTGTCCTCACTGCTGCCCGGCCTGCTCTCCGTCGAGGCCTGGGGCGGCGCCACCTACGACGTCGCCCTGCGATTCCTGGGCGAGGATCCCTGGGACCGTCTGGCGGCGCTGCGGAAGGCGCTGCCGAACATCTGCCTGCAGATGCTGCTCCGTGGCCGGAACACCGTGGGCTACACCCCGTACCCCGAAGAGGTGACCGAGGCGTTCGTCAACGAGGCAGCGGCTACCGGCATCGACATCTTCCGGATCTTCGATGCCCTGAACGATGTCAACCAGATGGCGCCAGCCATCCGCGCCGTCCGTGCCACCGGCACCGCCGTGGCCGAGGTTGCACTCTGCTACACGGGTGACCTGCTCGACCCGGAGGAAAACCTCTACACGCTGGACTACTACCTGGAGCTGGCACAGAAGATCGTCGACGCCGGCGCCCACATCCTCGCCATCAAGGACATGGCGGGGCTGCTGCGGCCGGCCGCGGCCGCCAAACTGGTCCGTGCCCTCCGGGAAAGGTTCGACCTCCCCGTCCACCTCCACACCCACGACACTGTTGGCGGGCAGCTCGCAACGCTCCTCGCCGCGGTGGACGCCGGCGTGGATGCCGTGGACGTCGCATCGGCCTCCCTCGCCGGAACAACCAGCCAGCCCTCAGCGTCCGCACTGGTCGCGGCGCTGGCACACACCGAGCGGGACACCGGGCTCAGCCTCGCCAACGTCAGCTCGCTGGAACCGTACTGGGAAGCAGTGCGGAGGGTCTACGCCCCATTCGAGTCCGGACTGCCGGGACCCACAGGCCGCGTCTACCAGCACGAAATCCCGGGCGGCCAGCTCTCGAACCTCCGGCAGCAGGCCATGGCACTCGGCCTGGGCGAACGGTTCGAAGCCATCGAGGACATGTACACCGCCGCGGACCGCATTCTGGGCCGCCTCGTGAAGGTTACGCCTTCCTCGAAGGTGGTGGGGGACCTCGCCCTGCACCTGGTTGGTCTGAACGCCGACCCCGCCGATTTCAATGAGAACCCGCAGAACTACGACGTCCCGGACTCGGTGATCGGCTTCCTGTCCGGCGAGCTCGGTGACCCGCCAGGCGGCTGGCCTGAGCCGTTCCGCACCAAGGCGCTGCAGGGCCGCAAGATCAAGGTCCGCGACGCCGAGCTCAGCGCCGAAGACAGCGCTGCGCTTCGCGGGGATTCGAAGACCCGGCAGCAGACGCTGAACCGCCTGCTCTTCGCCGGCCCCACCAAGGACTACCTGAAGAGCGTGGAGACGTACGGCAACGTTTCCGTCCTGGACACCCGCGACTACCTCTACGGACTGCAGCGTGGCCAGGAGCACGTGATCCAGCTGGAGAAGGGTGTCCGCCTCATCGCCTCGCTCGAGGCCGTCTCGGAGCCGGACGAGAAGGGCATGCGCTCCGTCATGTGCACGCTCAACGGCCAGTCCCGTCCTGTCTCCGTCCGTGACAAGTCTGTGGTCAGCAACGTCAAGACAGCCGAGAAGGCCGACCCGGCGCAGCCTGGACAGGTCGCTGCACCCTTCGCCGGCGCTGTTACGGTGACGGCCAAGGTGGGCGACACGGTCAAGGCCGGCGACACCGTTGCCACCATCGAGGCCATGAAGATGGAGGCATCCATCACGACGCCGGTGGGCGGCAAAGTCACGCGGCTCGCCATTTCCTCGGTGGAACAGGTCCAGGGCGGAGACCTCCTGCTCGTTGTTGAGTAGATGACTGTCGAATAGCTGACTGGACGCCCACGCCCGCCCTGCGGGTATGGTAGAAGCCAGAAAAAGGTTGTGGGGACGGCGAAAGCCGCCCCCACAGCCATTTCAGCCAGAAACCATACAGAGCGGAAGCCATGACGCAGACTCATACGCCTAAACCCGGGCCGCGACCGAACCGCGCCCCTACGGTTGCCGCTCCGGCGGAAGCCGGTGAACAAGCAGGCGGAGTTTCCCCGGCCGAAGCTGCCGGCTTTGCCTCGTCCGGAGACATCAGCGTTGTGACCGTTTCCAGCGCACAGGACCGCACGTCTGCCGACTCGCTCTCGGCACTCAGCGCGGTGCCGCAGCCGGGGACCGTGCCTGCAGGTCTGCAGGTAGCTACGGTGGGCATGGTTGGCGTCGATGCAGCGGGCCCAGCCGCGCCAGAGACCGCCGCGCCAGAGACTGCCGCGCCAGAGACTGCCGCGCCAGACAAAGCTGCATTGGACACCGCGGAGGCAGCCACAGCCGAAGCCGAACAAGAATCAGACACCACCGAAACGGCGGCCGAAGCTGCGGCGGTTAACGCGGAGAACCACGGGGGGCGGCGTGAACGCCCCGAGGGTCCCGAGCCGGCCGCTGCGCTGACCGCCGACCGCCTGCTGAACAAAGCAGCCGCCGCACCCGTTGCCGGTTGGCGCCGCTGGTTGTACACGGTCACTTTTGGCTATGTGAACCTGGGCGATTCGGACCGGATCCGTATCCAGCGGGCCATGGAGCACCGAATCGCCATGCGCCTGGGGGAGCGCACCCGCTATGTCCCCGTACTTTCACGCAAGGGTGGCGTGGGTAAGACCACCGTCACCACCCTTCTGGGGATGGTCCTGGCAGACCTGCGCGAAGACCGCGTGATCGCCATGGACGCCAACCCTGACCGCGGAACACTGTCAGACCGTTCCCCCGGGCGGGCGGATTTCACGGCGCGCCAGCTGGTCAAGGACCGGTTCACGGTCGACTCGTTCGCGCAGTTGTCCAACTACACTGCCCGGGACGGCTCACGGCTGGATGTTTTGGCCTCCGACACCGATCCCATGGTGGCCCACGCCTTCGACGACGCCGACTACCGGGCAGTCACCGATATTCTTGGGCGCTACTACTCGATCGTGCTGACGGACTCGGGGACCGGCATGGTCCATTCCGTCATGAAAGGCACCCTCGAAAAGGCCGACGCTGTGGTCCTCGTGTCCGGTGGCAGCGTCGATGAGGCCAGACTCGCTTCGGAAACGCTGTCCTGGCTGGAAGCCCACGGGCGCCAGGACCTGGTGGCCAAGGCAACCGTAGTCATCAACATGGCTGCCGGGGACCGTACGCTGGTGAATATTGATGAAATCGAGCAACACTTCCTGTCCCGGGTCAAGAATGTAGTGCGGATTCCCCACGACCGGCACCTGGCCGAGGGATCGCGCATCCAGCTGAGCCAGCTCAAGCCCGCCACTCGCAGTGCTGCCGTGGAGCTGGCGGCCCTGGTGATAGAGGAACTCCAGCAGGCCTGACCCAGCCGGGTCTGCAGGGAAGGCACAAACGCAAGAAGCCCCGCCGTTTCTGACAGTTCAGATTCCGGCGGGGCTTTTGCCTTTGATGCGGTCGGGACGGTTAGGCTGCCGGCGCGGGTTTGGGCGCAGCGTACATCTCCTCGATCACCGTCTCGAAATCCTTGATGACCTGAGCCCGCTTGACCTTCATGGAGGGGGTCAGGTGGCCGGAGGCTTCGGTGAAGTCGCTGGGAACGATCCTGAACGACTTGATGGCCTCGGCCTGCGAGACGGACTGGTTCGCGTGGTTGATCAGCTCCTGCACGGCCGCCCTGACGGTCTCGTTGTCGGCAGCCTCGGCCACGGTGGTTTCCGCCGGCAGGTTGTGGCGCTGCAGCCACCCGGGAAGGGCTTCCTCGTCGAGGGTCACCAGTGCACCGATGAAGGGGCGGTTGTCGCCCACCACGAGCACCTGCGATACCAGGGCGTCTGCCCTGATCTGGTCCTCCAGCAAAGCGGGAACGACATTCTTGCCCCCGGCGGTCACAATAATTTCCTTCTTGCGGCCGGTGATCGTGAGGAACCCGTCGGCGTCGAGCTGGCCGATGTCTCCGGTGCGGAACCATCCGTCGGCGAACGCCTCGGCGGCCAGGTCCTCGCGCTTGTAGTAGCCGCGCATGACACAGACGCCCTTGGTGAGGATCTCGCCGTCGTCGGCAATTTTCACGGTGTTTCCGGGCAGCGGCGCGCCGACCGTGCCGATCTTGATCCGCTCGGGAGTGTTGACGCTGACCGGGGCCGTTGTTTCGGTCAGGCCGTAGCCCTCCAGGATCTGCAATCCGATGCCCTGGAAAAAGTGGCCAAGCCGCTCACCCAGCGGCCCGCCGCCGGAGACAGCGTGCGCCACCTGGCCGCCCATGGCGGCGCGCAGCTTCCCGTAAACGAGCTTGTCGAAGAGAGCGTGGCGGACTTTCAGGCCCAGCCCTATCTTGCCTTCCTGGCGGGCCCGGGAATAGGCAATAGCTGTGTCCGCTGCCTTGTGGAAGATCGCGCCCTTGCCACCGTCCTCCGCCTTGGTGAGCGCCGAGTTGTAGACCTTCTCGAACACGCGCGGCACGGCGAGCAGGAACGTGGGCTTGTAGCTCTGCAGATCCGGGAGCAGGTGCTTGATGTCCGGCGTGTGGGCCACGGTGGAGCCTGCGGCCACCGCAAGAACGGAGATGAACCGTGCGAAGACGTGCGCCAGCGGGAGGAACATGATGGTCCGGGCCTGCTCGTTGACGATCTGGCGCAGCGAGGTAGCGAGGGCGTTCTCCGAAAGCTCCACGAAGTTACCGTGTGTCAGTTCGCAGCCCTTGGGGCGCCCCGTGGTTCCCGAGGTGTAGATGATGGTGGCGGTGTCGTTGAGCTTGGCGGCGTGGCGTCGAGACTCCAGGTCGGCGTCGCTGATGTCCTTTCCGGCCTCCCGGAGGGCTTCGAGGCCGCCGCCTTCGAGCTGCCAGACGTGCGTGAGGGCGGTGAGCCCCTCGGAGGTGGCGGCCTGCCTGATGACGTTCTCGTGGTGGCCGGACTCGCCGAAGGCAGCCACCGCGCCCGAGTCGCCGAGGTTCCAGGCGACCTGGGACGGGGATGACGTCTCGTAAATGGGAACGGACACGCCGCCGGCGAACCAGACGGCGAAGTCGACCAGCGCCCACTCATAGCGCGTCCGGGACATAATCCCCACCCTGTCGCCGGCTTCCACGCCGCTGGCCATAAGTCCTTTAGCCAGGGCGGAGACGTCCGCCAGGAAATCAGTGGCAACAATGTCCTGCCACTGACCGGCGGCATCCAGCCGGGAAAACAGCGCCGGATTCGACGCCTTGGCCGCCTGGCGCACCAGGAGGTCCGTGATGTTGGTGTCCGGGGGGACGCTGACCAGGGGCGGAACACTGAATTCGCGCACAATAGCTCCTCTGATATCCGTAGACCGCTGCGGTTAGTCCTAACCTTAGTACCCGCCGATCAAGGAACGGGCTCCAAGTTGTTACTCGCCAGTAACTTTACGTGACTGATGGGGTCCGGCCAAGAAGCCATGTCCAGCCATAGGCCCGACCCGGGCACTTAGAATGGGGGATTATGCAGCCTTTCCCGCCGAGCGAACAGTCCGGACCCGCCAGCACCACCCGACGGTCCCGGCCGCGGGCATGGCGGAGCGGTTCGGTCGGCCACCAGGGCGGCAGTGCACCTTACCGGACGCTCCGGCAGTATCTTCGCCCCGCGGGCACCGGGCTCGCCATAGGCATCGACATCGGCGGCACCAAGGTCGCAGCCGGCGTGGTTGATGCAGAGGGGCGGATTCTCAACGAAGCCAGACGATCCACTCCCGGCAGCGATCCCCGTGCCGTCGAGCGGGTGATCGTTGAGCTCGTCGAGGAGCTCAGCCGTGGAGCCCGCATCCGGTCGGTAGGCATAGGCGCCGCCGGCTGGATGGATCTCGACGGCGGAACCGTCCTGTTCAGCCCCCACCTGGCATGGCGCAATGAACCCCTCAGGGACAACCTGGAGCGATTGCTTCGCCGCCCCGTGATGCTGGTCAACGATGCCGACGCAGCCGCCTGGGCTGAGTGGCGGTTTGGTGCCGGCCAGGGACAGAACCGCCTGGTGTGCATCACGCTCGGGACGGGAATCGGCGGGGCCATGGTGATGGACGGCCGCGTCGAGCGGGGCCGCTTTGGTGTCGCCGGCGAATTCGGCCACCAGATCATCATGCCCGGCGGCCACCGCTGCGAATGCGGCAACCGCGGCTGCTGGGAACAGTACGCATCCGGCAATGCCCTGGGCCGCGAAGCCCGCGAGCTTGCCCTGGCGAACTCTCCGGTGGCTCAGGAACTCCTCAAAGCCGTCGATGGGCACGCTGACCGGATCACGGGAGCCACCGTCACGGAACTGGCCATCTCCGGGGACGCAGCCTCCAGGGAACTTCTGGAAGACGTGGGCGACTGGCTGGGGCTCGGGCTGGCGAACCTGGCCGCGGCCCTGGATCCCGGGAAATTCGTGATCGGCGGCGGGCTCTGCGCCGCAGGAGAGCTCCTCGTGGCGCCTGCCCGGAAGGCCTTTGCCCGGAACCTCACGGGCCGTGGATTCCGGCCCGCCGCGGAAATCGCCCTGGCTGACCTTGGACCGCATGCCGGACTCATCGGCGCGGCGGACCTGTCACGGGTCGGCAGCCGCACGGCCAACTGACGCTCACGCTGGCCGCTTAGGTGCTCGCGCCCCTAGACGCGGGCGCCGTCGTCGTTTTCGTCCTTTTCCTGGGGCAGCTTCATGATGAGGTACACCACCGCGCCCACGAAGATGACCACCATGCCAAGGATCGCCAGCAGCGGAGCCGAGCGCCAGAACATCGCCGACAGCACCAGTGCCACGGGGGCACCCACTGCCCCCAGCCAGGCCAGCATGGTCAGCGGATCGGTGCCGGCCAGGCTGGGCGGATCCTCGGGCACAAACGCGTCGTCTTCGTCATCCACCCCATAGTCGCGCGGACCTTCCGGAGCGGCGGTCTCGTCGGACCCGGTGGTCTCTGCGGCGCGCTGCCGGGCGGCCTCCTGTTCCCGTTCCGCCGCTGACAACTCGATGGGCGCACCCGCGCGGGGAGCCAGCCCCAGTGGATCGAAGTCACTGAAGCGCTTGGCGGTCCCCCCGGCGGCAGTGCCGGGGGCAGCGCCGGACACGGCGTCGTCTGCTGCGGGAGGATTCGTGGCGCCGTCACGAGGGTCCTTCCCGCCGTGGGGGTCAGTCGCCTCATGAGGGGCGCGAAGGCCGGGATCGGTGCGGTTGCCGGCATCCGGCTCGGCGTTGCCGCCGATAGTGTCTCCTTCGAGCCTGGCCACCAGGTCAAGCCAGACGGCGTCGTCCTGGTTTGCGCTGGGGTCGGACGAATTTGAATCGGGCCTATTCATTGGGATCGCCCTTCTGGCTGGCTGTCGCGGACTTGTCGGGACCGGGGCGGGTTTCCGCAAGGATGTCACGGATGAAGTCCAGCGAGCCACTGAAGATTTGCCCGGCGTCGTTATCGAGGGTGGCTACATGGTAGCTGTTCTCCAGCATGGTCAGCTCCAGAGGCGCCTGCGTCAGGCCGCGGCGGAGCGCAACGATGCTCGAGTCGGAAACGACGTGGTCCACGGTGGAGCGGAAAACGCGGACGGGCGCGGTCACCCGCGGCAGCAGCAGCCGGGTGGCCCTGAACAATTTGTTCAACTCGTGCGCTGCGGCCACCGGGGTCCGGTCATAGGCGCCTTCGTTGACATCCGGCTTGAGGATGTCGTTGCCGATGGCCGGTGTGCTCTTAAGTATGAGTTTGAGGATGCCGGCCAATGGCGCGCGGGGATCGTCGATGACCAGCGCTGGGTTGACCAGGACGGTACCGGCCACGGGACGCGTGGCGGCGATGCGCAGGGCAAGGGCGCCACCCATGGAGATGCCTGTCGAAAAAACCACATCACACTCGGCTTCGAGTTCCAGATATGCGGTATCCATGGCTTCGTGCCAGTCTGTCCACCGGGTGCGTGCCAGTTCCTGCCACGAGGTTCCGTGGCCCGGAAGAAGAGGCATGCGCACGGCGAAGCCCTCGGCGGCAAACGCCATTGCCCAGGCCCGCACGGCGTGCGGACTCCCCGTGAACCCGTGCGCGAGGGCGACGCCCACCCTCGGACCCTCTCCGGAGAAGGCACTGCTGAACGGACTGTGGTCCGGAAGGATGCTCATTGCTTCTCCGTCGATACGTTGCTGCGGGCATGCACCTGGAAGAACCTCTCGGAGGCTTCGAAAATTTCCTGTGCGTCGACGTCCAGGGTGGCAACATGGCCGCTGTGTTCCAGCGGCACCACCTCAAGGCTCCGCGAGGCGAGGCGCTTCCGGATCATCGCCAGGGACGTGGGCGGCACAACAGCATCGTTCCGCGACTTGAAGACCAGGACCGGTGCCGTGACCCGGGGGAGGCCGCGGGCGGCGGCGCCGAACAGCCTTTTCAGCTGATGGACGGCGGCCAGCGGCGTGCGGGAATAATCGCCGTCTTCGGTCGGGGCCGCCGTCGGATTCTCTTCCTCGATGGGAACGGTAGTCCGCTGGAAGTACTTCAGCAGCCCGATGACCCGGACGCGCCGATCATAGAAGCTCAGCCCGGGATTGACCACTGCCACCCCCGCCACCTCCCGGCGGGAGGCCGTCAGGAGGGCAATGGCCCCGCCCATGGACAGTCCCGCCACATAGCAGGCGTCGGTTCTGGCGGCGAGCTCCACAAATGCATCGTCGAAAGCACGGTGCCAGTCCACCCAGCCCCTGCGTGCCAGGTCCTGCCAGTCGGTTCCGTGGCCGGGCAGGAGCGGCACCGATACTGCGAAGCCGCGATCGGCCAGATATTGGGCCCACGGCAGGATGCTCAGCGGGCTGCCTGTGAAGCCGTGACAGATGGCGATTCCGATGCGCGCATTGGGGCCATGGCCCGGGTAGCTGAAAGCGGCGGGCCTAGTCCGGTCGCTGCTTCCTGTCATGTGTCCATCGTGTCACTGTTCCGTACAAATCTCACTAGAGTAGGGTTGCATTGCAGTGCCGGCAGGCCCTTGGGAGTGCCTGCCAGCTGCCTTCCGGAGGGGTTGGACACGTGTTTTATTGGGTCATGAAAAGGATCTTCCTGGGTCCGGTACTCCGCACTCTATTCCGGCCCTGGGTCAAAGGACTGGACAACCTGCCTGCCGAGGGTCCCGCGATCATCGCGTCAAACCACCTGTCCTTTTCGGACTCGATCTTCATGCCGCTCATGGTGCCCCGGCCTGTCATCTTCCTGGCCAAATCGGAGTACTTCACGGGCACCGGGCTCAAGGGCAGGCTGACGGCCTTGTTCTTCCGGCTGACCAACCAGCTCCCCATGGACCGCTCCGGCGGGGCCGCCTCCGCCGCCTCGCTCGAGGCCGGCATGGATGTCCTGACGCACGGGGGACTGCTGGGGATCTATCCTGAGGGGACCCGGAGCCCGGACGGCCGCCTCTACCGGGGCAAGGTGGGGGTGGCGCGGCTGGCGCTGCAAGCCAAAGTCCCGGTCATTCCGGTGGCCATGATCGGCACGGACAAGGTCCAGCCGATAGGGAAAAGACTGCCCAACATCCGCCGCATCGGCATGATCTTCGGGGCACCCCTGGACTTCAGCCGGTATCACGACATGGCTGACGACCGGCTGATCCAGCGATCGGTGACCGACGAAATCATGTACGAGCTCATGCGCCTCTCCGGGCAGGAATACGTCGATGAGTACGCCGCGGTGGTCAAGCTGCGGCTGGCGGGCAAGGGCCCTGCTGCTGCAGCTGTTTCCGGAGAAAGCCAGCCGGCAGAAAGCCAGCCGGAAGGAAGCCTGCCAGCCGAAAGCCAGGCGGGCGACAGCCCGGCAGACGACGGCGCTGCAGGGCCGGGCGAGCCGGGAACCGCAACAGGCGACGACCCTGCACATGCCGGAGAGCCTGGGGCGTTGCCCGGAAGGGAACCCGGCAACGGCTCGGGCCAGGGACCCGGGGAGGACACTGACGGTTCCTCCCGCCTGGCCTAATCGGCCTTCAGCACTCCCGGCTGCCGTAGATATGACGCCGGGCCCGGGTCAATGACAGCCCGGGTGTCCCGATGCCTGTCCGGGCAACTACTCTTAGTAGTGTGACTGAGCTATCCGCAAAACCTGCCTCTTCCCTGACCAGCACCGCACAGAGCGGCGCCGCCAACTATCCGGGACTGGACAACTGGCGGGACCTTCCCATCTCGCAGCAGCCCACGTGGCAGGACAGGGATGTCTTCGACGCATCAGTTCGGGAACTCTCGGCACTTCCGCCCCTCGTGTTCGCCGGCGAGGTCGATGAACTCCGCGAGCGGCTCGCAGCCGCTGCACAGGGCAAGGCGTTCCTGCTGCAGGGCGGTGACTGCGCCGAGACGTTCGGCGACGCCACGGCGGACAAGATCAGCGCACGGGTCAAGACCATCCTGCAGATGGCCGTGGTCCTCACCTACGGTGCGGCCATGCCCGTGATCAAGATGGGCCGGATGGCAGGCCAGTTCGCCAAGCCCCGCTCCTCGAACGAGGAGACGCGCGACGGCGTGACCCTTCCGGCATACCGCGGGGACATCGTCAACGGGTACGACTTCACGCCCGAGTCCCGGGGCCACGATGCCAGCCGCATGCTCCGGGCATACCACACCTCCGCCTCCACGCTGAACCTGATCCGTGCCTTCACCCAGGGCGGCTTCGCGGACCTGCGCCTGGTGCACCAGTGGAACAAGGGCTTCACCGAAAACCCTGCCCATGCCCGCTACGAATCCCTTGCGCGGGACATCGACCGCGCCATCAAGTTCATGGCGTCGTGTGGTGCGGACTTCGAAGCGCTGAAGCGCGTTGAGTTCTACGCCAGCCACGAAGCGCTGCTCCTCGATTACGAGCGCGCCCTCACCCGCATCGATTCGCGTACCGGCTTCCCCTACGACACCTCCGCCCACTTCCTCTGGATCGGTGAGCGCACCCGAGAACTGGACCACGCGCATGTCGATTTCCTCTCGCGTGTCCGTAACCCGATCGGTGTGAAGCTTGGCCCCACCACTACCGGTGATGACGCCCTGCGGCTGATCGACAAGCTGGATCCCAACCGGGAGCCCGGCCGCCTGACTTTCATCACCCGGATGGGTGCGGGCAATATCCGCGAAAAGCTTCCCGCGGTCGTGGAAAAGGTCACCGCCTCCGGTGCCCAGGTTCTGTGGGTCACCGATCCCATGCACGGCAATACCGTCACGTCGCCGAACGGCTATAAGACCCGCAATTTCGATGACGTTATCGACGAAGTCCGCGGCTTCTTCGAGGTGCACCATGCGCTGGGAACTGTTCCGGGTGGCCTGCACGTCGAAATGACGGGGGACGACGTCGCAGAGTGCCTGGGCGGTGCCGACCCCATCGACCAGGAAGCATTCCTCGACCGCTACGAGTCTGTGTGCGACCCGCGCCTGAACCACATGCAGTCCCTGGAGATGGCATTCCTCGTGGCCGGTGCCCTTACCCGGCGCTAGTCCTTAAGCGGCACTGGTCCTTAACCGGCGCTAGTCCTTAACCGGCACCAGTCCGGGCAGTGCGCTTCCCGGCGCCATCGAAGGTGCCGGTGCTGACGTTAAGGGGCCCGGTGCTGCTCCAGTGGAGGCCCGCCCTAAACGACGGTTAGCGTCACTACGGATCCTTCGGGAACCTCAACGTCGACCGGGTCCTGGTCACGAACCGTCCCAAAGAATCCGCCAAGGACGTTGTTGACGCGAACTTCGAATCCGCGCTTCTCCAATGCCTCGCGGGCGTCTCGGACCTGCTCCCCGATGTAGTTCGGCACCTTGACGAGTTTCGGGCCCTCGGAAATAGTCAGGGTAACGGTCCCTCCCCGTGTCAGTGTTCCGGAAGCCGGCTCCTGTTTGACCACGGAGCCCTTCGGAATGTTGCGGTCATTGACGGTTTTATCCGCCACGACGGCTACCAGTCCGGCTGCCTCGATGGCCCTGAAGGCCGCGGACTGTTCCTGGCCGCGGACGTTCGGCACCGGTATGGGCTGCGGGCCCTTTGATACGGTGAGGCTCACCGGTGTTCCGTGTCTGACCTGGGTTCCCGCGGCCGGGGACTGGGTGAGGACGGTGCCTGCCGGCGCCTCTTCATCAAACTTTTCCGTGACTTTACCGAGAGCCATCTCAGCTCCGCTGAGGGCTTCCTTGGCGGCGTCAAGGGACTTGCCCGGCAGTTGCGGAAGCGGGAACAGCTGGGGACCCTTCGAAACGAACAGCGAGACCTGCTCGTATTTGCGGATCTCCGTTCCGGCCTCCGGGTCCGAGCCCACCACGAGCCCCGCACGGACGTCGTCGTCGAACACGTCCTGGGTGCTGGACTGGAAGCCGGCAGCTTGGAGGAGCCGCTGGGCCTCGGCGACGGTCCTGTTGGCCACGGTCGGCACCGTGCCGGGGGAGCCGGGCCCCATCCCAAAGAACCAGCCGGCACCAGTGGCCAGCAGCGCCGCAATGACCAGGATGACGATCCAGAGTACACCGCGACGCCGCGCGTTGCCTTCGCGCAGCGTGCGAAGGGGCGTTGCGGCAGCCCTGACGCGTGCTCTTTCGTCGAGGCGGTCCTGTTTCCGCTGTTCGCGCTTGCTCAAGGGCCGTTGAGTCTGCCCGCTTTGACCGTAGTCAACCGGAACGGCAGCCTCCGCGTCGTCTTCGTCGAATCCGTACTTCGCGGGCAGTCGCCGGGCCGGGAAGATGGTGGTGGGGTTGCTGGTGTGGGAGATGACTTCCGTCGGGCGCTGCACCCCGGGCCCTTGCACTGTGGCCTCATTCACCGGGGACAGCACCTCTGTGTGGTTCCCCGGGATGGGCGCTACGGATGGCAGGCGTGCCGGCGCCGGGGGCGCCGCCATGCCGCGCCCGGCAGGGGACGCGACCGGGCTGCCTGCAGGGCCGGCTGCATCCGCCGGGTGCAGTGCTGCGGGGGGTTGCAGGTCGAGCTCCGGGTCAGAGAGGTTGGTGCGGATGTGCCTGAGTTCGGAGAGGAGGGCGTTGCCGTCTACAGGTCGCTTTTCCGGGTCGTTGGCCGTGCACCACTGCACCAGCTCGTCGATTTCTTTGCCCAGCCCCGGGACGAGGCCCGACGGTGGCTCAACTGCCGAATTGACGTGCTGGTAGGCAACCTGGATCGGAACCTCGCCGTCGAAGGGCTGTTGGCCGGTCAGCATCTCATAGAGCATGATTCCGGTGGAGTAAATGTCGCTTCGGGCATCTGCCGGCTTGCCGAGTACCAGTTCCGGGGAGAGGTACGCCACCGTTCCGATGAGCGTGCCGGTACTCGTGGTGGTGGTCACGGCGCGGGCCAGTCCGAAGTCGCCGATTTTGATGCGGCCGTTTTCGGCGATCAGCACGTTTTCCGGCTTGACGTCCCGGTGTATGAGGCCGGCATCGTGGGCGGCGCCGAGGCCCTCCACGACCGGATCTATGAGGGCGAGGGCAAGCCGCGGAGACAGGGCGCCTTTCTCATGGAGTACATCACGGAGAGTGTGCCCCTTGATGTATTCCATGACGAGGTACGCCGTCTGGCCGTCATGTCCCTGGTCCAGGACGCCCACGACATGGGGGTGCGAGAGTTTTGCGGCGGAGCGGGCTTCGCGCGAGAGACGGTCAAGGAAACTATCGTCGCTGGCGAGGTGCGGATGAAGGACCTTTAACGCGACGTCGCGGTCCAGCCGCTGGTCCGTGGCCAGGTAGACCGTGGACATTCCGCCTCTTGCCAGCCTCGAATTTACCCGGTAACGGTTATCTACCAGGGAACCAACGAGACTGTCCGACACCATTTCCTGCACTCTACGATCCTAATCGCTGCAACGATACGGGTCCGGATCGAAATGCGATGCGGACCCGTATCGTTATGCTCAGTGGCCCTCTATCTCGAGGATGACGGGCCCGGCAGGCTAGGAAAAGTTCTTCCGGTGCGCCTTGATCGCCGCGACGTAAGTCTTCGTGTCGGAGTACATGCCGTACTTGCTGACTGAGTATTGGCCTTGGTAGTAGCCGGCGATGGCGTGGTCGAGGTTCTTGCTGGTGCGGATCAGCTGCCGGATGATGGCAACACCGGCAGTGGCATTGTCATAGGGGTCAAGCAGATTGAGCTTGCGTCCCACGAGGTCGGATGCCCATTCGCCCGAGGAAGGTATGACCTGCATGGTGCCGATGGCGTTGGCAGGGGACACGGCGCGCTGGTTGAAACCCGACTCCTGGTAGGCGAAGGCCAGGGCCAGTGCCGGATCCACTCCCATGCGACGCGCCGTATCCGCCACGATGGACTTCATCTGCGCCAGCGAGGGCACCGGCGACGCGTTGAGCAATGCCTTGTTCTTATTGGCGGAGGCCACCACCGCAGCCGGGTATGTATAGCCGAGGAAGGAGCTGGGCACCAGCGGTGTGACGCTGGAGGCCGGCTGGACGGCTGTGGACTTGCCCGGGATGACCAGTTTGTTACCGGGGTAGATGATGCTGGTCACCTTGAGCCGATTCGCGGACAGCACGTCTGCGAGGCGGACACCATGCCGTGCGGCGATGCCAGACAGGGTATCGCCGGACTTGATCGTGTAGGAGCGGGAGGTTGCCGTGGCCGCAGGGGTCGGAGCAGCAGGCGTTGCGGCGCCGGCGCCGATCCGGATTTTCTGGCCAGGGTAAATGATCGAGGACAGGGAGAGCCGGTTCCAGCTCAAAACCTGGGACAGCTTGACGCCATGCCTGGCAGCGATGCCGCCCAGGGTGTCACCCGACTTCACGGTGTAGGTTTTCGCGCCTGAACTGGCCGGTGCAACAGATGCAGCCGTGTTCTTCGGCGCCGGGGCTGCGGCGCCCTTCAGCTTCAGCTTCTGACCCGGATAGATCACCGAGTTGACCTTCAGGTTGTTGAGCCTAAGAACTGCGGAGGTGCTGAGGCCGTACCGGTGGGCGATGCCGCTGACGGTATCTCCGCGCACAACCCTGTGGCTGCTCGGCGTGACGCGGGCAGGCTGCAGGCCGGACGGAATGGCTGCCGGTACCGACGCGGCAGGAATGACGCCCGCCTTGGCAGCTGCGGCCTGGGCTTCCATGGCTGCGGCCAGCGTTGCCGGAATCGCAGTGGGTCGGGCGTCGGCGCCGGCGGGCTGCGCGACCGCCAGGGAGGACAGCATCACGGCGGGAAGGGTCGCCGTCGTCGCCGCGATCATAGGCAGGCTGGGCCTGGGGGGCTGCTTGGGCGAGCTGGTCGTCGTCATGGGAAAGATCCTCTTCTCAGCGGCGAATGCTGTCGGTCAGGCCAGTGTGACTAATGATTCTAATGTTATTTGAGTTATTGCTGTTACAAATGTGATCTATGAGAATCTCTCACGATTTTCCAAATAGCACAAGAATGTGGCCGCGTTGAGGAAGTCGGTTTGTTTGGGTGTGTCGCCGGTCGAGGACATCGAAAATGCGGGGAGCCAGGAAACCGACTAGGCGTGCGGGTGTCCGCCGTGGCAACCTTGACGCGTGAGTACTGTAGAAAGCCTTGTTGGCGACTGGTTGCCCCTGCCCGACGTAGCCCAGTTGCTGGACGTTTCCATCACCAAAGTCCATGGGTTGCTGGATGAGCGCGCGCTGGCCGCCCTCCGCGTGGGCGAACGCCGCATCCGTTCGGTGCCTGCCGACTTCCTGAAGGACGGACACGTTGTGGAAAGCCTCAAGGGCACCATCGTCGTGCTGTCAGACGCAGGCTATTCAGACGAAGAACTTATCACCTGGCTCTTCACGCCCGACGAATCCCTCCGCGGCCGCCCCATCGACGCCCTGCGCGACGGCCGCAAGACTGAGATCCGCCGCCGCGCCCAATCCCTGGCCTGGTAAGCGAGGCCTGGCAAGCCTGCCTGGAAAGCCTGCCCGGTAAGCCTCCCCGGCTAAACAGCCGGCTGGGAATCATCGGCACGTTAGCGTTAAGAGGAAATGCGGGGCGGAACAATCCGCCCCGCATTTCAGCGGCCTATCCAGTCAAGCTAGTCAAAAGTGCATCTAAGATGCGCGGCTTACCGTTGCTTCGGCCAGCTTCCTCAGTGCCGTCTTGGACAGGTCGTCCAGCGGGAGCAGCTCCAATGCGCCGTACGCGGCTGCTCCGAACTCCTCGATCAGGACCTCGGTGGCGTGCAGCGCCCCGCAGTCCGCAATAATCCTGCGGATCTCCGCCACGTCTTCCTCGCCCAGGTCAGGACTCCCCAGCTTCGCATCGATGAACGCTGATTCCTCGGGCAGGGACATGTCCAGGGCAAAAGCCACGAGCACTGTGCGCTTGCCTTCGCGGAGATCATCTCCTGCAGGCTTCCCGGTTGTGACAGGGTCTCCGAACACGCCCAGGACGTCGTCGCGAAGCTGGAACGCCTCACCCAGCGGAAGCGCGAAGGCGGAGTAGCCGCGCAGAAGGTCATCCGAGGCACCCCCGAGCGCGCCGCCCAAGGCCAGCGGGTGTTCGGTGGAGTACTTTGCCGATTTGAACCGGATGATCGATTGGGCGCGGCTCACGGCGCCCGCACGGTCCCGCACCGGCCCGGCCACCTCTTCCAGGATGTCCAGGTACTGCCCCGCCATGACCTCGGCACGCATGAGGTTGAAGATCAGCCGTGCCCGGCTCCCTGAGGCCGCCTGCTGGCCGATGTCCGTGAATGCTTCCTCGCTGAAGGACAGGCAGAGGTCGCCGGCCAGGATGGCGGCTGCATGGCCGAAGCGTTCGCTGTCCAGGGCCCAGCCCTGGCTTTCGTGCAGCTGGCTAAACCGGCGGTGCACGCTGGGCCCTCCACGCCGCGTGTCGGACCGGTCGATGATGTCGTCGTGGATGAGCGCGGCGGCCTGGAAGAGTTCGAGCGCCGCGCCGGCTGTGATCACATCATCGGCGTCGGCCGGTCCTCCCGCACCTCTCCAGCCCCAGTAGCACATGAGGGCCCGCAGCCGCTTGCCTCCGGTGACAAGGTTTGAGATCGACCCCATGATGGGATCGATGTCGGGCGAGATCGCCGTCATCACCGAGTGCCTCGTGGTCAGGAAGTCTGTGAGCTTGCCCGCGACGGCGGCTACGAAGGCTGCCTGCTCCACACGGAGCTGTTCGGCCACCGTCACTTGACGGACTCAGGCGCCACGTTGGCGCCGATGGTGAACGTGGACACTCCGGCCGTTTCGGGAACCGCAAGGTTCACGGTCTCGTTGCCCGCCCGGACGAAGTCCTTCGAGACCACCGCACCAACCTTGCTGCCCGGAACGGCCTTGAATCCCTGCGCTTCGAGAGCTTTCGTATAAAACGCGACGACGGCGGCCGGCTTGGCGGCCACGGAACCCACCAATGCGACGGTGGCGGGGGAGGAGGACTTGTCGAAGCTGCTCGCTGCGACTTTGGCCCCCGGCATGAGCGGGAGCAGCTTCTGCGGGAACCCTGCGACGACGGCGCCTACCGTGGCCGAGGTGCCCGGAGATGCCGACGGGCTGGGCGGCGCCGTGGTGCTTGTCTGGGCCAAGGCCGTAGTGGGTGCCGCAGCTTCAGTGGCTGCGGCTGGCCCGGGCGCAGGTGCAGTACAGGCGGACATCACCACCATCACAGTGCCAGCAGCGAGCAGGCCGAGGCATGCAGGCATGTGGGTTCCAATGACCTTCACAGGTGTGTTCCTCCTGGGGGTTTGATGCCGGATCCAGCCTCCAGTTTAGTCAGCCCCAGGGCATAGGATTGCAGATGTGGTGCCGGACCAGGACAGAGAGCAATTCGAAGCGCGCCTTCGGGAGCTCCGGCGCTGCAGTATTCTGCACGTGGATATGGACGCGTTTTTTGTTTCCGTGGAACTGCGGGGACGCCCGAAACTGCGTGGCAGGCCGGTGATCGTCGGATTTCCGGCGGACCGCTCGGTGGTTCTGTCCGCCTCGTACGAAGCACGAGCATTCGGCGTGAAGTCTGCGATGCCAATGGTCGTGGCCCACCGCCTGTGTCCGCAGGCAATCATCATCGAGCCACGTCACAAGCTCTACTACGAAGTGTCCGGGCAGCTGATGTCCATCTTCGAGTCGATCACTGAACTTGTGGAACCGCTCAGCGTGGACGAGGCATTTCTTGATGTCGGGGGAGCCATCCGCAGGCTGGGCCCGCCACAGGCCATTGGGGAACTTATCAGGCGAAGGGTGGCCAGCGAACTGGGCATCACCGCTTCAGTGGGCATTGCCGCCAGCAAGTTCGTTGCCAAGATCGCCTCCACGCGCTGCAAACCCGATGGCCTGCTGCTCATACGGCCCGAGGAGACAGTGCCATATCTGCACAGCCTGCCGGTCAATGCACTGTGGGGCGTCGGTTCCAAGACGGCGGATGTACTGGCGAGAATGGGTATCCGGACGGTCGCCGACGTCGCCGCTACTCCTGTCGCGTCACTCAAGAAGGTCTTGGGTGCCACGGGCGAGCACGTCCACCGCCTCTCGTGGGGCATCGATCCACGGGCAGTGACCCCCGTCAGGCTGGAGAAGAGCATCGGGGCGGAGGAAACGTTCGCCGTGGACACCGCCGATGATGCACTTCTCCACAAAGAGCTGCTGCGTCTGTCCCACCGGACAGCGGAGCGCCTGCGGGCGTCCGGAATGGTAGCGCGGACCGTGGCCTTGAAGCTGCGTTACTCCGATTTCTCCACGGTAACCCGGAGCAGGACAGTCCATACTCCCGTTGACAGCGCGCAGCTGATCTACGCCACAACCGTCCAACTGCTGGAGTCCTTGGGGGGCCGGTCCATGTCAGTCAGGCTTGTAGGGGTCCGCGCCGAGCACCTCGAGCCTGCCGCGCAGACATCGCTGCAATTGAGCCTGGACCGGCGGGATGACAACTGGCGGGCGGCTGAGCAGGCGCTGGACCGGGTGGCGGAGAAATTCGGCCATAAATCGGTCCTTCCGGCACGGCTGCTGGACGGTGGAGCGGCCGCTCCCAGGACGCCTCGGGAGCAGACCTGAGCTGGTGGCCGGGCGCCGGATTCTTTGCTTGAGTTCTCAGCGTATTTCGGCGTCGCAGCACACGACAGCGTCTTTCACAACACCGCCCAACAAACTATCCTTAGAGATACAAAGATTTCGAACGTCTGGACATGTGTGGATCACCTGACCCGCCCGCGTCCGTATGCTTGGATCCATGGACCTGCCAATGATGGAGGGCCGGGAACCTGTACGGCATGCCGGTCGTTGACGAGGCAGGAAAAGCTGGTCCTGACCAGTCCGGACGTTGGCCTACTTAAGGAGGTCGTGATGCCGCTCTCGGAGCACGAACAGAAGCTGCTCGAGCAACTCGAGAGGCAACTGCATGAGGACGATCCCAAGTTCGCCAGTTCCATGGGCTCGGATCCTGGCCGCACATGGTCCACCCGGCACATTGTGATTGGCGTACTCGCGACGCTCGCGGGAGTCCTGCTCCTGTTGGTGGGGGTTTCCATGCAGAACATCTTCGTGGGTGTCCTTGGATTCATCGTCATGGGAGCGGGTGTGTACTTCGCCACCATGCGCAGTGCTTCCAGCGGCAAGGCTAAGGCCGGTGGTCCGGGAAAGAAGTCCAAGGGCAAGAGCTCGTTCATGAGCAGTCTTGAAGAGCGCTGGGATGAAAGGCGCCGCGGAGAGTCCTGACTTCCGCCGCCTCCACTTCCCACCACCTCCACCTGGCACCACCTCCACTTGCCACCACCTGGCGCCTAAACGATGGCCCGCTCCGGCGGGCCATCGGCGTTTAACCGTCCTTTTCGGAGTATCAGCTCGAGGGGGCCACCCAGGTCGCATTTTTCCCTCCACTTTCCACCCCCTTTGCTGAGCCCCGGAATTACAAGGAAATTGATTCTCCAATTGCCGGATTATTCCCCGCGTCGCGTTGACTGTGGGGGGAAGTGGAGTAAAGTGGAGCATGTAAGAGGGTAGTGGCAGCGCGGGGGGTTGTTCGGCTTCTGACGGCAGAGGGGCGGTGGGGACGTGTTCCTGGGGACACACTCGCCGCGGCTGGACGAAAAGGGACGGATTATTCTCCCCGCCAAGTTCCGTGAGGAGCTTGCCGGCGGACTTGTTCTCACGCGAGGCCAGGAGCGCTGCATCTACGTCTTCAGTGAGCAGGAATTCGCGAGGGTTCACGAGCAGATCCGGGAGGCTCCCATCTCCAACAAACAGGCTCGTGACTACATTCGTGTCTTTCTCTCCGGAGCCTCGGACGAGGTACCTGACAAGCAAGGGCGGGTGACTATCCCTCCTGCCCTTCGGGAGTACGCAGGCCTCGGCAGGGAGCTGGCCGTCATCGGCGCCGGTACCCGCGCTGAGATCTGGGATGCCCAGGCTTGGAATGTGTACCTGGCGGAGAAGGAAACCTCCTTCTCCGAAACTGACAACCCCATCGCCGGCATTCTCTGAGTACCGGCGCGCAGCATCCGAATCTGTTTCTTGAATGAGATCTCCAGCCGCCCATCCAACCGTCTTCCTGGCTCACTTCCCCGGAGCCAGGCGGATACGGGGATAGGCGCGGATGGGGATCTGACTTAAGAAGCGAACACCCCGCGGCAAGCAGGAAGGACGAAGGCATGAACGAACACGACCCCGCCAAACCTACGTCCGAACGCCATGTGCCGGTCCTGAAAGACCGGTGCATCAATCTGTTGGCTCCGGGATTCGAAGCAGGACGCCTGCGCGGAGAAACTCCGGTGGTCATCGACGCCACACTGGGGATGGGCGGGCACTCGGAAGCGATGCTGCAGCGCTTCCCTGATCTGCATCTTGTGGGCATCGACCGCGACGAAGAGGCACTCGCCCTTGCCGGCGAGAGGCTGAAGCCGTTCGCCGGCCGCACGGACCTCGTCCATGCCGTCTACGACGAGATCGCCGAAGTCCTCGAGGACCTCGGCATTTCTGAGGTCCACGGCGTGCTGATGGATCTCGGCGTCTCCTCGTTGCAGCTCGATGAGCGTGAGCGTGGCTTTGCCTACTCGTTTGACGCGCCCCTGGACATGCGGATGGACACCAGCCGCGGGCAGACCGCGGCCGATGTTGTCAACAACTACAGCGAAGAGGAGCTCGTCAGGATCATCCGGAAGTGGGGCGAGGAGAAATTCGCGGGCCGCATCGCCAACAGGATTGTCACGGCCCGGGCGGACAAGCCGTTTGCCACCACCGGGGAACTGGTGGAGCAGATCCGGGCAGTTGTCCCCGCCGGCGCCGCCAAGTCGGGAGGACACCCTGCCAAACGGACGTTCCAGGCGCTGCGGATCGAGGTCAACGAGGAACTCGACGTCCTCGAACGGGCAGTCCCCGCAGCGGTGGAAGCCCTTGCGCTGGGCGGCCGGTTAGTCGTCATGTCCTACCACTCGCTGGAAGACAAGATCGTAAAAAGCGTCTTCCAGGCGCGTTCCAAGTCATCGGCGCCGCTGGGATTCCCAGTGGAGCTCGAAGAACACAAGCCCGAACTCAAGACCCTTACCAAAGGCACCGAGGTGCCTACCGCCGTCGAGATCGCGGAGAATTCGCGCGCAGCATCCGCCCGGCTGCGCGCCGTGGAACGCATCAGAGCCAGGAGAGCCGCATGAGCACCGCAGCTGTCAAGACCTACACCCTTGCGTCAGGCCACAGTGCCGGAGACGTCGACTCCGGGCTGTCTGGAGTCCGCAAGGCGCGAACGCCGCTCTCAGTGGTGCGGTCCGTTCCCAAGAAACGCCGTGCTCCGTTCGTGGTCCTATGCTTTGGCTTGCTTGCCGTGGCACTGATCGCCGTCCTTGTGCTGAACATCTCTGTCTCCACCGCGCAGTACCAATTGGTGAGCCTGCGCAGCGAACAGACGAGGCTGACCAAGCAGAACCAGGATCTGACACAGCAGGTCCAAAACTTCGAAGCTCCGCAGAATCTGGCCGCCAAGGCGTCAGAATTGGGAATGGTAGCTTCCACAGGGAAGGGGCAGATAGATCTGTCCACGCTCACTGTCAGCGGCCAGGCCAAGCCTGCTGTCAAGGGTGACTCTGCCGGAGCGGTAATCGCCGCACCGGCAGTTCCCGGCCAGCTCAACGTCGTTCCGCCGGCCGCTACTGCTGATCCGCTCGAAAGCCGGAAACCGGTTGCGGAAGAGGTTGCGGCAGGGCCGGTGGCTGCAGCGCCGCCGGCTGCGGCGCCCGCCGCCCGCAAGCCGGCAGCGGTCCTCCACGGAGGCACCATCCCGGCTCCGGCACAAAAGGCGCCGGGGCGGTAACTGGCAGAACGGATGCGGCTGGCAGCCAGCAGGGCAAGCAGTAAGGGATGATCGTGGCGCAAGGCAAGGCAAGCAGGCAGAAAGTCCCGAACGCTACCAAGCGGCTGCGCCTGGGACTCAGTATCATGCTGGCGTTGCTGCTGGTGGTGGGCGGAAAGCTCTTCCTGGTCCAGGGTCTGGACGTTGGCGGAATGGCCGAAGCTGCTTTGAGCAACCGGCTGCGGCCCACCGTGCTGCCCGCGGAACGGGGCAGCATCGTGGACGCCAACGGGACGGTGCTGGCCAACAGCGTGATCCGCTACAACATCACCGTGGACCAGGCGGTCAACACCAAGACGGAGTCCTTCAAGCGGCTTGAGACCGTGAACGGCGAGGACGAACTGGTTACGGTTTCCCGTGACCAGGGGATCTCGGAACTGGCCGCCGTCCTGGGCATGGACGTCGATGACGTCCGGAACGCCGTCACAGGCAAGAAGACGTACTACATCGTGGCCAAGGACCTGAAACCGGACGTAGAAGACCGGGTGTCCAAACTGCAGATCCCGGGCATCTTCTCCGAAGGAACCAGCAAACGCGTCTACCCGAACGGATCTGTGGCCGGTGGCATCGTCGGGTTCCTGGAGAACGGTGACACCGGACAGGCGGGCCTGGAGCAGACTCAGGACGCCATTCTCAGGGGAACACCCGGGAAACGGCTCTTCGAGATCGGCGCCGACGGCCTCCGCATTCCGGTGGGCGTGGACCAGCTGACACCGGCGCAGGACGGCAAGGACGTCAAGCTCACCCTCGACTCCGACCTGCAGTATTTCGCGCAGCAGGCCATTCAAAGCCAGGCGGACAAGCTAAGCGCGGAATGGGGCACCATCATCGTCTCCGACGTGAAGACCGGCAACATCATTGCCATGGCGGATACCGATGCACCGGATCCCAACGACCCCGGAAAGGTGGCGGCTGAGGACCGCGGCGTCCGGGCAGTCACGGCGGCCTATGAGCCAGGCTCCGTGGAGAAAATGATCACCGCCGCCGCAGTCATCGAAGAGGGCAAGGCCAAGCCACTTGACACCTTCGTCATCCCGCCTTCCTACGTGGTGGACGGCCAGCAGTTCGATGACTCCTTCTCCCACGGAACCGAAAAACGCACCCTTGCCGGCATCCTTGGATGGTCCATGAACACCGGAACGGTCATGGCGGGCCAGCGGCTGACCAAGGAACAGCGTTATGACTGGCTGAAGAAATTCGGCATAGGCGAGGCTCCTGACATCGGCTTGCCTGCAGAGGCCAAAGGCATCCTGACGCCGCCCGACCAGTGGGATGGCCGCCAGCAGTACACGGTGCTCTTCGGCCAGGGCGTATCCCAGTCAACGCTCCAGACCGTGCGGGCGTACCAGTCCATCGCCAATGACGGAATGATGCTCCAGCCGCGCCTCATCGACAGTTACATCAATCCCGACGGAACCGAGGAGAAAGTCCCGGCGAAGCCTGCCAGGAAGGTGGTGTCCCAGGAGACGGCCAAGCAGGTCCGGGACATCCTCGAAAGTGCCGTCACCGAGGGCCAGATCAAGGAAGCGGCCATCGACGGCTACCGTGTCGGTGCCAAGACCGGAACGTCGCAATCGCCGTGTGATGATGGCACGGCGGGTTTCTGCGGCTACACGGCCTCGATGGTGGGAATGGCGCCGATGGACGATCCGCGGTTTATTGTTGAGGTGGTCCTGCAGCGGCCCAAAGGTTCCATTTACGGCATCACCAACGGTCCCGTGTTCCGTTCGGTCATGAGCCAGGCACTGCGAACGTACAACGTTCCGCCGTCCAAGGGGCAACCGGTCAAGCTGCCGCAGTTCGCCAAGTAGTAAACCCGCTTTCCAAGACCGCGGTGCACGTGAACGCTTCGTTCTGCCGTGCCCGTTGGTCCACTAGTACCCACGGAGATCCACTTTGTCTGAGCACAACGCCCCCGGCACTGCCGATGCCCCGAACGGGCAGGGTTCCCCCGGCGGGTTCCGGCCCTCGGCCGTCGCCGCAATAGAGCTGGGGGCCATCGGCCGGTGGATCGGCTTGACCGTGCCAGGAGATGCGGCGGATGTCCAGGTTACCGGGATCTCCCTGAATTCCCGGACGGTGGAGCGGGGCGATCTCTATGTGGCGCTGCCGGGTTCCGCACGCCACGGCGCGGACTTTGCCGCCACGGCGATTGAGTCCGGCGCCGTTGCCGTGCTGACCGACGACGCCGGCGCACGGCTCCTGGCGCTGGCGCCTGCTATTTCCGTTCCGGTGCTTGTGGTGGATGAGCCCCGGGCGGTTGTTGGTCGCCTGTCAGGGCTGATCTACCGCAGCCAGGCCGCGGACGGCGGCCCGTCGCCGGCGCTTTTCGGTGTCACCGGCACCAACGGCAAGACCACCACCACATACTTCGTCAATTCCCTGCTTCAGGCCCTCGGCAAAAGAACGGGGCTGATCGGCACCATCGAGATCGTGGCCGGCGGGGACCCGATCCCCAGCCTCCTGACGACGCCGGAATCCACCGACGTGCACGCCCTGCTCGCCCTCATGCGTGAACGGGGGCTTGATGCAGCCTCCATGGAAGTGTCCTCGCATGCGGTCTCGTTCCGCCGCGTTGACGGCGTGGTCTTCGACGTCGTCGGGTTCACCAACCTGACCCAGGACCACCTTGACCTGCACGGCACCATGGAGGACTACTTCCGCACCAAGGCGGAACTGTTCACCCTGGAGCGCGCCCGCGCCGCCGTCGTAACTGTCGACGACGAATGGGGACGCCGTCTCGCCGCCGAAGCGGATCTGCCGGTCACCACACTGTCAACCCTGCCGATTGACGCCGTGGACGGCGCGTCCGGTCCCGCAGCCAGCGGCGCGGACTGGACCGTCACCGAGCCACGGCCCCGTGGCCTCGGCACTGAGTTCACATTGCGGGGCAGCACAGGTGTGGAGCTCCGGGTGCATACCGGTCTCCCCGGCAGCTTCAACGTGTCCAACGCCGCCCTTGCACTGGCGATGGTGCTGGCCGGCGGCGCCGATCCGGCCGAAGTGCAGGCGGCGCTCGATGCCAGCGATCCCTTCACCGTGGCCGTGCCCGGCAGGATGCAGCTCGTATCGGCCGCACCCGCTGCGGTGGTCGACTTCGCGCACAACCCGGACGCCCTGGCCCGGGCGCTGGAGGCCGTCCGCTCCACTGACCCGGCGTCGCGCGTCATCGTGGTCTTCGGCGCCACCGGCCAGCGGGACCAGGGCAAGCGTCCATCCATGGGCGCCATCGCGGCCCGGCTCGCCGACGTCGTAATAGTCAGCGACGACGATCCGCATGACGAGGACGCGGCGGCTATCCGGTCGGATGTGCTGGTCGGTGCCACGGACGCCAAGGAGTCCGAGCGGCTCGACTGCCAAATCCTGGAAGTTTTCCCCCGCGACGAGGCGATCCGGAGAGCAGTTGAACTGGCATCGGCCAGGGACACCATCCTCGTCGCCGGACGCGGCCATGAAGTGTGGCAGGAGGTCAAGGGTGTGAACCTTGCCCTCGACGACAGGGTGGAACTCCGGAAGGCCTTGACGGCACGGGGATTCACCGTTCTTGAAGACGAGCGGATAGAGTCCTAGACCGACATGATTGCATTTACTGCGGCGGAAATCGCCGAAATCACCAGCGGCCTGCTCGTTGCCGATCCCGAGCTCACCCCCACGTCGGTGGTCACCGACTCCCGCGAGGCCAGCAGCGGCTCCCTCTACGTGGCAAAGCCCGGCGAAAACGCGGACGGGCATGACTTCATGGCGGCGGCCTTTGACCGAGGTGCCGTGCTGGCACTGGCCGAACGCGAAGTCACCGACTCCGCCGGAAAGAGCTACCCGGCTGTTGTCGTAAAGGACGCCGTGCTGGCCATGGGCGCACTGGCAGCTGAAGCGGTCCGGCGGATCAGGGCACGCCGCGAGGCGGCAGGCGAACAGCTGACGGTCATCGGCATCACCGGCTCTGCGGGCAAGACCACCACCAAGGACCTCCTGGCCGGCATCCTGTCAACGGAGGCCAACACCGTGGCCCCGCAGGGATCCTACAACGGTGAAGTAGGTGTGCCGCTCACGGTCTTCCAGGCAGGCTTCGACACCCGGTTCCTCGTCATCGAAATGGGCGCCACCGGCATCGGGCACATCAGCTATCTCAGCGAAATGGTCCGCCCGGAAATCGGCGTCGTACTGGGCGTGGGCACGGCCCATGCCGGCGAATTCGGCGGGGTGGAGAACATCGCGACCGCCAAAGGGGAGCTCGTCGAAGCGCTGCCGGCTGCGGGCACGGCTGTCCTGAACCTGGACGACCCTCGGGTGGCAGCCATGGCCGGCCGCACCCAGGCCGCCGTGTTCGGTTTTTCATCCCGGGGCGCCGCTTCAGACGGCCCGGCTGCCAGGGCTTTGAACCTGGACATCAACGCCGACGGCCATCCGGAATTCGACCTCGGACTGCCGGGGGAGGAGCCTGTCCACGTCAGCAGCAGGCTCATCGGTGAGCACCACGTCGCCAACCTGCTCGCCGCGGCGGCCGCAGCGCACGCCGCCGGCGTCCCTGCGGCACGGATCGGCGCATCCCTCAGCTCCCAGTCGGCCGCCAGCCGCTGGCGCATGGAACGCACCGAGCGGGCGGACGGCGTGACCATCATCAACGACGCCTACAACGCGAATCCGGAATCGATGCGTGCCGCGCTCCGGACACTGGCCGACCTCGGCCGCGGGCGCCGCACCTGGGCCGTCCTCGGGGCCATGCTGGAACTGGGCGACGACTCCATCCGGGAGCACACCGCCGTGGGCACCCAGGTGGTGCGCCTGAACATCTCACGCCTGCTGGTGGTGGGGCGGGAGGCGCGTCCGCTGTATGTCTCGGCCATCCAGGAAGGCTCCTGGGGCGAGGAATGCATCTTTGCCGAAACCGCGGACGAGGCCTACGACGTGCTCGAAGCCCAGCTGGAACCCGGCGACCTGGTGCTGTTCAAGTCCTCGAATTCGGTCGGACTGCGCCACCTGGGCGATCGGATAGCATTACCCCGACAATCCCGAGCAAGTGCCAATGAAGGGAGCGAGCTGCTGTGATTGCACTATTGATCGGCGCTGGCCTGGCCCTGTTGATGGCATTGGTCGGCACTCCGCTGTTCATCCGTCTACTGGTCCGAAAGAGCTATGGCCAGTTCATCCGGGACGACGGACCGACGTCGCACCACACCAAGCGCGGCACCCCCACCATGGGCGGAACCGTGGTGGTCACGGCTGTGCTCATCAGCTACGGACTGACGCACCTCATCATGTGGATGATGAACCCGCGGTCGGCAGGACCATCGGCCTCGGCGCTGCTCCTGCTGTTCCTGATGGTGGGCATGGGCCTCGTGGGTTTCCTGGATGACTTCATCAAGATTTCACGGCAGCGCAGCCTCGGCCTGAACGCCAAAGCCAAGCTGATCCTGCAGGGCGCGGTGGGCATTATCTTCGCCGTCCTGGCACTCTACTTCCCCGATCCGGACGGGCTTACGCCCGCGTCCACCAAGATTTCCCTGGTCCGCGACATTCCCTGGCTGGACCTGGCCTTTGGCGGCACAGTCCTCGGTGCGATTCTCTTCGTCGTCTGGTCAAACCTGATCGTCACGGCAGCAACCAACGGCGTCAATCTCACCGACGGCCTGGACGGACTCGCCGCCGGGGCCTCGGTCATGGTGTTCGGCGCCTATACGCTGATGGGCATCTGGCAGAGCAACCAGGCCTGCGGCTCTCCCCGCCAGGCCGGAAGCGGCTGCTACTCCGTGCGGGACCCCCTTGACCTTGCGCTCCTGGCCGCCATCATGAGCGCGGCGCTGGTGGGCTTCCTGTGGTGGAACACGTCACCGGCCAAGATCTTCATGGGCGACACCGGGTCCCTGGCAATCGGCGGCGCCATCGCCGGCTTCGCCATCCTGTCACGCACCGAACTGCTGCTGGCTTTCATTGGCGGACTGTTCGTGCTCATCACCCTGTCGGTCATAATCCAGGTGGGCTATTTCAAGGTCACCAAGGGAAAGCGCTTCTTCAAGATGGCGCCGCTCCAGCACCATTTCGAACTCAAGGGCTGGGCCGAAGTCACCGTCGTCGTCCGCTTCTGGATCCTGGGAGGCCTGTTCGTCGCTGCGGGTCTGGGCATCTTCTACGCAGAATGGGTGGTCCTGCTGTGAGCATCGAAACCGGAACGGCCAGGCTGAAAGACCTCGTCAGCTGGGACTCCGACTGGGCAGGGCTGCGCGTGGTGGTCACCGGCATCGGCGTTTCAGGCTTCGCCGCGGCGGATACCCTCATCGAACTGGGTGCCCGTGTGGTGGTGGTGGACGGCTCGACGTCGGAAACGGCCAAGTCCAAGGCGGACACGCTGAGGATCGTGGGCGCGGCAGACGTCCTGCTCGGCGATGACGCCGTAAGAACGGTGCCGAAAATCGACGGCATGAAGCCGGACCTGATCGTCACATCGCCGGGCTGGCGGCCGGACCAGGCACTGCTCGCCGCCGCCTCACGCGCCCATATCCCCGTGTGGGGCGACGTGGAGCTCGCCTGGCGGCTGCGCGTCCGGGAAGGCCGCAAGACGGCGGACTGGCTGACCATCACCGGCACCAACGGAAAGACGACGACGGTCGGCCTGACCGAGTCCATGCTGAAGGCGGCCGGGCTGAAAGCCATTGCCGTGGGCAACGTGGGCACGCCCATTCTGGACGCCCTCCGGGACCCCGTCGAGTACGACGTTTTCGCGGTGGAGCTGTCCAGCTTCCAGCTCCACTGGTGCGAGTCCGTTTCCGCTGTGGCGAGCGTCTGCCTCAACGTCGCCGAGGACCACGTGGACTGGCACGGATCGTACACGGACTACTTGGCTGACAAGGCTAAGATCTACGAACACACGCAGAAGGCCTGCATCTACAACGCCGAGCAGATCGAAACCGAGCGCATGGTGGAGGATGCCGACGTCGTCGAGGGCTGCCGGGCCATCGGGTTCACCACTGTGACCCCCGCCATCAGCATGCTGGGTGTCGTCGAGGGCCTGCTGGTGGACCGCGCCTTCATCGCGGAACGCAAGGACAGTGCCGCGGAACTCGCATCGATGGCTGATCTTGGCCCCGTGGCCCCGCGCCACATGGTGGCGAATGCGCTGGCCGCAGCCGCGCTGGTGAGGGCATACGGGCTCAGCCCGGAAGACGTACGCCTCGGGCTGAAGGCCTACATCCCGGGAAGCCACCGTATCCAGCCCGTGGCCAAGCAGAACGGCGTGCTCTGGATCAACGACTCCAAGGCCACCAATCCGCACGCCGCTGCCGCGTCGCTGTCCGCCTTCAAGTCTGTCGTCTGGATCGCCGGAGGCCTCTCCAAGGGCGTCAGCTATGACGAAATCGTCAGCGCGCACGCTGACCGGCTCAAGGCTGTGGTGCTCATCGGCAAGGACACTGCGTCCCTGGAAGAGTCGTTGCGGCGACACGCTTCGGATGTGCCGGTCATCCGGCCGGCCACGGGCGACACTGAAAATGTGCAGTCTGCCGGAACCGGTCACGACGCCGCGCCGTCCCCATCCGAGTCCGGCGAGGCTGTAATGGCACAGGCCGTCGCTTCAGCAGCACAGATCGCCACCTCTGGTGACACTGTGCTCATGGCCCCGGCGGCTGCGTCCATGGATCAGTTCTCTTCCTACGCTCACCGTGGCGACGCCTTCATCGAAGCAGTCCGCGAGCTCGTGGAAGGGCAGGCTCAGACCGGCAAGGAGTAAGAATGGTCAGCACGCCCACACGTCCCGCGGCGGCACGGCCGCGGACGGCGGAGACCATCCGCGGGGCTGCCTCCAGGCGCCCCGGTAACTCGTCCTCCGGCAACAGGCCGGCCGGTAACGCGCCCTCCGGCAACGCGCCCTCCGGCAGCTCTGCGCCGCGAACGCCGTTGCCGGCCAAATTGCTGCGGGGATACCGGGGCTTCTGGTCTGCCCTGGAAGGAAGCGGCAAATCCCGCAACGGCTCCACGTACTACCTCATTCTCGGAACCACCCTTGCCCTGACAGCCATCGGCATCATGATGGTGCTCTCCGCGTCCAGCGTGGAGGCCATTGCAGCGGGAGAATCGCCGTACTCGGCCGCCCTCAAGCAGGGGCTGTTCGCTGGCATCGGCGTCTTCCTGATGTTCATGCTGTCGCGGATCAACGTGGTCTGGCTGAAACGGCTTGCGTGGGCGGGCATCATCGTCGCCTATGCCCTGCTGGGGCTGGTGCTGCTGATCGGCACGAGCGTGAACGGCAACAAGAACTGGATCGAAGTCGGCGGGTTCTTCACGCTTCAGCCCTCGGAGGCTGCCAAGCTCGCCCTGGCCCTCTGGATGGCCACAGTCCTCGCGAAGAAGTCGAAGCTGATTCACCGCTGGCAGCACGCAGTGGTTCCTGTCGTGCCGGTGGCTCTCGGCATTATCGGGCTCGTCCTCGCAGGAAACGACCTGGGCACCGGCATGATCATCATGATGGTCATGGCCGCCGCGCTGTTTTTCGCCGGTGTACGCCTCTACCTCTTTGGCTTCGCTGCCGTAGCTGCCGTCATCGCCACGGCCGTCATGGCCATGACAAGCTCCAACCGCATGTGCCGCATCACCTCGTGGTGGACGGGGCAGAGCTGCGGGGACGGCACCGACGCCAATTACCAGTCAACCAACGGCCTCTACGGGCTGGCCTCCGGCGGCTGGTTCGGGGTCGGGCTTGGTCAGAGCCGGCAAAAATACAGCTGGATACCGGAAGCCCACAACGACTTCATTTTCGCCATCATCGGCGAGGAACTCGGGCTGGTGGGGACCGTCGTCGTACTGCTCCTGTTCGCCATCCTTGGTGCGGCAATCTACAGAGTGGTCGTGGCCCAGGAGGACCTGTTCCACCGGGTCCTTGCCGGCACCATCATGGTGTGGCTTCTGGGCCAGGCCACGGTCAACATGGCAGTGGTCACAGGGTTGGTCCCGGTCATCGGCGTCCCGTTGCCCTTCATTTCCTATGGCGGGTCCGCCTTGCTCATGTCACTCTGTGCAATCGGCGTAGTGTTGTCCTTGGCCCGGGTGCAGATGGCACCCAACCTCCGGCCCCGGAAACTGCTGCCTTCGCTCTGGAAGCCCGGCCGCAAGAAATCCCGTACGAAAGCGTAAACAGCACCTGATGAAAACCGACTCATTGTCCGTGGTCCTCGCCGGCGGTGGAACGGCGGGCCATATCAATCCGCTGCTGGCCATTGCCTCCGCCATCCGCGAGGCCCGCCCCGACGCGAGGCTCCTCGCGGTGGGAACGTCCACCGGCATGGAGACGAGGCTGGTTCCGGCCGCCGGGCTCGACCTGGCCACCATTGACCGCGTCCCGTTCCCGCGGCGGCCCTCCGCGGATCTGCTTCGGCTGCCCCGCCGGCTGGCGGGCGCTGTAAAGCAGGCCGGGCGCATTCTGGACGACGCCGGGGCTGACGTCCTGGTGGGAGTCGGCGGCTACGTCTGCACGCCTATGTACCTGGCGGCCTGGCGGCGGAAAATTCCGATCGTCATCCACGAAGCCAACGCCCGTCCCGGCCTCGCGAACAGGGTCGGTGCCCTCTTCAGCAGGCACGTTGCAGTGGCATTCGCCGGCACGCCACTGCGGCACGCCCGCCATGTAGGCATGCCCATGCGCCGGGAAATCTCCGCCATGGTCAGATCGACGGCCCGCGAAAGTGCCCTCACGGCGCTGGGGCTGCGGCCCGAAAAGCCGGTACTTATCGTGACGGGCGGATCGTCCGGCGCCCAGAGCATCAACCGAACGGTGGCGGCGTCCCTCGAGGCCCTGGCAGAAGCCGGAATCCAGACCCTCCACATCACGGGGCGCGGCAAAACGGTGGAGGACAGTGACGGGAACGTGCTGCAGGGCGAGGGCTACCGGCAGCTCGAATATGTCGACGGCATGGAGTCGGTGTATGCCGCCGCGGACCTTCTGCTTGCCCGTGCCGGTGCGGCGACGGTCAGCGAGGCCGCCGCCGTCGGCGTTCCTGCAGTCTTCGTGCCGTTGCCCATCGGCAACGGCGAGCAGGCCCTCAATGCCGACGGGCTGGTGCGGGCCGGCGGCGCACTGCTGGTGGCGGACCGCGAGTTTACTCCGGAGTGGGTCAAGTCGCGGCTTATTCCGCTCCTGACCGACCGGTCCCGGCTCGAAGCCATGGGAGCGAACTCAGAAAACCTTGGCATCAGGGATGCCGACCGGCTCATGGCCGGTCTCGTACTGGAAGCGGTATCCACATGACCAGCAACGGCACACTTCGCCAGGACGCGCTTGGCCGCGTGCATTTCATCGGCATCGGCGGTGTCGGCATGTCCGCCGTTGCCCGGATCATGGTCGCCCGGGGCGTGCCTGTCAGCGGTTCGGATGCCAAGGACCTGCCCGTCATGGCAGACCTCGCCGCAGCCGGAGCCACAGTGGCCGTTGGCTACGATGAGGCGAACCTCGGGGACGCCCAGACAGTGGTGGCGGGCTCCGCCATCCGGGCTGATAATCCCGAACTCGCCGCGGCCAAGGCAGCGGGGCTGCCGGTTCTGCACCGATCAGAGGCGCTGGCGGCCACCATGGGTGACGACCTCGTGGTCACCGTGGCTGGCACACACGGCAAGTCGACCACTACGTCTATGATTGCCGTGCTGCTCCAGGGCGCGGGCCTGGACCCGTCATTCGCCATCGGGGCCAACGTTCCGGCGCTCGGTGTCAATGCGGCGAACGGCTCGTCCAAGGTGTTCGTGGCCGAAGCCGACGAGTCCGACGGGTCCTTCCTGAACTACCGCCCGCAGATCGCCGTTGTCACGAACGTCGAGCCGGACCACCTGGACCACTATGGCACTGCCGAGGCGGTGTACGAGTCCTTCGATCTGTTCACTGCGCTGCTGCCGGCAGACGGCGTGCTGGTCGCCTGCGCGGACGACGCCGGGGCGCTGGCACTGGCCCGGCGCACCACGGAGCGCGGCAACACCCGTGTTGTGCTGTACGGCACCTCTGATGAGGCTGACATCCGGCTGTCCGACGGCGGCCCCGGCAACGTGGCGGTCACGACGGCGGCGGGGAAGTTTCCGTTGTCGCTGCAGGTTCCCGGCCGGCACAATGCGCTCAACGCCGCTGCCGCAATGGCTGTTGCTCTGGAGCTTGGCGTGGAGCCGAAGTCTGCGGCGTCGGCGCTGGCAGGTTTCTCGGGCGCGTCGCGGCGGTTTGAGTTCAAGGGTGAGGCCAGGGGAGTGCGGGTGTACGACGACTACGCCCACCACCCCACCGAGGTGCGGGCCGCCCTCGCCGCCGCACGCTCGGTGGCAGGGGACCACAAGGTCCATGTCCTGTTCCAGCCCCACCTTTTTTCCAGGACCCGTGAATTTGCCGAGGACTTCGCCGAGGCACTCAACACGGCTGACACGGCCCTGGTGCTGGACATCTATCCGGCGAGGGAGGACCCCATCCCCGGAGTGACGAGCGCGCTCATCACCCGGCACCTGGGGGAGGGCGGCCGCTTGGTTGCAGGAGGGCAGGCAGCGGTGGAGGCCATGTCTGCTGTTGCGCAGCCCGGCGACATCATCCTGACGGCCGGCGCCGGCGACGTGACCGCATACGGCCCCCTCATCGTGGTGTCGCTCGGTGGCTAGTACCCGCCGCCCCACCTACCGGCCCGTAGGGTCCGGAAAGCCAGCCGGGTCCGGAAAGCCGGCCGGGTCCGCAGACCGGGCCAAGACGCCGGACACCCATAAGGACGCGCAGCCGCGAGTGATCACCGCCTCCAAGAGCGCACCAGCCCCCGCCCCGGAGCCTAGGAAACCCGGCCCGGAGCCCAGGAAACCCGGCCCGGAGCCCCGGAAACGCGCCCCGGAGCCCAGGAAAGCAACCCGGCAGGACCGGAGGCCGAATAACCCGGCGGAGCGGCAGAGCCGGATCCAGGCCGTTCTGGCCACCGCTCAGCGACCGTGGCGCAAAGGCGCGGAACAAAAGGCATCGCCCGACACCGCCGGTGCAGGACGAAACAGTGCAAATCAGAAGAGGGCAGGCCAGGACAGCGCAGACCAGGACAACGTCCTCGCCTTTCCGGAGCCCAAGGGCAGGCGGCTCAGGCGCAATGCCATTATGGCGGCATGCGTTGTGGCCGCTCTTGTCGCCGGCTTGATCGTGGCCGCCGTCTACTCGCCTGTGCTGGCCGTCAAAACGGTGACGGTGAGCGGTACTAAGCTGCTTAAGCCTGCTCAGGTCCAGGCCGCCCTCAAGCCGCTTGAAGGCACGCCGCTGCCACAGGTGAATGACGGGGACGTCGAAAGGCTGCTCAAGCCTCTCGTCCAGATCAAGTCGGTGACCACCCAGGCCCGTCCGCCCTCCGAGCTGGTGGTCCAGGTCCACGAGCGTGTTCCGGTGGCACTCGTCAAGCGCGGCGCCGAGTACATGCTGGTTGACGTGGAGGGGGTGCGCCTGACCGCCACGGCAGATCCCGCAAACGTGAAGCTGCCGGTCATCGACGGCGGCGCCGGTGCGATCGGCAAAGACCTCTTCCAAGCCACCACAGCCGTGCTGGGCGCCCTGCCGGCCAGCGTTCTTGCCAAGCTCTCCAACGCTTCAGCTAAATCGGTGGATGCGGTTGAACTGAAGCTGGTGGACGGCCAGATGATCATTTGGGGCAACGAGGGGGAGCGGGAGTTGAAGGCACGGGTGCTGGAGGCTCTGCTGAAGGTTCCCGCGGACCCGGCCAACCCCGTGAAGGTCTACGACGTCAGTGTGCCCCGGCACCCCGTGACGCGCTGACTCCATGACAGGCTGACACGCCGTATTTCGCCGTGATTAGTCCGACACGCGGGGTCGGTTATTGAATGTACGAAGCATAGGAAATAGCGTCACAGACATGAGTTACTTGACATAACTATAACCTTCAACTCGAAGGTTAAGGTTCAGCGCTTCAAGCTCGACTCCATCAGATTTCGCAACAGGACACGAACAAGGGACACGTAACGTGGCAGCTCCGCAGAATTACTTGGCCGTCATCAAGGTCGTCGGCATCGGCGGCGGTGGCGTGAACGCAGTCAACCGCATGATCGAGGTGGGTCTCCGCGGTGTCGAATTCATCGCGATCAACACCGATGCCCAGGCGCTGCTGATGAGCGATGCCGACGTCAAGCTTGACGTCGGACGCGAACTGACACGCGGGCTTGGTGCCGGAGCCAATCCGGAGGTCGGCAAGCAGGCTGCCGAGGACCATGCTGACGAGATCGAGGAAGTGCTCCGCGGGGCAGACATGGTCTTCGTTACTGCCGGCGAGGGCGGTGGCACGGGCACTGGCGGAGCGCCGGTGGTGGCACGCATTGCGCGTTCCCTCGGAGCCCTGACCATTGGTGTGGTGACACGTCCGTTTACGTTCGAGGGACGCCGCCGTGCAGGCTCCGCGGAGGCCGGCATCGACGCCCTCCGTGATGAAGTGGACACGCTGATCGTGATCCCCAACGACCGCCTGCTGTCCATCAGCGA
The DNA here is from genome assembly GCF_059759125.1 of Arthrobacter sp. GQ119. Lineage (NCBI taxonomy): Bacteria > Bacillati > Actinomycetota > Actinomycetes > Micrococcales > Micrococcaceae > Arthrobacter > Arthrobacter sp. GQ119. The sequence continues at coordinate 21,801 of NZ_JCAXEA010000022.1, read as the reverse complement.
CCGCAACGTCTCAGTCCTGGACGCGTTCCGGTCCGCCGACCAGGTCCTGCTGTCCGGTGTCCAGGGCATCACCGACCTGATCACCACCCCCGGCCTGATCAACCTCGACTTCGCCGACGTCAAGTCCGTCATGCAGGGCGCCGGATCGGCCCTCATGGGCATCGGGTCCGCCCGCGGTGAGGACAGGGCGGTCAAAGCGGCCGAACTCGCCATCGCATCGCCGCTGCTTGAGGCTTCCATCGACGGTGCGCACGGCGTGCTGCTCTCGATCCAGGGCGGATCCGACCTTGGCCTGTTCGAGATCAACGAGGCCGCCCGCCTGGTCCAGGAAGTGGCACACCCCGAAGCCAACATCATCTTCGGTGCCGTGATCGACGACGCCCTCGGGGATGAAGCCCGCGTAACTGTGATCGCTGCCGGCTTCGACGACGTCAAGGCCACATCGCCGTCCATGGACCAGTCGCAGCCGCAGGCCGCCACGCAGCGTCCGGCGGTTCCGGCGTCCGCGCCGTCGAGCCCGGCGCCGTCGAACAGCCAGCCGCAGGTCCACGTCCAGCCGGTACACGCCGGAGTCGGGGCCGCCGGCCTGGGCAGCTGGGGCCAGCAGCGTCAGTCTGCAGTCCCCGCAGACTCGGGGTTCGACGTCGACCTTCCGTCGGTGGTGGAACCGGACCTCTCCGGGGGCCGCTCCGATGACCTGGATGTTCCGGACTTCCTGAAGTAGGGTCCTTCCTGCAGCAGGCGGACGCCGGACGGCACTGCCGTCCGGCGCCCCTTGCTGAAGTTCTCTTGATTGTTGGTGTTTTGATTGTTGTTGGTGTTCTGATTGTTTCTGTGGCGTGCTGAAGTCCTGCCCGGGGTGTCTGTGGCGTTCACCGACACACAGGCGGGCAATCTTGCCCTGCACGTGGGCGACGACGCCCCGTCTGTTATGCGGCGACGCGATCATCTGGACGCTGCTGCCGGCATTGCGCCCCGCCGGTTCCAGTACATGAACCAGGTTCATGGCAATGAAGTGGCCACGGTGGACTCGGCGGCTGTTGCCCCCACGGCGGATGCGATGGTGTCCCGCACGCTGCCGTTGGCGGTGATGGTTGCCGACTGCATTCCGATGGTGCTGGTGGGTAACTCCGGCGCTGGCGGCCCCGTGCTTGGCGTGGTTCACGCCGGGCGTCCGGGCCTGGCCTCAGGGGTGATCCCCGCTGCGGTGGAGCAGATGCAGGCATCGGGCGCGCGGGATGTTCGCGCCTGGCTGGGGCCGTCAATCTGCGGCCAGTGCTACGAAGTTCCGGACGGGCTGCGGGACGACGTTGCCGCCGTCGTGCCGTCCGCCTGGTCCACCACCAGCTGGGGAACCGCCGCGCTTGATCTGCCGCGCGGTGCGGCGAACCAACTCGAATCCCTGGGCGTGCCGGTCGAATACCGTGGACCCTGCACACTGGAGACGGAAGCGCTCTACTCGTATCGGCGGGACCGTCAAGCAGGACGGTTCGCGGGCCTGGTGTGGTCCCATGAGTGAGGCTATGCCGGAAACCGATGCCCGGATGCGTGAGCTGAAGCAGCGGCTGGATGCCGTACGGCTCCGGATTGCCGACGCCGCCGCTGCCGCCGGCCGGACCGACGACCCGCCGCGGCTTATCGTTGTGTCCAAGTACCATCCCGCCGACGATGTCCGCAGGCTGGCCTCATTGGGGGTCTCGGATTTCGGGGAGAACAGGGACCAGGAGGCCTCCCAGAAGGCGGCGTTGCTGAGCGGGCTGGATGTTCGGTGGCACTTCGTGGGTCAACTGCAAAGCAAGAAGGCGAAGACCGTGGTCCGGTACGCTCACGCCGTCCACTCCGTGGACCGTCCGCAACTCGTGGAGTCACTCGCCAAGGCGATGGCCGCAGAGCAGGAAAGATCAGGACGGGACATCCTGGACTGTTTCATCCAGGTGAGCCTGGACGACGACGAAGCGGCGCACCGGGGCGGGGCCGCGCCTGCTGACGTTCCGCTCCTGGCTGACCGGCTGGAAGAAGCCCCAGGCCTTCGGCTGGCCGGTGTCATGGCGGTGGCCCCGCTGGGGGCCGACCCCGACCACGCCTTCGCCAAACTTGCGGACATTTCGGCCCGGCTCAAGGGTGGCCACCCCGGCGCCGTGGCGGTTTCCGCAGGCATGAGCCAGGACCTGGAAGCAGCTATCCGTTTCGGCGCGACACACCTCAGAATCGGTTCGGATATTCTCGGATCGCGCCCGGCGGTGCGATAGCGTCTGAGTATTGGAAGTGAATGGCGGGGATTCCAATGCTGTCAGTCTTTATTTGGGCGGCCCGCTTACGGACACGATTAGGAGTCGACCATGGCCGGCGCTCTGCGCAAGACAATGATCTATCTTGGGCTCGCCGATGGCGAAGAGCACTACGAGTCTGAGCTTTCCACCCAGCAAAAGGATGAGGACCAAATGGAGCCTGACCGCGAGGAGCGCCGTGCCCCGGCGCCCGTCCGCGAGGTCGTCCGTGAAGCGCCACCCGTCGCCGAAGAGGAATACCGCGCACCCGTGACACCTATTAAGCGTGCGGCTTCGAGCCGCGAAGAGACCACCGGACTGCGGCAGATCACCACGATCCACCCGCGCTCCTACAACGACGCCAAACTCATCGGTGAAAGCTTCAGGGACGGCATCCCCGTCATCATGAACGTCACGGACATGGGCGAGGCGGACGCCAAGCGGCTCGTGGACTTCTCCGCGGGACTGGTCTTTGGCCTCCGCGGCAGCATTGAGCGTGTCACCAATAAGGTTTTCCTGCTGTCGCCGTCGTACATTGAAGTCATCGGTGATGACAAGAAGGCCAGCGAGACCACCGCCAGCTTCTTCAACCAGAGCTAACCAAGCCCGTCGGATGCCAGGCAGGGACACCTGCCTGGCATCCGTGTTGAAATAGTAATTGTGCTGAAATACTGGTGCAGCATTGAGGTCAGACTGACAGGACGCCACGGCATCCGGAATGAACATGGAGATATGGGTTAGCTCATGGGACTAATATTCGGGCTCGTCTATATCGTCCTGCTGTTCGTGTTCGTCGCACTGATCGTGCGTCTCGTGTTTGACTGGGTCCAGATGTTTGCCCGTGAATGGCGCCCCCGGGGCATGGCGCTTGTGACCGCCCATGCGGTGTACTCGGTCACGGACCCGCCGCTGAAAGTTCTCCGCCGCGTCATTCCGCCGCTGCGGCTTGGTGGCGTCTCGCTCGACCTTGGCTTCCTGGTGTTGTTCATCGCCCTCAGCATCGCGATGGCTATCGCCAGGTCCTTCGCATAGTTCCACAGCAGCTTGCAGCACGATGGCCGTTCCTGAACGGGTGGCCGATCGCGCGGAAATCTCCGGTTTGACACAACGTGTTGAATTAGAGGAACCAGACCATATTTAGGTACCGTAGTTTTGAACGGCCGGAAGGCCTACTGACTAACTAGACCAACGAGGTGACCAGATGGCTTTGACGCCAGAAGACGTTGTCAACAAGCGCTTTCAGCCGACCAAGTTCCGCGAAGGCTACGACCAGGACGAAGTTGATGACTTCCTGGACGAGATCGTCGTTGAACTGCGCCGCCTGAACCAGGAAAACGACGAACTTCGCAAGAAGCTCGCCGAAGGTGGCAGCGGAACCGCCGCGGCGGCCACAACAGTGGCACCGGTCGTTGAGAAGGTTCCCGCCCCCGCCAAGGCCGACAAGGACGAATCGCGCGCGAAGGCAGAAGCCGAAGCAAAGGCCGCCGAGCTTGCCAAGAAGAAGGAAGCGGAGCAGGCTGCTGCTGTTGCCACCCAGGCTCCCGCTGCCGCCGGAGGCAACGTATCCGACTCCGCCGCTGGGCTGCTTGCCATGGCGCAGCAGATGCACGACCGCCACGTCGCCGATGGCCAGGAACAGCGCGACAAGATCATTGCCGAAGCACAGATCGAAGCCAGCAGCCTCGTCAACGACGCCCAGGAGAAGTCCCGGAAGATCCTTGGCGCCCTCGAGCAGCAGCGCTCCGTCCTCGAACGCAAGGTGGAGCAGCTCCGCGGCTTCGAGCGGGACTACCGCTCACGCCTGAAGGCCTACATCGAAGGCCAGCTGCGCGACCTGGACGCCCGCGGCTCCGTCGCAGCACCCGAGGTCGGCGAAAGCAACGCCGCCGTTTAGCACGTATTCTGAAAGCCGGTGGCTGAGGGTTCCTCGGCCGCCGGCTTTTGTGATTAAGAAGAACGCTTCCCGAATGAAAGCACCATGACTGACGAACTCGCCGCCGACGCAGCCCATCCAGCCTCCCCTCGCCCGCGGCCCCGTCGGGCGGTGCTCCTCTCCCTGTTCGCAGGGCTGGCTGTCTTCGCGTACGTGTTCGATCAGCTCACCAAGCTGTGGGTGACGAGCACGATGGTGGAAGGGGAACGGATCCCCGTGCTGCCCCCGCTGCTGCACTGGTACTACATCCGCAATTCCGGCGCCGCTTTTTCCATCGGGGAGAACGTGACGTGGGTTTTCACCATCATCATGGTGGCTGTCTCCGTCGCCATCGTGTTCCAGCTGCGCAGGCTTGGTTCCGCGTGGTGGGCAGTGGCACTGGGCCTCCTGCTCGGCGGCGCCCTTGGCAACCTGACCGACCGGCTGTTCCGCGAGCCCTCCTTCGCCATGGGCCACGTCATCGACTTCATCCAGCTGCCCAATTTCGCGATCTTCAATATCGCGGACTCGGCCGTTGTGTCCTCGGTGGTCATTATCTGCCTGCTCACGCTGCGCGGCATCGGCCTGGACGGATCGCGTCACGCGGCAGCCAAGCGGGATGGAGGCAAGGATGTCTGAACGCGTGGTAGTGCCGGAGGAACTGGACGGCAGCCGGGTTGATGCCGGGCTGGCCAAGCTGATGGGCGTGTCCCGGTCGCAGGCGGCCACCCTCATCGCCGAAGGCAATGTCCTCAGCGGCGGCAAAAAGGTGGGTAAGTCCGCCAAGCTCGCGTCGGGCACAGTGCTCCACGTGACGGTCCCGGAGCGGCGGGACCCCCTGGAAATTGTGGAGGAAGTTGTGGAAGGCCTGAAGATACTGCTGGACGACGACGACTTTGTGGTCGTCGATAAGCCGGTAGGGGTGGCAGCCCATCCGTCTCCGGGCTGGGTGGGTCCCACCGTGGTCGGAGGGCTGGCAGGCGCCGGGTACCGCGTGTCCACGTCAGGATTCGCTGAGCGGGCAGGCATTGTCCACCGGCTCGACGTCGGCACGTCCGGAGTCATGGTCGTGGCCAAAACGGAGCCGGCCTACACCACGCTGAAGCGTGCTTTCAAGGAACGCACCGTGGACAAGGTCTATCACGCCGTGGTCCAGGGCCTCCCGGACCCCCTGCAGGGGACCATCGACGCGCCGATCGGCCGACATCCGGACCACGACTGGCGCTTCGCCGTCATCGAAGACGGGCGGCCGTCAGTCACCCACTACGAGGTCCTCGAGGCCTACGGAAAGGCCACCCTGGTGGAAGTGCACCTGGAAACGGGCAGAACGCACCAGATCCGGGTCCACTTCGCGGCGCTGCGCCATCCGTGTGCCGGTGACCTCACGTACGGCGCCGACCCGCGTCTCGCCGCAACCCTTGGCCTGACCCGGCAGTGGCTGCACGCCCGGCAGCTCGGCTTCGACCACCCGAGGACGGGGGAACGCGTGACCGTCACCAGCGAATACCCGGAAGATCTGGCCTACGCGCTGCAGGTCCTGGAATCCGGCCGGGCCTGAACCCGCTTCGGGGGCTGCCCGTCCGCCGGCAGGTCAGCGCTGATTGTCACAGGGAGACCACTAGAATGGTTCGGTGACTCCCAGCAATGACTCGTTCGTCCATCTCCACACCCACACCGAGTACTCCATGCTGGACGGCGCCGCCCGGCTCGGTGAGCTGTTCGACGAAACCGAGCGGCTCGGGATGCCCGCCCTCGCCACCACAGACCACGGCTACCTTTTCGGCGCCTTCGACTTCTGGAAAAAGGCCACGGACAAGGGCATCAAGCCCATCATCGGTGTGGAAGCCTATGTGACCCCCGGTACCGCGCGCGGCGACAAAAGCCGCGTGCGCTGGGGCGATGAAAGCCAGCGCAAGGACGACATCTCCGGCGGTGGTTCCTACACCCACATGACGCTCCTGAGCTACAACAACGTGGGCATGCGCAACCTGTTCCGCGCCTCGTCGATCGCCTCACTGGACTCGGTCTTCGGCAAATGGCCCCGGCTGGACCGCGAGCTGCTGAACACTTACTCCGAAGGGCTCATCGCCACGACGGGCTGCCCGTCCGGTGAAATCCAGACCAGGCTGCGGCTCGGCCAGTACCGCGAGGCACTGGAAGCGGCCGCGGAGTTCCGCGACATCTTTGGCGCCGAGAATTACTTCTGCGAACTCATGGACCACGGCCTCGACATCGAGCGGCGCGTCACGGGCGACCTGCTGCGCCTTGCCAAGGAGCTCAACCTTCCGCTGGTGGCCACCAACGATCTGCACTACACACACGAGCACGACGCCAAGGCACACGAGGCACTGCTGGCCATCCAGTCCGGATCCACCCTGCTCGAGCCCACGTACGACAACGGCGGCTCCCGCTTCGCCTTCTCAGGCAGCGGCTATTACCTGAAGTCACCGCAGGAAATGCGTGACCTGTTCCGCGACCACCCCGAGGCGTGCGACAACACGCTCCTGATCGCCGAGCGCTGCGAGGTTTCGTTCAACACCGGGGCCAACTACATGCCCCGGTTCCCCTGCCCGGAGGGCGAGGACGAAACATCCTGGCTGGTCAAGGAAGTCGACAAGGGACTCCACTACCGCTACCCCCAGGGCATCCCGGACAAGGTCCGCAAGCAGGCGGACTATGAGCTGGAAGTCATCACCTCCATGGGCTTCCCGGGCTACTTCCTCGTGGTGGCCGACTTCATCAACTGGGCCAAGAACAACGGCATCCGCGTCGGTCCGGGCCGCGGCTCGGGTGCCGGTTCCATGGTGGCCTACGCCATGCGCATCACCGACCTCGATCCGCTGCACCACGGCCTGATCTTCGAGCGCTTCCTCAACCCGGACCGCGTCTCCATGCCTGACTTCGACGTTGACTTCGATGACCGGCGCCGCTCCGAGGTGATCGACTATGTCACGCGCAAATACGGCGACGAGCGTGTGGCGATGATTGTCACCTATGGCACCATCAAGACCAAGCAGGCGCTCAAGGACTCCTCCCGCGTGCTGGGCTACCCGTTCAGCATGGGTGAGCAGCTGACCAAGGCGCTGCCGCCGGCTGTCATGGCCAAGGACATTCCGCTGGCCGACATCCAGAACCCGGAGGCCAAGCGCTACAGCGAAGCAGCTGACTTCCGGCAGCTGATCAGCACTGACCCCGAGGCCGCCAAGGTTTTCGAGACGGCTCTGGGCATCGAAGGCCTGAAGCGGCAATGGGGCGTGCACGCGGCAGGCGTGATCATGTCCTCGGACCCGATCATCGACGTCATTCCGATCATGCGCCGTTTCCAGGACGGGCAGGTCATCACGCAGTTCGACTACCCGACGTCCGAAGGCCTCGGCCTGATCAAGATGGACTTCCTCGGTCTGCGGAACCTGACGATCATTTCCGACGCCCTGGAAAACATCAAGATGAACCGCGGTATCGAACTCGACCTCGAAACCCTGGCCCTTGACGACGCCGCGTCCTACGAGCTGCTGGCCCGGGGCGACACCCTCGGCGTCTTCCAGCTCGACGGCGGCCCCATGCGTTCCCTGCTCAAGCTCATGAAGCCTGACAACTTCGAAGACATCTCCGCCGTGCTCGCCCTTTACCGGCCAGGTCCCATGGGCGCCAACGCCCACACCGACTACGCCCTGCGCAAGAACAAGATCCAGGAAGTCGTCCCGATCCACCCGGAGCTGGCCGAACCGCTGTCGGAGATCCTTGGCACCACCTACGGCCTGATCGTGTACCAGGAGCAGGTCATGGCCGTGGCGCAGAAGCTCGCCGGCTACTCCCTGGGCCAGGCCGACATCCTGCGCCGCGCCATGGGCAAGAAGAAGAAATCCGAGCTGGACAAGCAGTTCGCTGGCTTCTCCCAAGGCATGCAGGACAACGGCTACTCGATGGAGGCCGTCAAGACGCTCTGGGACATCCTGCTGCCGTTCTCCGACTACGCCTTCAACAAGGCCCACTCGGCCGCCTACGGCGTGATTTCCTACTGGACCGCCTACCTTAAAGCGCACTACGCACCGGAGTACATGGCGGCATTGCTGACCTCGGTCGGCGACGACAAGGACAAATCGGCGATCTACCTGAACGAATGCCGGCGCATGGGCATCACCGTGCTCCCGCCCGACGTCAACGAGTCAGCGCTCAACTTCACCCCGGTGGGCAACGATATCCGCTTTGGGATGGGCGCCATCCGCAACGTCGGCGTCAACGCTGTAGAGGCCATGGTGGCCGCACGCGAGAAAGAGGGCGCCTACACGTCCTTCAAGGATTACCTCATGAAGGTCCCGGCTGTTGTGTGCAACAAGCGCACCGTGGAATCCCTGATCAAGGCAGGTGCGTTCGACTCGCTGGGCCACCACCGCCGCGCGCTGGCGATGATCCACGAAGAGGCGATCGACTCGGTCATCACCCTCAAACGCAATGAGGCGATCGGCCAGTTCGATCTTTTCGCCGGCTTCGACGAGGCTGAGTCCGAGGCGTCCCTGAGCATCGAGATTCCCGACCTTCCCGAATGGGAGAAGAAGGACAAACTCTCGTTCGAACGCGACATGCTCGGACTGTACGTCTCGGACCACCCGCTGCAGGGCCTTGAGGGGCTCCTGAGCCAGCACGCCGACCAGTCCATCACCTCGATCATCGCCGAGGACGGGCCGCACGACGGCGCAATCGTCACCATTTCCGGCATGATCACCTCGCTCAGCCGCAGGATCGCCAAGGCCAGCGGCAACGCCTATGCCCGGGCGGAGATCGAGGACCTTGGCGGTTCCATGGAAGTGATGTTCTTCGGACAGGTGTACGGCCCCATCGCCTCGGTTCTGGCCGAGGACCTCATCGTGGTGGTCAAGGGCCGCCTGCAGCGGCGCGACGACGGCGCCGTCACCCTGAACTGCATGGAGCTCTCCGTCCCGGACCTTAGCGAGGGCACGAATGGCCCCATCGTGATTACGATGCCCACCCACAAGGCCACGGAGGCCGTGGTCACCGAGCTTGGGGATGTGCTGCGCAACCACCGCGGAAACTCGGAAGTGCGGATCAACCTGCAGGGCGACACGCGCGTGGAGGTCATGGGGTTGCCCGTGCATCTCAGGGTCAATCCGAACCCGTCCCTCTTCGGCGACCTCAAAGTGCTGCTGGGGCCTGCCTGCCTGGACGTCTAGATTTCATAGTCGAGCGGTACTGGCTGGCCGTACGCGCCGGAGTGGTACAGCAGGGGTGTGCCGTCGTCGCCCACCTGGCCTTCCACCACTTCGACCACCACCACTGCGTTGTTTTCGAAGGACAGCCGCATCTGGATCTGCCCGATCAGCCAGCCGGCAACGTCCTTGAGAATGGGGACCTCGTGGGGGCCGAGAGCCCAGTGGTCACCGGCAAAGCGCTCCTTGGTGCGGGCAAACCGGTCAGCCAGTTCCTGGTTCTCCAGCCCCAGCATGTGCACGCCGATGTATTTCGTGTTGGCCACCGCCGGCCAGGAACTTGAGCTGCGCGCCATGTTGAACGTAAAGCGGGGCGGCTTGGCTGACAGCGACGCCACCGACGTTGCCGTAAAGCCGTAGGGGACCCCGTTGTAGTTCACCGTGATGATGGCAACTCCGGCCGCATGGCGGCGGAACATCTCCTTGAACGTACCTTCGAAGGCCGCGTCATCTGAGGCCACTGTGATCGAACTCCCTGCTGGGCTGGTGCTTGATGGGTCCTACTACAAGAGTATTGGGCTTCTACAGTGCTGTGTGAGTCCGGAGGGCAACGGGGCCATGTGCCGTAAAGCCGGGGAACGTTTGTTAGCGTTTCTTCATGACCCAACCAGCAGCCGCAGCCCCTTTCCGCCGCGATGACGGAGTGGACGCCTCCCGGGACCGCAGCTCCCGGCCCCGGCAGCGGAGCCCCCGCAGCTGGCCTTGGCTGGCCGGGATTGTGGGGTCGGGCGTGCTGGCCGGCGTCCTGTGGTGGCTGCTTGCACCCGGCGGCCTGAATCTCGTGACGGGCGATGCCGCCCTGGCGTCGGGGACGAACACTGAGGTCTGGCTTCCGCGGGATCTTGTCCTGGCGGGGCTTTTCCTGGTCGCGGGCTGTCTCGTGGCGGTGCTGCTGGCGGGCCGGAAGGACGGGGGATCCGACCGCATGCTGGCACTTACCGTGGCGGCGAGCGGCGCGGCAGCCGTCCTCGCGTGGCAGACCGGGCTCTTGGCCGGCCTCTGGCTTGGCGGACCCCAGGACACGTCCGCCAGTATGAGCGTCGCTTTTTCGCTGCGGTCCTACCCGGTGCTGCTCCTGTGGCCGGCAGCTGCTGCGGGCGGCTACTTCGCCATCAGCCTGCTCGAATTACTGCACCGGCCCAGGGACAGGCGCCCGGACACGGGAGATGGTGTGTGAGCGCGTCCGATGGTGAGGTCCGCGGGCGCGTAAAATGGACCGGTGACCACATCTCCGGACAGCTCCGTACGCCCGAATTCCGCCGCCGCCGTCGACTTCCGCACTGTAGACCTGCGGGGCCGCCGCCTGACCCTGGCCGAGCTCCGCAGCGCCGTACCGCGGGCCCGGCATGAGACGGTGGCCGACGCGGAGCAGAAAGTCACGGACATCATTTCCGCTGTCCGGCAGCGGGGTTACGCGGCGCTTGCTGAATTTGCGAGCCGCTTTGACGGCGTGGAGCAGGCTCATCCGCGGGTTCCCGCCGAGGCACTGCAGTCCGCCCTGAGCGGTCTGGACCCGGCAGTGCGCTCGGCCTTGGAGGAATCGATCAGCCGCGCCCGGCGTTTTGCGGACGGCCAGCGTCCGGGCGATGTCGACATCGCCCTCGGTGACGGCGCCGTAGTGAGCCAGAAGTGGGTGCCGGTGGCGCGGGTGGGGCTTTACGTTCCCGGCGGTCTCGCCGTCTACCCGTCGTCGGTCATCATGAACGTGGTTCCTGCACTGGCAGCCGGCGTGCAGTCCATCGCCTTGGCATCACCGCCGCAGAAGGACTTCGCCGGGCTCCCGCACCCCACCATCCTGGCGGCTGCGGCGCTTCTTGGCATTGACGAGGTGTACGCGATCGGCGGAGCACAGGCCATCGCCGCATTTGCCTATGGAGTGCCCGGTGCAGGGGGAGAAGAGGCGCTGGAGCCGGTGGACGTTGTCACCGGGCCGGGGAACATCTTCGTGGCCACGGCCAAGCGCCTCGTCAAGGGGGTCGTGGGGATTGATTCCGAGGCGGGTACCACCGAGATCGCCATATTGGCGGACGCCACAGCCCGCCCGGCCTTCGTCGCGGCGGACCTGATCAGCCAGGCGGAGCACGATCCGAAGGCAGCCTCGGTGCTGATCACCGATTCGGAGGAGCTCGCTGCCGACGTTCGCGAGGAGCTCGAGCTCCAGGCCTCGGGGACCAAGCACAGCGGGCGGGTACGTGAGGCACTCTCCGGACCGCAGTCCGGCGTCGTGCTGGTGGACGACCTTGAGCAGGGCATTGCCGCCTGCGACGCCTACGCGGCTGAACACCTCGAAATCATGACGGCGGACGCTGCCGCCGTGGCGGCACGGATCAGGAATGCCGGGGCCATCTTTGTGGGGGACTACAGCCCCGTGAGCCTGGGCGACTACTGCGCGGGATCAAACCACGTGCTGCCCACCAGCGGAACGGCCGCATTCTCATCGGGTTTGAATGTGACCACTTTCCTGCGCGCAATCCAGGTCATCAACTACACGGAATCGGCCCTGGAACAGGTCAGCGGGCACATCGTCAGCCTCGCCGGGGCCGAGGACCTGCCCGCCCACGGCGATGCTGTGACGGCCCGCTTTAAGGCAGAACGCTAGCCACTACATGTAGTAATTACAGGCTTGTTATTCCTCTACATCTAGTCGTAAACTGGTTTTGGAACGAGGCCAGGGGAAGGAACGAACGTGTACTGTCCGTTTTGCCGCAACCCTGACTCCCGTGTGGTGGACAGCCGCATAGCTGACGACGGTTCAGCGATCCGGCGCCGCCGGCAGTGCCCGGAATGCGGCCGCCGGTTCACAACGGTCGAAACCACCAGCCTTTCGGTGATCAAGCGTTCCGGCGTGGGCGAGCCCTTCAGCCGCAGCAAGGTCATCAACGGTGTCCGCAAGGCATGCCAGGGCCGGCCCGTCAGCGAGGATGACCTGGCCATGCTGGCCCAGGAAGTCGAGGAGAACATCAGGGCCTCCGGTGCGGCCGAAATCGACGCCCACGAGGTTGGCCTCATAATCCTGGGGCCGCTGCAGAAACTGGACAAGGTTGCGTACCTTCGCTTCGCCAGTGTGTACCAGGCCTTTGAATCGCTGGAAGACTTCGAATCCGCCATCGCGCTGCTGCGCCACGAGGGCGAGGTCGAAGCCAAGCGGCCTGAAGGCAAGAGCTCTGAGAAGAGCCAGCTCTAAGCTCCGGTGGCGGCAGCGGAGGGGAAGCCGCAGCCGCCACCGGCTCCAGTGAATACAGAAGGCGGCAGACATCGTGTCTGCCGCCTTCTGCGTTCACTGCCCGCGGTATGCCACCGCAGGCGTACCGACTACTTCGCGAGCTCGTGCTTCACCGCAATCTCCAGTGCCGCTCCCACGATGCCCGCTTCATTTTTCAGCTCGGCGGGGACGATGGGCGTCCGCAGCCGCAGGTGCGGCAGGTACTCGCTGGCGCGCTTGGAGATGCCGCCGCCGACGATGAAGAGCTCGGGGGAGAACAGGAACTCGACGTGGGAGAAATAGCGCTGCAGCAGCACGCTGTACTCCTCCCAGCTGAGCCCGTCCCGCTCGCGGGCAACGGCAGAGGCCTTGCTCTCGGCGTCGTAGCCGTCAATCTCCAGGTGGCCGAGTTCGGCGTTGGGAACGAGGTTGCCGTTGAAGATGAAAGCCGAGCCGATGCCGGTGCCGAGCGTGATCACGAGGACGGTGCCGTTGATTCCCTCGCCGGCGCCGTAGCGGGCCTCGGCGAGGCCGGCCGCATCGGCGTCGTTGATGACCTCCACCGGGCGTCCCAGCCGCGCAGTCAGCAGCGCATCGATGTCCGTGTTGATCCAGCTCTTGTCCACGTTGGCTGCGGAGTGGACCACGCCGTGCTGGATGATGCCGGGAAACGTCACACCGATCGGGCTGTCCGCCTCAGGGGCGTCCGGACGCGCCGCCAGCTCCTCCACGACCTTGGCCACCACCTCCACGACAGCCGCGGGCGTGGCCGGCTGGGGCGTCGCCAGGCGGAAACGATCGCCAATCAGTTTGCCCTTCTTCAGGTCGACGATGCCGCCCTTGATGCCGGTGCCGCCGATGTCGATGCCGATCAGCGGTGCGTTCTTGCGGGTCTTTTCGTCCTTCTTGGCCAATGCAATTCCGTTCGTGGCAGGGTTATGGGCTCGGGCAGGGCAAGGGTCTCTTGCCGGGAGAGTCAAGGGCAGGTAAAGGCCCGTGTCAGGGAAGGGTGAGGATCTCGGCACCTGATTCGGTGACGAGAAGCGTATGTTCGAACTGTGCTGTGCGCTTGCGGTCCCGCGTCACCACGGTCCAGTCGTCGGCCCACATGTCCCATTCGATGGTGCCCAGGGTCAGCATGGGCTCGATGGTGAAGACCATGCCCGCCTCGATGACCGTGTTGTAGGCAGGCGCGGCGTCGTAATGCGGAATGATAAGGCCAGTGTGGAAGGCCTCGCCAACTCCGTGGCCGGTGAAATCGCGGACAACGCCGTAGCCGAAGCGCTTTGCATAGGATTCGATGGCACGGCCGATCACGTTGATCTGGCGTCCCGGTGCGACCGCCTTGATGGCGCGGTTCAGGGCCTCCTGGGTCCGCTCCACCAGCAGGCGCGACTCCTCGTCCACGTCTCCGACGAGGAAGGTGTAGTTCGTATCGCCGTGCACTCCGCCGATGTAGGCCGTGATGTCGATGTTGAGGATGTCGCCGTCCTGGACCACGGTGCTGTCAGGGATGCCGTGGCAGATCACTTCATTCAGCGAGGAGCACAGCGACTTGGGGAAGCCGCGGTAGCCCAGGGTGGAGGGGTACGCCTTGTGGTCCAGCAGGAATTCGTGCCCGATGCGGTCCAGTTCGTCGGTGGTGACCCCCGGAACGATGTGCTTTCCCACCTCAACGATGGCCTGCGCCGCGATCTTTCCGGCGGTCCGGATCTTCTCTATGGTTTCGGCCGACTTCACCTCGGAGCCGGTGAACTTGGCCGGACCGGCCTTGCCGACGTACTCGGGCCGCGGGATGGACGCGGGGACCTGCCGCTGCGCGCTCACTGATCCCGGGGTCAGCGTGCCGGTGGGTGCGGTCGAGGCTAAGGAAGGCATAGATTGATCATATAAGGCAGGGCAGATTGGCATGTAAATTAATGCGGCCGGCAGGCCACGATGCGGTTTACGTTACGTGCATCACGCCCAGGCCGGCCTTGCCGTCAACCGGAAACGAGGAACGTCGATGCCCGAGTACTGGTACAACGTGAAGACCCATGAGGTGGAAGAGGACGCCTTGTCGGACTGGACCCAGCTCATTGGCCCCTACAAGACAAGGGAAGAGGCCGAGCACGCGATGGAGAAGGTCCACGCCCGCAACGAAGCCTGGGAAAAGGGCGACGAGGACTGATCCGTTCCGGGATTTCCGGCTAGAACGAGTGTTCCGGTCCGGGGAACTTGCCTGACCGGACCTCCTCGCCGTATGCCTTGGCGGCATCGCTGAGGCTGGAGCGCAGGTCGGCATACTGCTTGACGAACTTGGCCATTTTGCCTCCGCGCAGCCCGGCCATGTCCTGCCAGACGAGGACCTGGCCGGTGGTCATGTTTCCTGCGCCGATGCCGATCGTCGGCACCGCAACCGCCGAATCGACCGCCGCGGCCGTTTCGGCGGGCACCATTTCCATGAGCACGCTGAACGCACCGGCGTCGGCCAACGCGACGGCATCATCGATGAGCCGCTGGGCATCGTCCCCGCGGCCCTGCACACGGTAGCCGCCCAGCGAGTGCTCGCTCTGGGGCGTGAAGCCGATGTGCGCCATCACCGGGATGCCCGCCTGGACCATGGCCCGGACGGTTTCCGCGTAGAACGCGCCGCCTTCGATTTTGACGGCGTGGGCGAGCCCTTCCTTCAGGAAGCGGACGCCGGTGGCGACTGCCTGCTGCGGGGACACCTCGTAACTGCCGAACGGCAGGTCTGCCACGACCAGGGCCCGCTTTGCGGTTCGGGTCACGGCCCGGCACAGGGGCAGCAGTTCATCGACCGTGACCGGGAGGCTGGATTCATTGCCGAAGACGTTGTTCGAAGCGGAGTCGCCCACGAGCAGCACCTCAATGCCGGCCTGGTCGAAGATCTCCGCTGTGTACTGGTCGTACGCCGTCAGCATGGCAAAGCGCTCACCATTGGCTTTTGCCTGCTGCAGGTGGTGCGTGCGGACCCTGGCTGCCGGTTTGCGGGGGGTTTCCGACGACGGCGGTCCCCCCGCCGCAGGACCGGTGCCGTAAGGGGCGGGTACTTCTGCGGACGCGCTTGAGTCAGGGCTGCTGCTGGTGGAGGCCATAGGCTAGAGCGTAAACCGAGACCCGCAGTCCTAGCTACCGCGGGCTCAGCAGGGCCGGGTGATTCCGCTCACAGGACGCCGCTGCCTGCTGCCCCTGGGATCAAATCCGGTGCCCTTGGGATCAGATTCGCCACCGCTTCCGGCTGCGGCACATGTTAACGCTGTGTTTCGCGCCGCACCTGCGCCAGCATCAGGTCGCAATGCTTAGTAAAGTGAGTCGTGAGCTGCCGCCGGCCCTGCGAATACCAGGGGCCGGAGGCATGAACGTTTACCCGGAGAAGAGGCTTCATGGACCGCCAGCAAGAGTTTGTCCTGCGCACGATCGAAGAGCGTGACGTACGGTTCGTGCGTCTCTGGTTCACCGACGTCGTGGGCTCACTCAAATCGGTGGCACTGGCACCGGCCGAAGTGGAAGGCGCCTTCGAAGAGGGCCTGGGCTTCGACGGCTCCTCGATCGAAGGCCTGGCCCGCGTATTCGAATCCGACATGCTCGCCCAGCCTGACCCCGCCACCTTCCAGATTCTGCCGTGGCGCGGCGAAACCGAGCAGACCTCCAGGATGTTCTGCGACATCCTGACGCCGGACGGCGAGCCCTCGGCCGCGGATCCCCGGAACGTCCTCAAGCGCACCCTGGCCAAGGCTGCCGACATGGGCTTCACGTGCTACACCCACCCCGAAATCGAGTTCTACCTCCTGAAGTCCCAGGAGCCCGGTCCGGACGGCTCGCCAATCCCCGTGGATGAAGGCGGCTACTTCGACCACGTGCCGGGCGGCGTGGCCCAGGACTTCCGCCGGACGGCGGTCACCATGCTCGAGTCCGTCGGCATCTCCGTGGAGTTCAGCCACCACGAGGCCGGCCCCGGGCAGAACGAAATCGACCTCCGGTATGCGGACGCACTCCAGACCGCGGACAACATCATGACGTTCCGCACCGTCATCAAGGAGGTGGCGCTGCAGCAGGGAACCTATGCCACGTTCATGCCCAAGCCGTTCACGGCGCATCCCGGCTCCGGCATGCACACGCACTTTTCCCTGTTTGAGGGCGACACCAATGCCTTCTACGAAGCCGGATCCGAGTACCAGCTCTCCGAGACGGCCCGCCAGTTCATTGCCGGCATCCTGAAGCACGCCCCGGAATTAACGGCCGTGACCAACCAGTTTGTGAACTCCTACAAGCGCCTGTGGGGCGGGGGAGAAGCACCCAGTTACCTGAGCTGGGGCCACAACAACCGCTCGGCGCTCGTCCGGGTCCCCCTCTACAAGCCCGGCAAGGGGCAGTCGGCCCGGATCGAATACCGCGGCATCGACTCGGCTGCCAACCCGTACCTCGCATACGCGGTGCTCCTGGGCGCCGGTCTCAAGGGCATCGAGGAGGGCTACCAGCTTCCCGCGGCTGCCGAGGACGACATCTGGTCGCTGAGTTCAGCGGAGCGCCGGGCCATGGGCCACGACCCGCTGCCGGCGAGCCTGCACGACGCCATCCGCACCATGGAGGACTCAGAACTCATGCCGCAGATCCTGGGCGAGCAGGTGTTTGAACACTTCCTGCGCAATAAGCGGGCCGAATGGCAGGACTACCGCCTGCAGGTGACGGCCTATGAGCTGCAGCGCAACCTTGCCATTCTCTAGGCCACGGCCGTGAGTCTGGCCCGCCGTCTCATTTCCGCCGGCTTCAGCGACTTGGAGAAGGGCGAAAGGTTCCTTGCCGCCCCCGAGCTCGACGGCATCGAACAGGACGTGCTGTTCGCAGGCCTCCAGCTCGCCGCCAGCCCGGACGCAGCGCTGCAGTCCCTGGTTCGGCTTATCGAGAAACACCCGGACCTGAGGAAACTGGCGGCGGCGGACACGGACAGGAGCGAGCCGCTGTACCGGGTCCTGGGCGCCAGTGAAGCGCTCGGCGAGTTCCTCATCCGCCACCCGGAGCACCTCGACGCCTTCGACGTGACCGCCAGCCCGGAACCCCTGCCGACGGACGCGGCCGAGCTGCGCCGGAACCTCCTGAAGTCGGTGCACGCCGATCCCAACGCCGCGCGCCCGGTGGCGGGGATTACTGGGCCGGAAGCCTATGGGGCGCTGCGCACCGCCTACCGGCGGGGCGTGGTGGACCTGGCCGTGAAGGATCTCTGCGCGGCGGACCCGCTGGACTTCATGCCGGCCGTCGGCGCCGAACTGGCCGACCTTGCCGGCGCCGCCATCGAAGCCGCGTTGGCCGTCTCCCGGGCGGAGGCAGGGGAGCAGTTCAGCCCCGAGGAGATTGCCGACGTCGGACTCGCCGTGATCGGCATGGGCAAGTGCGGTGCCCGCGAACTGAACTACATCTCCGACGTCGATGTGATCTACGTGGTGGAGAACGGGCAGCTGGAGGACGCCCGGGCAAGCAGCATCGGCACGGTGCTGGCATCGGGCATTTCGCGCGCCATTTCCTCTCCCGCCCGCGAGCCCGGTCTGTGGGAGGTGGACGCCAACCTTCGCCCGGAGGGCAAGTCCGGGCCGCTGGTCCGCACCCTCGATTCACACCGCAGCTACTACGCCCGGTGGGCCGAGAGCTGGGAATTCCAGGCCCTCCTGAAGGCCCGGACCATAGCCGGCGACGCCGACCTGGGCGGCCGGTACGAGGACGCCGTCTGGCCCCTGGTGTGGTCTTCCGCGGGCCGGGACGGGTTTGTCGAATCAGTGCAGGCCATGCGCCGCCGCGTCACGGAGCATATTCCGGCCGCCGAGGAGCAGCGCCAGATCAAGCTTGGCAGGGGCGGACTGAGGGACGTGGAGTTCACGGTCCAGCTCCTGCAGCTGGTGCACGGAAAGTCCGACGAGTCGCTCCGGCACCGTGACACGACGTCGGCGATTGCAGCGTTGTCGGCCGGCGGCTACATCGGCCGCGCTGATGCCGCCGCGTTCGACCATGCCTACCGGTACCTTCGGCTGCTCGAACACCGCATCCAGCTGTTCCAGCTCCGGCGGACCCACCTGATGCCCGTCAAGGAATCGCTGCAGCGTGCCCTGGCCAAGGCCGTGCTGGGCCCGTTCTCCACGGACCGGCCGCATCCCGACGCCCTCATGGCGACCTGGCAGAAGACCAAACGCTCGGTTCGGGAGCTGCACGACCGCATCTTCTACCGCCCGCTGCTGAACACCGCCGCGAAGTTGAGCAGCGAGGACGCCCGACTGACCCCGGAGGCTGCGCAAGGCCGGCTCGCCGCGCTCGGTTACCGTGACCCGCAGGGGGCGCTGCGCCACATTGAGGCCCTGACGGCCGGCGTCAGCCGGCGCGCCGCCCTGCAGCGGCAGCTGCTGCCGATTCTCTTGGGCTGGCTCGCCGAGGGCGTGGATCCCGACGCCGGGCTGCTGGCCTTCCGCCGCATCAGCGAGGCCCTGGGAACCACCCACTGGTATCTCGGCATGCTGCGGGACTCCGCAGCGGCGGCAGAGCGGCTCTGCCACATGTTGTCCAACTCGCGGCTGATCGCCGACCTGCTGGAAGTATCACCGGAGTCGGTGGCCTGGCTGGGATCCGACAAGGAGCTCACGCCCCTCAGTTTTGAGGCCCAGTGGCATGAGATCGCATCCAAGATGTCCCGCCACGCTGAGCCGGAAAACGCCATGCGGCTGATCCGGCTGATCCGGCGGCGGGAAATCCTGCGCGTTGCCATCGCCGACAGTGCCGGCCTGCTCGCACAGGACCAGGTGGGTGTGGCCCTGGCCGAAACGGACAGGGCGGCCATCCTCGGAGCCCTGCGCGTTGCGGAGAACATCGTGTCCGCGGCGGGCCCGCTGAAAACGTCGGTACTCGTCGTGGCCATGGGCCGGCAGGGCGGACGGGAGATCGGCTATGGTTCCGATGCCGACGTCCTCTACGTCCACCGCGCTCTGCCAGGCTATGCCGACGATGAAGCCCAGCAGCAGGCGGCGAAGATCGTGGGCCACATCTCCAGCCTCCTCACCCAGCCCCTGAGGCCCGCCATCATGGCCGAGCGGGTCCTTGCAGTGGATGCTGACCTGCGTCCCGAAGGCAAGAACGGCGCCATGGTGAGATCCCTTGAATCGTACGCCGAGTACTACCGGCGCTGGTCGCTGGTCTGGGAAGCGCAGGCCCTGCTGCGCGCCAGGCCCATCGCGGGCGATGACCGCCTCGCGGATGACTTTCTCAGGCTCATCAATCCAATCCGGTACCCGGAGTCGCTGTCCGGGACGGACGTCCGGGAGATCAGGCGCATCAAGGCCAGGGTGGAAGCGGAGCGGCTGCCTCGCGGCGCCGATCCGGCCCGGCACCTCAAGCTCGGCCGGGGCGGACTCAGCGACGTCGAATGGCTGGTGCAGTTGCTTCAGCTGCAGCATGCGGGGCGCCACCCGGAACTGCGGACAACATCGACGCTTGAGCCGTTGGAAGCCGCCGCGGGCCTGGGCCTCCTGGAGGCGGCAGACGCCGAGTTGCTGGCCGAGGCGTGGCGCCTCGCCAGCCGCATCCGCTCCGCCAACGTGATCTGGACAGGCCGTGCGTCTGACCTGCTGCCCTCCTCCAGGCGGGACCTGGAGGCGGTTGCGCGCTGGTGCGGTTATGAGGAAGGGATGGCCACGGCCTTCGAGGAAAACTACCTGCGGGTCAGTCGGCGCGCGCGGGCCGTCTTCGAGAAGATTTTCTACGGTCACTAGGCTGCGCTGATCCTGCCACGGAGGGCTGACACGTCTTGGGGCGGGTGTTAGGTTGGGCCCATGGCTACCCAACTCTTCGTCAATCTTCCTGTCAAAGACCTCGATAAAACCGTGGAATTCTTCACGGCGCTGGGCTTCAAGTTCAACCCGGACTACACCGATGAGAACGCGACGTGCATGATCGTCAATGACGATGCCTACGTCATGTTCCTGGTGGAAGGGTTCTTCAAGACCTTCACGTCCAAGGACATCGTGGACGCCACAGGCGGCAGCGAGGTGATCCTGGCCTTCTCTGCCGACAGCCGGGAGGGGGTGGACGACATGTACAACAAGGCCGTCGCGGCGGGCGGCAAGGAGTCCCAGCCGGCCCAGGACTACGGATTCATGTACAGCCAGAGCTTCCAGGACCCCGACGGGCACCTCTGGGAGGTCATGTGGATGGACCCGGCAGGCCCGCAGGCAGAATCGGCGGCCACGGCCGGACCCTGAGCCGCTCGGTTCCTGAAGAAGTCAGACTGAGCGGACATGGATCCCCACGTATGGCTGATCTCCCTTAAGGACCTCGATGAGGACGCGCGGTCCATCCATCTGGGCGAGGTGGCCCGGATGGAGCGGGGACCCGGCCAGGACGACTTCGTCGGCGAACCGCTGCGGATGATGCTGGCCGGCCTTGAAGAACCGTCGAGAATGCCCTACGTCATCGAAGAAGGGGGCCGGGCCGTGGGCGTGCTGACGCTGCAGTCCGGCGCGGCCAGGCTGGCGGGGTGGCCGGATGACGACTCCGTATGGCTGCTCCGGGGGTTCCTGATTGACCTGCGTTGGCAGGGAAAGGGACTGGGCCCGGCCGCCGCGGCGGCAGCTGTGGAGGCGGCCGCGAAACTCACGGCGAGACTCGGCGGCGGGCAGGCCGGCGTCGTACTTTCCGTCAACGAACGAAATGGATCCGGACTCGCCGCCTACCGCAAGGCCGGCTTTGAGGACCGCGGACAGTACCTGGGCAGTGATACCGGTCCGCAGCGCACCATGTACGCCGCGTTCCGGCCGTAAAACAGCAGATGCTGGACGATCCCGACAGGTCCGGCTTAAGAAAGCAACCTCCGCACATGGGGGACATGCGGAGGTTGCCGTTCCTAACGCTACCCATGGGTAGGTTAGTCACTCAACTTGACTAGCCGCCGACGGGTTTGCCTGCTGTTCACCTACCACACCTATCGTTCGTATACCGCCGCGGTAAACGGCCCATGGGGGAGCTACAGCGGCGGTAGGTGGCCCGCCCACGTCTTGGGGGAGCATGAGCGGGCCACCGCATTCTTACAGTTTGTCCTTCACGTACTCACGCAGGTCGGACTCGCTTTCGAGCTTGGCCATCTTGGGTCGGGGTCGGCGGGCAGCGGCGGCACGTTGCGCGGCATACGGCTGATAACTGCCGTCCGGGGTGCTGTTGCGG
>NZ_JCAXEA010000021.1:0-83299 GCF_059759125.1 Arthrobacter sp. GQ119 | reverse complement strand
TGTATTCGAAGAATCATTTGAGAATGCCCGCGTGGCGGCGTGTCCGCCGGGGTGGTGTCTGCTGCTTCGGCATTGTGAGCCATGGAGCTTTCGATGAGTGAACGCAAGGCTGTCACGAAGACCATCGCGACCCGGTACGCACGCTCGTCCAAGGCGGTGAAGAAGCAGATTCTGGATGAGCTGTGCGCAACGACCGGCTGGCACCGGGACCATGCCCGGAAGGCTCTGCGGATGGCGCTGGTACTCAAGGTTGCCCGGCCCAGGGGGCCCCGGCCGCCGCTCTACGGGGAGGCGGTGATCGAGGCGCTGCGGTTCTGCTGGGCGGTCCAGGGTACCCCGTGTGGTCGGCTCCTCGCTGCCGGGCTGCCGGACCTGGTGCCGCGCCTGCGGCGGTTCAAAGAGCTTCAGATTGATGCCGGTACGGCCGAGCAGCTGTTGAAGATTGCGCCGGCGACCATTGATCGCCGGCTCAAGGCCGATCGGGCGAAACTGGAGCCCCGCGGCCGCTCCCATACCAAGCCTGGAACGCTGCTGAAGGACTCGATTCCGATGCGGACCTGGGCCGAGTGGGATGACGCAGTTCCCGGTTTCGTCGAGATCGATCTGGTCGGGCACGAGGGCGGCAACAACCAAGGGGAATTCTGTTTCACCCTTGATATCACTGACATCGCGACCGGTTGGACGGAAACCCGCTCAGTGAAAAACAAGGCCCAGAAATGGGTGTTCGCGGCCATTAAAGACGCCACCACTTCGTTCCCGTTTCCGATCCTGGGCATCGATTCGGATAACGGCTCGGAGTTCATCAATTGGGAGCTGTTCCGCTGGTGCGAACAGGAGAAACTCACGTTCACCCGGTCCCGGTCCGGGAACAAAAACGACGGCGCCCACGTGGAGCAGAAAAACTGGCACATCGTCCGCCAGACCGTCGGCTACCACCGCTACGACACCGCTGCCGAGCTGGAACTGCTGAACCGGATCTGGGCCCTCCAGCGGCTGCTGACCAACCACTTCGCGCCGCAGCAGAAACTTCTCGCGAAAGTCCGGACCGGGGCAAAGATCAGCAAGAAATACGATCCACCCGCCACCCCGTACCAGCGCGTCCTGGCCGACACCGGCACCGTCCACCGGGACGTGAAGGCCCGGCTGAAACGAGAGAACAGGCCACTGAACCCCGCCGCCATCCAGCGTCAGATCCAAGCATTATGCGCGGACCTGCTGGCACTGACCACCGCGAAACAAGGTCCAAAAACACGACCTGCTATCCGGGCAAAATCAAATGATTCCACGAATCAGCCCAGGCGGGCATCTTGACATGATTCCTCGGGTTCACTTGGAGGCAAATCAACTCTGGACAGTAGGAGGCAAAGTGGAGCAAACTGGCCTTATCATCATCAAAACTTATCAAACTGCATCAAACGGTATGAAACTCTAGGAAAGAGCCACTATGGATTCCTCCAGCTCCAAGATCGTCCGCTCAGACGCAGCCTTGGCTTTTGTCATCTTGGGGCTGGGGTGCTTTCTTGCCTTTACGGGAGAAGGTCTCATCGGACGGTGGCAGGACTCCGCGTCCAGACGGCAATCCATCGACTTCGAGGATCTCCTTGGCTTTGTAGCGGTCGCTGCCGGGCTGGTCATCGTGGCCTGGTGGGTGTTGTCCCTCATGGCGGCTTTCGCAGCAGCCGTGTTGGCACAGGCCGGGCGAAAGCGCGCCGCGGCCGTCACCGGACGCTTCAGCCCGGCCTTCATGCGTCGGCTCGCCCTGGGGGTCCTGGGGATGCAGTTGATTGGGGCACCCCTCGCCCACGCAGATGCGCGGCAGGGGCCGGGATTGGTCCCAAACTATCCGGTTGCAGTGTCTGCTGCGTGGGCGCCCACCCAAGATCAGCGGGCCGACACTCCGGTCCGGTCCTCTGTAAGTCTGGCTTTCGCCGTCGAGCCGGTGCAAGAAAACTTCACAGGCCCGCGGGTCCCCCGCACGTCGGATGTTCGGCCCCAGTGGCAACCCCATCCGCCCGTTTCAGCGCCCAGGCTTGTCACCTCAGTGCCGGCCAGGACCGCGAATAACCAGCCGCACCGGCCGGAGTTAGTGGTCAGGGCGGGTGACTCACTGTGGACGATCGCTGCCACGCACCTGGGTCCGGAAGCTACCGACATCGAGATAGCAAGGGAGTGGCCCCGCTGGTTTAGAGCAAACATCGCGACAATCGGCAACAATCCGGGTGTCCTCCTGCCAGGCCAGATCCTCAGGGCTCCCTGAGCACGACGGGCACCACAGCGAGCCTCAGCATTCCCGCATTACAGCGTGCCTGGCATTCCGTGGCGTGCCCTCAATTCCATTCAAGCCCAAAGGACCGAGTCATGACTGCAGCAACCACCATCCGGAGCGCGGGCATTCCAGCGCCACAGGCCATCCAGTCGATAGGGCTGGGTGCAACTGAGGAGATGCGGGAGATTTGCGCCATCACCAGGTCCACCGTCCAGGCGGCCATAGAAGTCCTTGCCGGCACCAGGCCGATCAACCAGCTGGCGCGGCGGCTGGACCAAAGGTGCCTGCTGGCGCTTCAGCATCGCGCCAGCCTGACACGGCGGGAAGCTGCACGTGAGCCCAGGAAGCTGGGACGCCTCCACCGGAACCCGACCGTCCGCTCCGTCCGGGCATGCGAAATTACTCCGGACATTTATGAAGCCAGCGCGGTGGTGATCGACGAGCTGAGGGCCCGTGCTGTTGCCGTGCGGCTCGAGCGAAGCAAACAGATCTGGCGGATCACTGCATTGGAAATCGGCTGAGCATCAGACAGCGCAAGGAGCGAGAGCCGGAAACACCAAGGACAGGGAACAACATGGACCAAGAACAACAAGGACCGAACACAGGAAGGGACCCGGGCGAGTTGCCCGGGTCCCTTCCTGCAGATTGTCAGTGCGTTCGGCTCTAACGCTTCTTCTTGCCGTCGCGGCGGTTCTGCGAAGCGGCCTTAGCCGGATTCCCCGAGCGTCCTGCCGCCCGGCCCT
The DNA here is from genome assembly GCF_059759125.1 of Arthrobacter sp. GQ119. Lineage (NCBI taxonomy): Bacteria > Bacillati > Actinomycetota > Actinomycetes > Micrococcales > Micrococcaceae > Arthrobacter > Arthrobacter sp. GQ119. The sequence continues at coordinate 80,290 of NZ_JCAXEA010000021.1, read as the reverse complement.
CGACGCGGGTCTGGGTTCCGCCGCCTTCCGCGGGCGCCGTGTATTGCAGCTGCGCCGGCTTTTCCGGCGCTTCCAGGCCTGCGGCGCGGATCTGCGGCTCGTGATGTTCGGTGTGCCCGCCGGCAGCATCGGCCACCACAACATCCTCGGCGGGGGTGACTTCAACCTCGAGGTTGAAGAGGAACCCCACGCTTTCCTCACGGATGGCCTCCATCATGGACTGGAACATCGTGAAGCCTTCGCGCTGGTATTCGACCAGCGGGTCACGCTGTGCCATGGCGCGCAGTCCGATGCCCTCCTTGAGGTAGTCCATCTCATAGAGATGCTCCTGCCACTTCCGTCCGATGACAGAAAGAACAACGCGCCGTTCGAGCTCGCGCATGCTTTCGGAACCGATGGCTTCCTCGCGGGCCTGGTACACCAGCTTGGCGTCGGAGAGGATCTCTTCCCTCAGGAACTCGACGGTGATGCGCGATTTTCCGCCCGCCTCGTCGATCACATCGTGTGGGGTCACCGTGACGGGGTAGAGCGTCTTGAGGTTCGTCCAGAGCTGGTCGAAGTCCCAGTCGTCTCCGTTGCCTTCGGCCGTGGCCTCGTCGATAAGGGCATTAATGGTGTCCTCGAGGAAGAACTGCACTTTTTCGTGGAGGTCGTCACCCTCGAGGATCCGGCGCCGGTCACCGTAGATGGCCTCACGCTGGCGGTTGAGGACGTCGTCGTATTTCAGGACATTTTTGCGCTGCTCCGCATTCCTGCCCTCCACCTGGCCCTGGGCCGAGGCGATGGCCCGGGATACCAGCTTGGATTCGAGCGCCACATCATCTGGCACCGAACTGTTCATCAGGCGCTCAGCAGCCCCGGAGTTGAACAGCCGCATGAGGTCATCGGTCAGCGAGAGGTAGAAACGCGACTCGCCGGGGTCGCCCTGACGTCCCGAACGGCCACGGAGCTGGTTGTCGATCCGGCGTGACTCGTGCCGCTCGGTGCCCAGCACGTAGAGGCCACCCAGGTTCAGCACTTCCTCGTGCTCTTCCTTGACGGCCTGCTTGGCGGCGTCAAGCGCCTGCGGCCACGCTGCCTCGTACTCCTCGGAGTTCTCCTCCGGATCCAGCCCCTGCCTGGCGAGTTCGGCGATTGCGGTGAACTCGGCATTTCCGCCCAGCATGATGTCCGTACCGCGGCCGGCCATGTTGGTGGCCACGGTCACTGCGCCCTTGCGGCCGGCCTGTGCAACGATCGCCGCTTCCCGCGCATGGTTCTTGGCGTTCAGCACCTCGTGCCGGATGCCTTCCTTGGCCAGCAGCCGCGACAGGTACTCGCTCTTCTCGACGCTGGTGGTGCCGACCAGGACGGGCTGGCCCTGTTCATGGCGTTCGGCGATGTCCTTGACCACCGCATCGAACTTGACGGTTTCGTTCTTGTAGACCAGGTCCGACCGGTCGATCCGCTGCATGTCCCGGTTGGTCGGGATGGCGACTACCCCGAGCTTGTACGTGCTCATGAACTCGGCTGCTTCGGTCTCGGCCGTACCGGTCATGCCTGACAGCTTCCCGTACATGCGGAAGTAGTTCTGCAGCGTAACGGTGGCGAGGGTCTGGTTTTCGGCCTTGATCTCGACGCCTTCTTTGGCCTCAATCGCCTGGTGCATGCCCTCGTTGTACCGCCTGCCGGCGAGGATGCGGCCCGTATGCTCGTCGACGATCAGGACTTCCCCGTCAAGGATGACGTAGTCCTTGTCGCGCTTGAACAGTTCCTTGGCCTTGATGGCGTTGTTCAGGAAACCGATCAGCGGGGTGTTGGCGGATTCGTAGAGGTTCTGGATGCCCAGGTAGTCCTCGACCTTTTCAATGCCGCTCTCGAGAACGCCGACGGTGCGCTTCTTCTCGTCGACTTCATAGTCCTTCTCGGGCTGCAGCCGCAGCACCACCTTGGCGAATTCGCTGTACCACCGGTTCGTGTCCCCCTGCGCCGGACCGGAGATGATGAGCGGAGTCCGGGCCTCGTCAATGAGGATGGAGTCGACTTCATCGACAATCGCGAAGTGGTGCCCGCGCTGGACCAGCTCCGACTTGTCCCAGGCCATGTTGTCGCGGAGGTAGTCGAAGCCGAATTCGTTGTTGGTTCCGTAGGTGATGTCCGCGGCGTACTGCTGCCGGCGGATGGCTGGGTCCTGGTTGGCAAGGATGCAGCCGCTGGTGAGTCCGAGGAACCGGTAGACCCGGCCCATGAGCTCGGACTGGTACTCGGCGAGGTAGTCGTTGACCGTGACGACGTGCACGCCTTTGCCGGCGAGGGCATTGAGGTAGGCCGGCGCGGTGGCGACGAGCGTCTTGCCTTCACCGGTTTTCATTTCGGCGATGTTCCCAAGGTGGAGTGCAGCACCACCCATGAGCTGGACGTCGAAATGGCGCAGGCCAAGAGTGCGGGACGAGGCCTCGCGGACCGCGGCGAAAGCCTCGGGCAGGAGATCATCGAGTGTCTCGCCGTCCAGGTGGCGCTGCCGGAGCCGGTCCGTTTCTTCACGGAGCTCGGCGTCGGAGAACGTTTTGAATGAGTCTTCAAGGGCGTTAATGGAATCGGCATAGTTCCGCAGTTGCTTCAGGGTTTTTTTATCACCTGTGCGGAGAAGTTTTTCGATTAGTGATGCCACGTGAAGTTGCTCCCAGTCTCATGCTGCCGAATTCTGGCGTGTTCAGTCTACGGGAGAGACGCGAAGCGGGTAGCCCTGTTCCCTCAGAGCGGATACCTGCTGTCGGCGCCGCTGATGGCTGTGCCCACCGCCGCGCCAAGGTCCCCTGACGGCGATACGGCCACATCACCGAGCCCGAGCCAGTCGGCCATCAGCCGCAGTTCCGCGGCAAGTTCGACGGCGGTGTCCGCCGGGGCGTCCGGCTCGCCGAAGCAGGCCTTGGCCAGCAGCCTGCCGCCCGCGCGGTCAGTCTTCAGGTCAACTCTGGCCACGATGCGGTCCCGCAGCAGGAAGGGCAGGACGTAATAGCCGTACCGGCGCTTCGGCTGAGGGGTGTAGATCTCGATGCGGTAGTGGAACCCGAAGAGCTCCTCCAGTCTCCGGCGCTCGAAAACCAGGGAGTCGAACGGGCTGAGCAGTGCCCTGCCCGTTGCGGTCCGCGGCAGCCGTGCCTCGACGTGGCGGAACAGTTTCCGCTCCCAGCCGCGAACAGTGACCGGCTCGAGCCGGCCGCTCTCCACAAGATGCTGGACAGACACAGCCGCTGCCTTCATCGGTGTTCTGAAATAGTCGGCAAAGCACCGCACCGTCCCGATGCCGTGTGCCTGGGCCGCCGCGTCGATGAGCCTGTCCATGGCCGCCTCGGGATCCTGAGGCGCCTCCAAGTCCAGGGCCGGGAGGACGTGCCTGGTCAGCGCGTATCGGCGTTCGAACTGGTCGGTCCTCGATGCGCAGGAGACGACACCCTCTTCAAACAGGTGTTCCAGGACGCGCTTGACCGCGTTCCAGTTCCAGCCCCAGTTGACGTGTTTGCGGTCCTCCACATGGCCGATAGCCGCCGTGAGTTCGGCGGCGGTCATGGGTTTTCCGGTGGCCAGGGCCTCCAGCACGAGGCCCGTCACGCCTGAGCGCAGCGCTGGATCCATGGCGGAAGCTCCCACCCAGACGCGGTTCTGCCACGTTACAAGGTCCTGGAAATGCTCTGGCCGGATGAAACTCGCCTCATGGGCCCAGTACTCGAGCATTCGCCGGGGATGCCTGCCCGCCATCTGCTGCAGGATCGTACGGTCGTAGTTGCCCAGCCGGGAGAAGAAGGGCAGGAAATGGCTCCGCGCCAGGACATTGACGGAGTCGATTTGGACCAGTTGGATCCGGGCAAAGGTCCGGCCCACCGTCCGTGAAGTCACGGGGCCGGCGGGCCGTCCTTTGTCCAGTCCCTGGGCTGCCAGGGCGATCCGCCGGGCCTGTGAAAGGCTCAGCGTTGCAACCATGTCAGCCCTTTCGTTGTGAGGGCACTATCCTAAGCTGTTGCTGCCGCGTCGTCGGAGCGGTACGCGTGGATCTTCTCCTCCAGGGTGTTCTCGCCGGGCTCGCAGTAGTGGTCCAGGGTGATCACGCCGTACGTCCAGCCGCGGCGCCGGTAGACCACTGACGGCGCATTCGTGGCCTTGTCCACGAAGAGGTAAAAGTCGTGGCCGATAAGTTCCATGTTGTCCACGGCGTCATCCAGCGTGAGGGACGCTGCCGGGAAGATCTTGCGGCGGATCAAAACCGGAGAGTCTCCGGCAGGAATGTCATTGTCGACGTCGTAGCGCGACTTCTCCGCGGGCTCCGGCGCAGGCTCGGCGCGGTTGCTCGCTTCGACGTAGATAGGCTGATGGGTGCTGGCGGGCTCCAAGGATGCGGTCGCCTCGCGTACCGCTTTGGGCGTGTGCCGCCCGTGGTGCACCTTCTTGCGGTCCTTCGCCCTGCGGAGCCGCTCCAGCAGCTTGTTGTAGGCGAGATCGAAAGCGGCGAACTTGTCTGCGGCGCTTGCTTCGGCACGGATTACGGGGCCCCTGCCCAGGACGGTCACTTCAACTGTGAGCTGGTCGCCGGTCTGGCGTGCGTTCGTTTCCTTGGAAACCTTCGCATCCACCCGCTGGACCTTGTCCCCAAGCGATTCGATCTTCGAGATCTTCTCGCCGGCGTATTCGCGGAATCGGTCCGAGACCGTCAGATTTCGTCCGCTAATCATGAACTCCATGGTGCCCTCCAAATGACTTCGGTGACACGACAGCGGCACTTCATGGGGACGATCTGACTGACAGTCGAGCCCCTTTCCGAGCCGCTATCGAAAGGTACAACTGATCTTGGTACCCATAACCGACGTTAGTTCATAGCAACGAGTTATTCATCCTTTCGCCCTTTATTTTTTTCTATGACTCCTGTAGCCGGGGGGCTGCCCCCGGAGGGGCCTCGCGGAGGGGCTGGGAGGGGCCTGCGGAGCTGCTGCGTCGGGCGCACGGGTGGCTGCCAGGACGACGGCGCCGCGGACCACGGCCCCGGCCTGGTGCAACGCCCGGGCGGCCTCCGCGAGCGTCGCACCGGTGGTGAGGACGTCGTCGACAATGATGCACGGGCGACCTGCCAGCCCGCTTTCCCCTGCCTTCCAGGCGACCCGCATGGAGCCGCGCACCCTCCTGGCCCGTGCCCCTCGGTTCAGCCCCTTCTGTCCGCCGGATGTGGCCGTGCCCGTGCCCGTGGCCACCGTGGGTGGCCTGATCTTCCGGAGGACGTCATGGCACTCCAGCCCGTCGAGGATGCCGTGGCGGCGGAGATAGCGGACCAAGAGGCGTACGGGCGTGAATCCGCGCTTCCGGTACGCCCCGTTGCTGCTGGGCACAGGCACCAGCCAGATGTCCCGGTCGGTGCCAACGGCGGCAAGGACCGCACGTCCCAGCGCCTTTCCCAGCGACGCGGTCAGGGGTCCCTGGCCATGGCGTTTGAAGGAGAGGACCGACTGTGCCAGCTCCTCGCGGTAGATGCCGGCCGCCACCACAGGCAGAAGGACGGAGCCGTCCGTGCCCATCAGGGCGGGAGCCGCAGACTCGGCCCGGAACGGCCTCCGGGTCAGCAGCCGGACCTGCCGCTCACAGCCGGAGCAAATGGCCCTGTCCTCGTTGCCGCAGCACACGCACTCGACGGGCACTGCCAGCGCCATGACCTCGGCCGTTGCATCAGCCAGCAGGTCCGCAGCCCGCAGCAGCCGCCGCCGGTGTTCACTGCGGTGCTTCGCACGTCTGAGCAGGTGGGGCTGCAGGTCAGGGTCCCTGGCAGCGCCGTGGACGGATTGGGGGTGTCGGGTCTCCACGCAGCAAGCATCGCCCGGAAGCGGCGGCGGCGGAAGACGCCCCCGCCGCGTTGTGGAAAACCGCGTTGTGGAAAACGCCGTTGTGGAAAACGCCGCGCAATCAGCCGGGGAATGAGGGATCCAAGGGCCCCTTCAGCTGTGGCGACCAGCCGTTCCCCAGCCTTTGGAAGATGCCGTCCGCGGACTGGGCGTAGATTTCCTCGGATCCATTGCCGGCGCTGAGTGCTACCAGGCCGCGCCACGGCGCGAGCTTCTGCGGCTGGGTGGAGGTGAGGGAGAGCAGTTCCGGGGCAACGTTCGCCGAGGCCGCGCCCTGCATCACCGCTACCGTTGTGTCGGTGACCCAGACTCCCTGGTTCGGGCTGTCGCCCGAGTGCAGGGTGACTGGCGAGGTCAGCTGTTTCGGGGTCCCGTCGGCGTTGCGGATGATGCCGGTCACCTGGACCCGGGTCGCTCCGTTCTGTTCGGAAATGACCAGCGCGCGCACGCCCTCGCGGGAAACGCGGAAATCCTTGACCGTGCGGCCCGCCAGCCAGGAGGGAGTCAGCGTTACGGACGGCACCGTGGCTCCTTGCGCTATTCCTGTGGGGCGGAATGCGGTGAGCTCAGTGACGCCCTGCGCACCGGGCCCCGCGGTCCAGACCCAGTCGTGCAGGCTAAAGGACGGGCGGGAGAGCGTGCTCCGGGTGATCAGGGCACGCGGGGCCTGCCCCGGAACCATGGAGTACAGGGTGCTCCGGGTGCTGTCGAGAAATGCCACCGTCTGTGAGACGGGCGATTCAGCCGGCGCACGCGGCTTCAGCCCCGCAACGGACTCCATGTCGGGCAGCGGCGAAATTCTGTTGTTTTCGTAACGCACAAGCTCGTTGTTGCTGACGGCGATCTGGCGGGCCGGAACATTTCTGTTCTGAACGGGCGGCAGCACCGAACCGTTGTCCTCAACACGCACCAGGTCCTGGTTGGCCCTAAGCTCCACGTTGATGACATCGGGCTGGCTGCGGAATGTCAGGGCCAGCTGGGTCTGCATCCTCAGCCTGTCTTCCGTGGAAGCTTCGGTGAGTTCCTTGGCAGACAGATCCACCTGGGCAGCTCCGGAGACCACCGGAACGGATTCCCGTGCCAGCTTCATCCCGGACGGGAACGCGCTGACGACGGCGCCCTTGAGATACGGAGCCGGCCCGCCAAGCAGGGCGCTCGTCATCGACTTGACGGTCTTCTTCTTGATAAACCAGCGGACGTCGGGCACGGCATAGGTGAACGTGGGGTCGTAAAAGTAAATGGGATAGGCGCCATAGATCACCTTGAACGTCTCTTCAGGAATGGCAGTGCCGTCCGGAAGTTTGGATATCCGCCACTCCCCGTCCACCTGGGTCAGCGTGACGGGGATGCTCTCCTTGGTTCCCTCCGGCATCTGGGTGGCAACGCCGTCGGCATCCACGGAATACGCGACATCCAGTTCGTAGTTGAAGACCCCCTCGACGCCCGTCCGGACCACGCGCTCGGACCGGAAAACCAGCGTGCGCTGGTCGGGCTTCCACGCGACCGACGATGCCTGGGTTAGGTACTGGCGTGCCACGGCGTAGTCATCCTCATAGCCGCTGCCCGCCAGATAGAAATCCTCGATGACGGCTTCAGGGCTGGACCCCGTGCGGGGCGCAACGGGGAAGAAAACCGGAGCATTGGGATTTCCCGCGCTCTCGTCGGTGCTCTTTCCCACCGGCCCGGACCGGGGAATCTGGGCGCACGCGCCCAGCAACAGAAGTACGACGGCGACGAGTGCCGCCGCAGCGCGGCCCACCACCGGCCGCCTTCTCATGACCTCTCCCCTGTGGCGGCCGTTTCCGATGCAACGTCACCTTCCGAAACAACGTCGCCGTCAGGCGCAGCCTCGGTTCCATGGGGCTCTGCCGTTTCATGCGCGGCCGCGTGGGCCCCGTGCGATTCCTGGTTGCCCAGAACAAGGACGGAGCGGTCGCCGCCAGCGGGAAGGGCGACGTCCGCAGGTTCAAGCTGCAGCGGTGACTTTGAGATTGTGCCGCCCTGTTTCAGAGGAAGGGTCAGCCGGAAGTTGGAGCCCACGCCCTTGTTTCCCCAAGCCTGGAGCCACCCGTGATGGAGCTTGGTGTCCTCGGTGGCGATCGACAGGCCCAGGCCGCTGCCTCCTGTCGTCCTCGCCCGTGCAGGGTCTGCGCGCCAGAAACGGTCGAAGACCCTGGCCGCTTCGGCGGGGCTCATTCCTATTCCGTGATCACGGACGGTGATGGCAACCGCCGTCGCATTGGACGCCACCGAGATGTTCACGGGCTTCCCCTCACCGTGTTCCAATGCGTTCAGCACGAGGTTCCTGAGGATCCGGTCAATCCTGCGGGCGTCCATCTCCACCACGATGCTTCCCTCCGGGGCGTTCAGCGTCATGGCCGAACCGTACTCCTCGGCCACGGGTGCGGCGCCCTCCATGACGTGGGACACGAGCTGCACGATATCCGTGGGTTCCGCATCCAGCATGGCAACGCCGGCGTCAAAGCGGGAGATCTCGAGAAGGTCAGCCAGCAGGGACTGGAAGCGTTCAACCTGGTTGTAAAGCAGCTCCGCGGACCTCTTGTTAATGGGGTCGAAATCGTCACGGGCGTCGTACAGTACCTCAGCTGCCATTCGCACGGTGGTCAGCGGGGTCCGCAGCTCGTGGGAAACGTCGGAGACGAAGCGCTGCTGCATCTGCGAGAGGGTGGCGAGCTGGGTGATCTGCTCTTGGAGGCTGGCCGCCATGTGGTTGAAGGATGCCCCGAGCCGGGCCACTTCGTCCTCGCCCTTGACCACCATCCGCTCTTGCAACTGCCCGGCAGCGAGCTTTTCGGACACCACAGCAGCATGGCTGACGGGGCTGACCACATTCCGGGTGACGTACCAGGCAATGGCACCGATCATGATGATCAGTGCCGCGCCGCCGGCCCACAGGACGTTTTGGATCTCGTCCAGGGTCTGCTGGGCCGTGTCGAGGTCGTAGATCAGGTAGAGCTCGTAGACGGTGCCGTTGAACGTCACCTTGTTGCCGACGGCGATGCCCGGACGGTCTTCGGTGCCCACGGGAAACTCCATGGACGCCCAGAACTGGTCCTTGCCGGAATCCTGGACAGCGGCCCTGAGCTCTTTGGGAATGACGCTGACGGTCAACTGGTCCGAAGCCCGGGACTCGACCCAGCGGTTCCGGGGCTTGGTTTGGTCGGGCATCGCTTCAAAGACGTAGCGCCGCTGGATCACGGATCCCCTGCCTTCGACCGCATTCAAGGTGTCGTAGACGAGGGTGATGACGCTGGACTGATCGGTGACCTGGGCGCCGTCGAACGTATCCTGCACCTGCTTGACGTTGTACCGGGTCTCTGACTCCGCCTGCGTAAGCCGTTCCTGGAATAGATTGTTGGCGATCTGGTTGGACAGGTACGCCCCCACGATCGCAAAGGAACTTATGGACAGCAGCAGGGTGGTCAGGACCGTCCTGAATTGCAGGGAACGGCGCCACCTCCGCTGGACGGAGTGCAGCAGGAACCGGATGCCGGGCAAGACCTTCTCCAGCCCGGTGCGCACGAGCCGCAGGACGCGCAGTGAAACGATCAGGGCTCGCCGTCTCCAGATCCGCGCCCGCAGCTGCAGCCGGACATATCCGCCCGAGAAGGCGTCGGTGTGCTCCGGAGCAGGATGGGCAGCCGACCCGTGCGGGCCATCGGTGCCGGACGATACGCCTTGCACCACCCGCGGGCCGGCGGGGACAGTGTGGACGCCTACCTGTTGTGAATCGGGCGCTGGATCCGGCGCCGCCGCACCCGGCATGGGGGCGCCGACCGCCGGCCCTTTAGGGGCTTCGGAGGGATTCTGGCCCTGGGGTTCAGGAACCTGCTTTATAGCCGACACCACGGACCGTCAATACTACTTCCGGTGCTTCCGGATCACGTTCAATTTTCGACCTCAGTCGCTGGACATGGACATTGACCAGCCGGGTGTCCGCTGCGTGGCGGTAGCCCCAGACCTGCTCGAGCAGCAGTTCTCGGGTAAAAACCTGCCAGGGTTTGCGCGCCAGAGCGACCAGAAGGTCAAACTCCAGCGGTGTCAGTGAGATCCGCTCGCCGCCGCGGCTCACGGCGTGGCCCGCGACGTCGATGGTAACGTCTGCGATCCGGAGCGTCTCCGGTGCCTTCTGATCGCCCGGGCGAAGCCTGGCCCGCACGCGGGCTACCAGTTCGGCGGGTTTGAAGGGTTTCGGCACGTAGTCGTCGGCGCCGGATTCCAGCCCCCGGACGACGTCGGACGTGTCCGATTTGGCAGTCAGCATGACGATCGGGACATCGGACTCCGACCGGATCTGACGGCAGACCTCGATGCCGTCCGTCCCGGGGAGCATCAGGTCCAGCAGCACAAGGTCCGGCTTCGAGGAGCGGAAGATATCCAATGCCTGCCCGCCGTCCGCGCAAAAGACTGGCTCAAAACCATCATTGCGCAAAACAATGCCGATCATTTCCGCCAATGCCTCGTCATCGTCCACTACCAGAATGCGTGCCTTCATAGTTATATATTCCCTTATTGCCCTTGCTTTGTCCTATTGACGGCATTCTCGGCATGGCGGGCAGCCCGCTAGGATGCAGCAGGACAGTCCACGCCCATCAGGAGGATCCAAATGACCATGCCGATTTACCAACAGGCCATGGGGGCAGGGTTCACGCGGCTGCAGCCTGAACTCCAGGATTACTTTTCACTCGCACCGGGTTCAGGCACGTATGGCGTGGGCGAAGGCACCTTTGACGTCGTCGGGTGCCGGCAATCCTGGCTGCGGCCGCTGCTCCGGCTGACGGCAGGCGAACAGGCATTTTTCCCTGAATACGGTGAAAGCGTGCCGTTCCGGATCGAAAACCATGCCCATCTGGATCCGTTCGGCCGTTCCAGCCTGACAGCCCGGCGGGAGATCTTCTTTCCTGGCCGCACCAGGATCTTTCAGGACACCACCAGCGTGTCTTCGGCGACGCACGGTGTTTCCGAAGGGTCTGATGACTCCGGCGGACACGCCAGGCTCGTTGACTATGTGGGCAGATACCGCAGACTGGTCACCGACCTTAACCTGAGCGTCACCCCTGAGGGCAGGCTCCGCGGCATTTCCGAAGCGTCCCGGCTGTTCCTGGGCCCGCTGCGACTGCCGCTGCCCGCTTTGCTCGATGCAAAGGCCTATGCCGAGCAGTGGTGGGAGCCATCAGACGGAGACCGTGGCCGTCACCGCATCCAGGTGAAAGTGATCCAGCCGCAGATCGGATTGGTACTGGTCTATGCCGGGCACTTTGATTACCGGCTTGAGTCGTATGCGGAGGGCAGTTCGACGCCGGGATTCCTCCCCGGGTACGCCGCCCCCGATCGCTGGGAACAGCGGAGCTGACGCTGCTCTTCAGCGCATTCGGTGCCCGGTGAATCTTGCTGGGCCAGTTCCGGCAGTACTCAGCCCAGCGCCAACTGGTTCAGGGCGTCGGCAACGTGGGTCAGCCGCGTGAGCACCGCAGTGGCGCCGGAGGGGGTGAAACCGTCCAGCCCGCCTGTGGGGGTAATCCTGAGCGTACGCAGCTCTGTCGCAGGCAGACCGAGCTGCCGCCAGGGACGCCACACCGCGTCGGCAGCCTCGCCCGCCTTGGCCAGCTCTGCCGCGGGGTTGTCCACTGCCAGGACGCCTGCCCACAGCCGCTTGCCTGCCTCAACGGCCTCAGCCAGCTGCTCCCACTGGCGTGACGTGAGCGCTTTGAGGGGAACGGCGATGCCGTCGGCGCCGGCCGCGAGGATCCGCTCAAAGGGCGCCTCGATTTCGGGCACCGAAATGACGACTTCGGCGGCGCCGGCAGCGTGGAGGCCGTCCACCACCACGCGCCAAAGCTCGGACACTTCCTGCCCGGGGACCGAACGCAGGGTCCGGTAGCCGCTGGCTGTTGGAATCGTGCCGGCCAGCACGGAAGCAATGTCCGGTTCGTCGACCTGCGCCACCAGCCGGGCGCCGGGAACGGCGCCCCCCACGCGGGCCAGATGCTCCCCAACTCCGGCGGCGAGGGAAGCCGCGATATCGCGCCGGGCGCCGTAGTCAATCAGCGCCCGCTCACCGTTGTGCAGGTGCAGTCCGGCGGCCAGGCTCAATGGACCCCGCAGCTGCACCTTGAATTCCGAAGCCGGGCTGTCCTCTTCCCCGGCAACGTCCGCGAGCGCGTTGATGTCCGTGGAGAGCGCCGATTTGGCCCGGATCAGGTCCCGCCCCGGACGGTCCACCAGGCGCCAGCCGTGCGGCTGCACGTCCACGGCCATCTCAACGAGCAGGGATGCGGTGCGGCCTATGGCATCAGCGCCCACTCCGCGGCCGGGCAGCTCGGCCAGGTACGGCAGGTGGGGGTCTCCGAGTTCACCGCGGATGCTGCGTGTGGCCTCCAGCGGATCCTGCCCGGGCCATGGTCCCAGCGCCGTGGCCGTCACCTGGCCCTGCTGCGGCTCTTCTGCTGCAGGCACGGCTTAGGCGCTGAGCTGCGTGGTCGGTCCTGCGGCAGGGCTGGCCGGCCCGCCGCCACTTTGACTGCCGGGCCCCCTGCCGGCGCCGTTGTGGTGGTCCTCCGCGATGGCCTCGTGGTGGCGGATGACTTCGCCGATGATGAAGTTCAGGAACTTTTCCGCGAAGGCAGGATCAAGCTGGGCATCTTCGGCGAGCCGCCGCAGCCGGGCGATCTGGGCCGTTTCCCTGCCAGGGTCCCCGGCAGGGAGCCTGTGCGTGGCCTTCAGGAAACCCACCTTCTGCGTTGCCTTGAAGCGTTCCGCCAGGAGATAAACAAGGGTCGCATCGATGTTGTCGATGCTGGACCGGATCGACAACAGCTCCGCCATCACCGCGGGATCCACATGCCCGGCCAGCGAACTTGCGGCGGGATTGTAGGACTCACTGTCAGGCAGATCATGGTTTAGCTCGGTCATGATTCCAGTCTATGGGCACGGCCGGGATGTCCGCCGGTGTTAAGCTGCCGAACGCGCCGACGGCGGACGGACAATGTAAGTGTTCCGGAAAAGACCGACGACGGAGGGTGACCATGAGGATCGCAGTGCTGGGTACGGGCGTTGCGGGCAGGACCCTGGCGGGAAAGCTCGTGGAGGTCGGGCACGCCGTCACCATGGGGTCCCGGACTGCCACCAACGAGGCGGCCGCGCGATGGGCTGCCGGCGCCGGGCCACTGGCCAAGGCCGCCACCTTCTTCGATGCGGCTGCGGAGGGGGAGGTGGTGATCAACGCAACACCGGGCGCGGTGTCCCTGGACGTGCTGGCGGCTGCGAGCACCAGGAACCTCGACGGTAAGGTGCTGATCGACGTCGCAAATCCGCTCGATCATTCGGCGGGCTTCCCGCCGTCGCTCTCCATCGCGAATACAGACAGCCTGGCGGAAACCATTCAGCGCGCCTTTCCCACCGCCAGGGTGGTCAAGGCCCTGAACACCATGCGCGCCGATGTCATGATAGCTCCGGAGCGGCTGGCCGGCGGCGACCACGACGCCTTTCTGGCCGGCGACGACGCGGAAGCCAAGGCTGTGGTGAAGGGGCTGCTCGCGGAATTCGGCTGGCGGCCGGAACACATTCGGGACCTGGGATCGCTCGATGCCGCCCGCGGAATGGAGATGTGGCTGCCCCTGTGGCTGCGGATCTTCCTCACCCAGGGCAACAAAGACCCGTTCAACATCAAGGTGGTTTCGGCTTAGGACCGCACGAACCCGCTAAATGGATGAGCGGGTCCGCCACACAGTCCCCGATGGTCAGTTGTGGATTGAACGACGCGGCCGGGTCTTGGAATACGAAACCGATTTCCTTGCGGAGCGGCCTAAACGTCCTCTCCTTGACGTGCAGCATTTCGTAGCCCAGCACGTTCAGGCTGCCGCCGGTAGTGCGGTTCAGGCCCGCGATGGCCCGGCCGATGGTGGCCTGCCGGAGCCGGACTCGCCCACGAGACCGAATACCGGAAAGGTCTGAGGCGCGAATCCAGACCTCAAGGCTGCCGACGTCACCGAACCACCCTTCCTGGGTGGTCCAGCTCTGCAGGTCTATGATCAGGCGATGCTCATCACCGGGGCTGGTCAGGGGCAGGAAGGTATGCAGGAGCTTCCGGGCGTTGATCTCTCCGTGCTGGCTGTGCCCGGCGCAGGGCCTCCTCCAGGACCTCTGCAGTACTGAACTCCTGGAGTGGCCCGCCTGCCCGGTCGGCCGCCGGTGGCAGGGTGAACCCGGAAAGGGCCATGACAGGCTGGCAGACCGGGCCCGGAGCATCAAGGTCAGCCGGCGGTTCCACAAAGGCGCTGCGGTCGGGCTCGGGCACCCACCGCACCAGCCAGACATCGTTGTTCCCGTCCTCGGCGTCGTACCCCTAGCTCTGGAGGTCGGGCCCACCCGGTGGTTCGACCGGTTCTGCCGGGCCTGCGGGCGGCCCCTGACTATAGGCTGGTGCCGATGATGCCTGAGCTCACCCGAGAACGCGGCCGCGGACCCCAGTGGCCGCGCAACGCGCAGCCGCGCAGCACTGTTCTGCGCCGCCGCCCCGGGCGGTGTCCTTGGTGAGCTCGGGCCCCGCAGTGCTCCTGGCGCTGGCGATCCTGTGGTTGCCGGGTGCCGTTCTGGTGGCGGCCCTGCGCCTGCGCGGTGTCGTGGCGGTCGCCCTTGCCCCGGTGCTGTCGGTGTCGGTCGTCGCCGTCAGCGCCGTCGTGGCGCCGGGGCCGGGTCTGGACTGGGGGTGGTGGGTGCCCGCGACGGGGACCGCCATCCTGGTGGCCTTCCTGGTGCTGATGACCGGCCTGCGCCGACGCCTTCAGCTCCCGGGCGAGCGGGGCAGGCGAGCCACCGGCGCCCAGGCCCGATGGGAGCCCGGCGTTCTGGCCTGGGGCCTGACCGGTGCCGCCGTGGCCACGGGACTGATCACCGCACGCCTGCTGCTGGCCACCCCCGACCTGGAGTCGATCACCCAGAACTACGACACCGTTTTCCACCTCAACGCGGTGCACTACGCGCTCGAAGCCGGCAACGCCTCCTCCTGGTTCATCGGAGAGTTCACCCGGCCCGGCGCCGAGTCCCCGGCCCCATACCCCGGGGCGTGGCACGGGCTGGTGGCACTGCTGGTGCAGCTCTCCGGGCTCAGCATCGCCGCGGCCACCAACGTGATGTGGCTGGCCGTGTCCGGTCTCGTCTGGCCGGTGAGCGCGCTCCTGCTGACCCGCACCTTGGTGGGACCCCAGCCGGTGGTGCTCGCCGCGGCCGGGGTGCTCAGTAGTGCTTTCGCGGCCTTCCCCTACCTCTTGCTGCAATACGGGACCGTCTATCCCAATGCGCTGTCCTACGCGCTTCTTCCCGTCGGACTGGCGCTGGTGCTGACCCTGCTGGGCCAGGCGCGCGCACCGGTCGTCCCCCGGGCCCTGGCGGGTCTTCTGCTGGTGCTGTACCTGCCGGCGCAGGTGCTCTCCCAGCCCAACGGCGTGGTCTCGATCGCCTTCCTGCTGTCTCCGCTGCTGCTCGTCCTGATGCTGTCCTGGGTGCGGACCGGCCTCAGCAGCTCCCCCGCCACCGGCGGGCGACGGGTGGGACTGGTGCTGGTGGCGCTGGCCAGCGCGGTCGGTGTGCTCGCGTCCAACGAGACCGTCCTGGGCCTGTTCTCCTGGTCCCACCCCAAGAGCATGCCCCTCGGCGAAGCGCTGTGGCGGGCCGTGACCCACTTCCCGCTGCCCGCCGGCTGGCCCGCCCCGGTGCTCAGTGGACTCGTGCTGACAGGGCTCTACCAGATGGCCCGCCACGATCGGCGAGGATGGATGGTCGTCAGCTTCACCCTGACCGTGATGGCCTACGGGCTGGCGATCGGCTCCAACAACGACCTGGGCAACGCCCTCATCGCCCCCTGGTACGGCAATCCGGAGCGGTTGGCCGCGTTGATGCCAATCTTCGGCGTCCCGTGGGCCGCGGTGGGGCTGGAGCGGGTGATCACCGCGGTCAGTCGCTGTCGCCGGTCCCGTCACCGCCGCCGTGATCGCCGCACCGGGCAGGTCCTACCCCTGCCTCTGGCCGCCCTTACGGTGGCTGCGCTGCTGGCCGTGGCCAGTCCCACGCTGTGGCAGTTGAACATGCGGTTGGCCGACCGCTTCGAGGTGCCCGTCGTCCACGACCCGGGCAAGCAGCTCGACGTCCACAAGCTCAGACTGCTACAGCAGCTCGCCGAGCACGTCCCCGACGACGCCGTACTGGCCAACAACCCCTGGAACGGATCTCCCCTGGCCGTGGCGATCGCTGGCCGGGATGTGCTCTTTCCTTACATGACCATGGCATCGCTCGACGAAGACAGGACGCTGCTGCGCCGTGAGCTGGACGAGATCGCCACCTCGGAGCAGGTCTGCGCGGCCGCCCAGCGCCTGCGGGTGGAATACCTGCTGGACTTCGGTGACGGCTACCACTACCCCGGCATCGACCAGGCATACCCGGGCATCGACCGGGCCGCGGACTCCGAAGCCTTCGAACCGGTTGCAGCCGCCGGCGACGCCCGCCTGCTGAAACTGACCCAGTGCGCCGGGAGCAGCCCCGGCTGAACGATTGGCGCCGTTGATATCGCCTCGTCAGACTTTGATGCCGCTTGAAGGCGTGCTTGGTGACGAGCCGGTATTCGCTGACGCCGCGCGACTGCCCGGCTTCGATATAGTCCTTGCAGAGGGTGCCTGTCACGTTGATGCGGACGAGCCGCAGGACGATGCCTGCCGTCAGCAGGTCCAGGGCGACGGCTGGCGGGACTGCATGTGCCATGACGTCAGCCAGGGCGGCCATATTCCCGCTGCGGACCGCGTCCAGCCAGTAGATCCCGGTGGGCGCCTGATCCAGTGAGGGCCGGTTCACTGGACGTCTTGGCTCGCCCTGCCACCGGAAGCCAGCCAAGCCACACCGAAAAAGTGAGTGAGCAGCAGCCCCGCAAAGAACACGGGGTCGCATAGCAGAGGCCGGCAGGAGCGCGGCGCAGAACCTACTCACGGGCACGGAAGACGGCCGGCGCAAATTCCGCCGGCCGTCGCGTGGTCCGAAATTGGGTTCTGGCTAACTCAGGAGGCGTCTACTTCAGTTCAGCGCGCTGCAGCGAGCGGGCGGCATCGATGGTGGCCTGGCCAAGGACCCGGCTGCCCTGGTACAGCACCACTGTCTGACCGGGCGCAACGCCCCTCAGGGGATCCGTCAGCGTCACCACGAGACTGTCCCGTTCCACGCCGCTGTCATCAGCAGCGCGCTCAACCCGGGCACGGGCGGGCACGGGGTCGCCGTGCGCACGGACCTGCGCATGGCAGTCGAAGTCGGCGCCTGTGCCCACCTCGCCGATGGGCAGCCCGGCCCAGGAGACCTTGATGCCGCGGATCTCGTCGATGGCGAGGAGAGCCTCCGGCCCAACCACCACTTTGTTCTCCTTGGGCCGGATTTCGAGAACGAACCTGGGCTTGCCGTCGGCAGCCGGCCGGCCGAGCTTCAGGCCTCGGCGCTGCCCCACGGTGAACGCGTTGGCCCCGGGATGCTCGCCTACCTTGGATCCGGTCTCGTCCACGATGTCCCCGGTGGTCATCTCGATCTTCTCCGCCAGCCAGCCGGCGGTGTCGCCGTCCGGGATGAAGCAGATGTCATGGCTGTCCGGCTTGTTCGCCACGGACAGCCCGCGCCGTTCGGCTTCTGCCCGCACTTCGGTCTTGGACGGAGTGTCCGCGAGGGGGAACATCGAGTGCTTGAGCTGCTCATGCGTCAGCACCCCGAGCACGTAGCTCTGGTCCTTGGCCCAGTCAGCGGCGCGGTGCAGCTCCGGGTTTCCGTCGGCGTCGTTGATCACCTTCGCGTAATGCCCCGTGCACACGGCATCGAAACCCAGGGCGATTGCCTTCTCCAGCAGGGCGGCGAACTTGATGCGCTCGTTGCACCGCATGCAGGGATTCGGCGTGCGGCCCGCGGCGTATTCGTCGATGAAGTCCTGGACCACGTCCTCCTTGAACCGCTCGGAGAAGTCCCACACGTAATACGGGATGCCCAGAACGTCGCAGGCGCGCCAGGCGTCCCGGGAGTCCTCGATGGTGCAGCAGCCCCTGCTTCCCGTGCGCAGGGTGCCGGGCATGCGGGACAGCGCCAGGTGGACCCCGACGACGTCGTGCCCCGCCTCGACGGCGCGGGCGGCGGCAACGGCGGAGTCAACTCCGCCGCTCATGGCTGCTAGAACTCGCATGTAAGCTTTCTGTGGGCTGGTGGCGTGGGGTGTCGGCAGGTTATCCCCGCCGGCCTGTGGGAGCAGGAGGCCGAACCTGAAGTTGCACTTCCTGCGCCACTATTCTATCGCCCGGGGGAATCTGGCTTAAATTGCCTTGACGGCCGCGCCCCACTCTTCTAACGTCAAAAGAACTGGTTTTAGAGTGCAGACCGCTTGGCCTGCCTGACGAATCGAGCGGACAATGTCCCCTGAGAGCATCGTTATTGCCGGCGCAGGACTGGCCGGGGCCACGGCAGCACGCACGCTGCGCACTGAGGGATTCCACGGCCGGATCACCATCGCCGGGGCGGAATCGCACCACCCCTACATCAGACCGCCATTGTCCAAGGAGTATCTGCTCGGCAAGGCCGCGGAGGATGCCGTGGAGGTCGTGCCGGAGAACTGGTACACGGAAAACAACGTCACGCTCCGGCTGGGCGTTCCGGTGACCGAGGTGGACCCTGCCGGACACGCCGTCCGCTATGCCGACGGCACGTCCGAGGGCTACGACGCCCTGTTGCTCGCCACGGGCGCGCTCCCGCGGCCCCTCAAGCTGCCCGGCAGCGGACTCGACGGCGTCACCACGTTCCGGACGCTCGACGACAGCCGGCGCCTGCGGGAGCAGCTCTCGGACGGCGGCCGCAATGTGGTCATGGTCGGCTCCGGCTGGATTGGCATGGAGCTGGCGGCCGCGGCCCGCAGCTACGGAAACCAGGTCACCCTCCTGGGACGGGAGGAGGTGCCGCTCGCAGGTGCCATCGGTCCCGACCTGGGCCGGTTCTTCCGCGCCCTGCATGAAGGCAACGGCGTGCGTTTCCTGCTGCCTGCCACGGCGCGCGAAATCACCGGCCACGCGGGCAAGACCACCGGGGTCCTCACCGATTCCGGCGAGCAGCTCCCGGCGGACATCGTGGTCATCGCCGTCGGCGTGGTGCCCGATACCGCCTTGGCCGGCGCGGCCGGCCTGGAGCTCCGGAACGGAATCCTCACCGACGCCTCGCTGAGGACGAGCGCACCGGACATCTTCGCGGCCGGCGATGTTGCGAACGCCCTGCACCCGTTCACGGGAGAACATGACCGCAGCGAGCACTGGGCCAACGCCCTCAAAGGCGGCAAGGTGGCGGGCAAAGCCATGCTCGGCCAGGACGCCGTCCTGGACGCCATCCCATACTTCTACACCGACCAGTACGACGTCAGCATGGAGTATTCCGGCTTTCCCGCACTCACGGCAGGTGTATCGCCGGTCATCCGCGGGTCCCTGGAATCGAAGGAATTTGTCGCCTTCTGGCAGCAGCAGGGACGGGTAGTGGCCGGAATGAGCGTCAACTGGCCGCGCTCCAGCAAGCCGAGCGCACAGAAGACCATCAAGGCCCTTATCTCGGCCCGCTCGGACGTGCCAGCTGCAGCCCTGTCCGACCCGGCGGTGCCCTTTGATCAGCTGATGCCGGACGCCTGACGCGCCACGGTGCCGGCCGTCTGGATCGATGATTCATGGCCGGCCATGCCGGCCTGCCGGGCGCGGGCGTACGCGTCAGGCAGCGCGGCCAGGAGCGCGTCCACGTCCGCTTCAGTCGAGGGATGGCCAAGCGTGAACCGCTGGGCCCCGCGGGCAGTTGCTTCGTCCAGCCCCATCGCAAGCAGCACATGGGAAGGACGGGGCACGCCGGCTGTGCAGGCCGAGCCGGTGGATGATTCGACGCCGGCAAGGTCCAAAAGGAAAAGCAGTGAGTCGCCTTCGCAGCCCGGGAAGGTGAAGTGTGCGTTTCCGGGCAGCCTGCCCGGCCCGGGTGCCCCGCGCAGGACGGCAGCAGGGACGGCGTCGTGAACGCCTGCGACCAGCCGGTCCCTCAACCCCGAGATCCGGGCCGACTCCGCGGCCAGGTTGCCCGTTGCGGCCTGGGCGGCGGCGGCAAATGCCGCGATGGAGGCAGTATCCAGGGTGCCGGAGCGGACGTCCCGCTCCTGACCGCCGCCATGCTGAACAGGCGTGAGCTTCACCGCCCGTCCCAAAAGCAGGGCGCCAACGCCCACCGGTCCGCCGATCTTGTGGCCGGAGATGGACATGGCGTCCAGGCCGGACTCCTTGAAATCCACAGGAATGGAACCGAATGCCTGAACGGCGTCGGAGTGGACAGGCACCCCTGCACCGTGCGACAGCTCGACGATTCGCCGCACCGGCTGAATGGTGCCCACCTCGTTGTTGGCCCACATGACGGTCACGAGGGCGATTGACTGAGGATCACGGCGGAGTTCAGCTTCAAGGACGCCGAGGTCCAGCACCCCGTTCGAGTCCACGGGCAGCCAGGTGACCTCGGCACCTTCGTGCCGCTGCAGCCACTCGACTGTGTCCATAACGGCGTGATGCTCGACGGCGGAGCAGAGGATCCGCCGCCGGCCCGGGTCTTCGGCGCGCCTGGACCAGTAAAGTCCCTTGACGGCAAGGTTGTCGGCCTCGGTTCCGCCCGAGGTAAAGATGACCTCCGACGGATGCGCGCCCGCGGCTGCGGCAATGACTTCCCGGGCGTCCTCCACGGAGCGGCGGGCCCGTCGTCCCGCTCCATGCAGCGATGACGGGTTTCCGGTCCGGGCCAGCTCGCGGGTCAGTGCGGCCAACGCCTCGGCGGCTATGGGCGTGGTTGCGGCATGATCCAAGTAGGCAGGCACGGATTAATTCTACCTGCGGGGCACGGCGCGGCCCGGCGCTATGGCCTGATCCTGGCGCAGCAGCGCCCCGCGGACCGGTCCTCTTGCACCTTCTCTTCGGGCACGCCGCAGGCGGAAGCGGCACCGCTGAGAAAAGCACCGTTCATCGCACACACCACGTCCGTGTGGCCCTCAGCCAGCCGATGGAACGGACAGTTCAAGAGGACGATTCCCCCCTGACCATCGGGAGCGGGGCGGTATCCGACCTGGGTCAGCAGTTGCTCCAGTGGCCCTCCCCCACCTGCGGCAGCCTGCCCCCGGGAGTAGGCCGTGGCGAGGAGAGCCTCGCGGACGGAAACACCGCCCGACATCGACGATTCGATGGCCGAGGCCAGGAGTTCCCCCGCGAGATCGTAACTCCGGTCCGGGACGGACGCACCCACTTCCGCTAGTGCGGGACGGTACAGCTTGGCCGGACGGCCCGAGCCAGGGCCGCCCTTGCCACCGAGCTTCCTGAATTCGACGGCGAGGAGGCCATCGCGCACCAAGCGGTCAAGGTGGAAGGACGCCGTGCTTCGCGGGAGATCCAGAGCTCCTGCGGCATCGTCACGGCCTACGGCCGAGGGCGCCGAGGCGACGTACTCGAAGAGGCGCCGCCGGGTCGCGTCCCCCAGCGACGCGAGCGCAGCCAACCGCTCCCCCCACGACAGCTTCGCACCTGATTCACGGGTCATGACTCCAGCGTATCTCTAAAAACAAGATTCATTGCTAAACCGTTGCAGGAGATCTAAAATCAAATTACCTACTTTTAGAAGGAGCGTGTCATGAAAACATCAGCATTGACCGGAAAGGCCCCCTCCGGAACGTTGGTGCAGGAGCCGGCTCGCCAGGCATTCCTGCTGCTGCGAACCGTCTTCACGGTGGCACCGATCCTCTTTGGCCTGGACAAATTCCTCAACCTGCTCACCGACTGGACGATCTATCTTGCTCCTGTTGCGACGTCGGTAATCCCGGTGTCGGGGCAGACCTTCATGTATGCCGTGGGGGTCATTGAAGTCCTGGCAGGGCTGCTGGTCGCATTCCGTCCCCGGATCGGCTCGCTGGTCGTGGCCGCCTGGCTGTTGGGGATAATCGTGAACCTGCTCATCCTGGGCAACTTCTATGACGTTGCCCTGCGCGACTTCGGCCTCTTCGTGGGTGCAGTCGCCCTGAACCGGCTCGCCGTGGCCTCGGGAAAGTAAGCCCGGCAGCTACTCGGCAGGCGGCTCAACCGCCAGCCAGCGTCCAACGTCCCCCCGGGCGGCGGCAAGGGCGGGAGCCGATGGGCAGGCAAGCGTGACGAAAATGGATGAACCGGCCTGGCCGAAGACCCGGGCAAGCATGGCGGCCCTGCCCTTGGGCAGGGCCGCACGCTCAAAGACCAGCACGTCAACGGTCGGCCCCGGCTTGCCAGCCTCCCCGCCCCAGCGGAGGACGTCCGGCTTCAAATACTTCGGCAGGATGGTGGGATCGAGATAGGTGAAGAGCCTTTCCGTCGATTCCCGGTCGTTGCCTGCCACAAGCGGCCACTGGTTGGTCCGGACCTTGGCCGCAGCCAGGCAGCCGTCGGATTTCCTGTACTCGCTGGCGCCTCCGGCCGGGGTCCCGGTCCGCCGCCAGCCTGGCGCTTCCGCCAGGCCCTCCGACACCTGCACGGGAATGCCACGGGCCAACGTGGAGCCGGCGGAAAACGGCATGCTGCGGGCGGCGACGGCGGCGGCGTCGTGACCGGGGGTAACAGTGGGAGCGGCCGGCTGCCGGCTGGCAGGCGCAGTCTCCCGGGCACCGGGATCGGGGACCCCCACGCTGCAGGCGCCCAGAACAGTCGCGGCCACCGCGGCCAGCACTGCCCGCGTGGAAAGTGCCAATCCCCACTGGAGGGACCGCCTGCCCGCCGGGTCACTCGGGCGCGGATCGCTAAGCCCGGCCATCAACACCTCACAATTTCCTGCGCGAATGGGCGTCCGGCAGAAGCCCGGGCGCCATGGTCCTTCGAAGAGTCTAAACGCCGCCCGCCGCCCCTTTGTGACCGGCCGGGAACCCGAGATGCAGGCACGGACGTTGTCAGACTAGTCCGGCATTGCCGGCCGATATGCTTGGCAGACCGGGCGGCGTGCGTGCGCTGGCAACATCAACCGAAGGACCGTGCTTGACCGAGGGAAACAGCTCCCACTACGAGGTACTCCGCGTCCCCGTGACCGCAACGGACAAAGAGATCAAGATGGCCTACCGCAGGGCAGCACGGGTCTCGCATCCTGACCACGGCGGTGATGCCGCCGCCTTCCGGCAGGTCACCCTTGCCTATGAAACGCTGATCGACCCGCGGCGACGGGCTGCCTACGACCGCTCCTACGCGACAGGCCCCAGGCACCGGAGCAGGGAGGACGCGGACGAGGCCCACTTTGATGCGCCGGCGGCAGGAAGCCATGCCTCTGCGACGATCCACCGGCCCGGCACTCCGCGGAACACCTCCGGCGACGATCCGGTCTATGTGCCTCCGTTTGATTCGCCCGGCGCTGTCCCGCTGATCCCCCTCGACGTGGCCAGCCGGCAGGTCCACGGGATGCCAAGGAAGCGTGGCATCTTCGGAGCCGAAGCCCGGATCCAGCGGGAAATGCGCACCGTCCAGCTCATCAGCCGGCAGGTCCTCCCGGCCATTCCTGCAGCCCGGCTGATCAACGGGCTGCAGTCTCCGGCGGACAACAGCCACATCGATCACGCACTACTCTCGGGCTACCGGCTGGCCCTGATCGGGTCCATGCTCCTGCCCAAAGGCGCCTACGCCTGGGACGGGGCCACGCTGAAGCATGGCAGCCGGTCCATCGCTCCCCCGCAGCTGACCCATATTGTCCGGGCGATGCAGGACATCTTCCCCGAACTGAACATAACCGGCTGGACAGTGGTCCACAGCCCCGACGGCAACCTCCACGAACCGGTCATTGACCACCACCGCCGGTCCCGCGCTTCCTCCGACGTGGTGCAGGTGGTCAATGCCGCAGGGCTTGCCAGGGGTCTCAAGCAGTTCCTCGCTGCCGGCCCGGCCCCCAACACTGTCAATGTCCCGGTACTGGCCAGGCTGCTGAGGGGAATGCACTGAGCCGGAACCGGCCCAAGACTCTCCCGGTACTAGGATTGAACGGTGTTCCGCATCCTCTTCCATACCCCTGAAATCCCCGGCAATACCGGCAACGCAATACGCCTTGCTGCCATCACGGGGGCAGAACTCCACCTCGTTGAGCCGCTGGGCTTCGATTTCTCGGATGCCAAGCTGCGCCGGGCGGGGCTCGACTACCATGACCTTGCAGTCGTGACCGTTCACCCCGACCTCGAGTCTGCATGGAAAGCTCTGCAGCCGGAGCGGGTCTTTGCCTTCACCTCGGACGGCGAAAAGTCGTACACGGACATCGCCTACCAGCCGGGCGACGTGCTGCTGTTCGGCCCGGAGTCGGTGGGCCTGCCGGAACATGTGAAGAACGATCCCCACGTGACCTCGAGGGTGCGGCTGCCCATGCTGCCCTCCCTGCGGTCACTGAACCTGGCCAACGCCGCATCCATCGCGGTGTACGAGGCGTGGCGCCAGCAGGGCTTCGCCGGCGCGAAGGTCTGACGGGGCCTGGTCTGACGGCGCGAAGGTCTGACGGCGGCCAGGTCTGACAACCAAGCTCTGACACCGCCCAGGCGCACCCATCCGAGGCGCCGCCCGCACCGAATCACTGCTGAGGTCAGATCCCAGGGATGAGGAGCGGCAGGTGAAAACAGTACGTGCGGGCAGGCCAACACCCGGTTTCGCCCGCAACAGTGCTGCCGTCTCCGGGCTGGGCCCACAGGGGACGTCCGGAGACCTATGCTTGACAGTGATGGAAACTCCCAACGCGCCGAACCTTGGCGCCCCAGCGCCGCCAGGCAGCGCCGTCGACCTGAACGGCCAGCTGGCGGCATTGCTGGAGCGCATCGCCACCGGCGACCAGCCGGCCTTCGCCGAGTTCTACCGGCTGACCTCCCGCCGGGTATACGGCATGGCCAGGCGCGTCCTGATCGATCCGGAGCTCAGCGAAGACACCACACAAGAGGTTTTTCTGCAGGTCTGGCAAAACGCCGCCAAATTCGACTCCGCCAGCGGAAGTCCCCTGGCATGGCTCATGACCATCTCCCACCGCCGTGCCGTGGACAAAGTGCGGTCATCGCAGTCTTCCAGTGACCGTGAGGCCAGGTACGGCGCCAGCAGCCAGGACATCGACCACGATTCCGTGGCGGATGAGGTGGACAGCAGGCTGGAAGCCGAAGCCGTGGCGCGGTGCCTGGGAACGCTTACGGAAACGCAGCAGGAATCCGTGCGGCTGGCCTACTACGGCGGACTGACCTACCGGGAAGTCGCCGAAAAGCTCGACGCTGCCATACCTACAATCAAGTCCCGCATACGCGACGGACTGATCCGACTGAAGAACTGCTTGGGGGTGAGTTGAAATGAGCGAAACGAACGATACGAACGGCCGCCGGTTGCCTCGGGGGTTCGCTGCCGACATTTCCACTGACCTGACCGCCGGCCGCGCGGTGGAACTCGCCGAAGTATATGCCCTGGATGCCGTGAGTGACGCGGAGCGGCGGGCCATCGAAGAGTACGTCAGGACCGCTCCGGAGTCCGAGCGCGAGTCCTTCAATGAACGCGTCCGCCAGGCCAGGGAAACACTGGCCATGGCGTTCACCGCAGAGGAGGAACCTCCGGCAGACCTGTTCGGCCGGATAGTCGCCCAGCTTCCGGTGCAGCCTCCTGCCGCGGAGCACGCTGAGGCACCGGCCGCACAGCCACCTGCGGCAGCGGATGATCTTGCTGCTGCCCGGGAACGCCGCAACGTCCGAGGCCGGGCCTCCGGTATGCGGAACTGGCTCATTGGCGTTGCTGCAGCCGCCGTCATCGCCCTGGGCGGCGTGGGGGTCGGCGCGTACATGGCCAACCAGAATGATCCGCTGACCCAGGTCCTCCAGGCGCAGGACGTGCGCCAGGCGACCGTCGAGGTCAGCGGCGGCGGCACGGCCACCGTGTCCATATCGTCGTCGAAGGACGCTTTGGTTGTACGGATGAAGGACGTACCCGCGCCCCCGCCCGGCAAGGTGTACCAGATGTGGCTGATTCCGAAGGACGGATCCACTCCGGTTTCCCAGGGGCTGATGGACGAGGAAGCGCTGTCAAAGCCTGCCGTGGTCAAGGGCATCAGTTCCGCTGCCGCGCTCGGCATCACCGTGGAACCGGCCGGCGGCTCAGCTGCACCAACATCGCCCACGGTCGCTGACGCACCGCTCAATGCCTGAGCGGCGCGTCAGCATCCGGCAACGCGCCGGTGTTGACGCCTTGGCCTAAAAGCCGGCGATCGTTCCCGGGCCGTTGACGGCTACGACGTGGAATGCCTCGGCGCTGCGCCCTTCGGGCAGGCCGGCACGCTGCGCGTTCAGCACCATGCCGTTCCGCACCGTGTTCTCCATGGCGGTGGCATCGGGATGCTGGCTGACGTGGACATGGAGCGCGGCCAGTTTGCTCTCCACATGCTCAGTGACGTCAACGAAATGGTTTTCCCGCTCCTCCGGCCCGGCAAACAGCCAAAGCCACGGGACCTTGTAGGCGTCCAGCCCGGACTCCGCGAGTTCTGGATACGCGTGCGGGTTTTCCACGGCGGGGTAGATCGCCCGCGTCACCGCCTCGCCCACTGCCAGGTGGTCGGGGTGGCTCTTCTGGATGCGGTTCCAGTTGCGCTCGGGATGCAGGGACAGCACGACGTCGGGACGGATTTCGCGGATCAGCTTCACCACTCCCCACATCACCAGATGGTTCGGTTCGAGGAACCCGTCCCGCTCGTGGAGGTAGTGGATGTCGGTGACCCCGACGAGCGCTGCCGCACGCTCCTGCTCGGCCGCCCGCAGGGCAACGATTTCCTCCCGGTGGGCCGGGTCGAACCCGCCCGCGTCGCCGTCGGTCATGATGCAGTAGCTGACGTCGACGCCGGCGGCGGTCCAGGCAGCGATGGTGCCTGCGGCACCAAAGTCGATGTCGTCAGGATGGGCCGCGAAACAGAGCACCCGTTCAACCCGGTGCTTGTCCGGGTTGAACGGGCTCTGTGCTGGAGCTTGGGGCGTCAAGGAATCAGCCCTTGCGCTTCTTGATTTCTTCGGTGGCCTGCGGGAGTACCTTGAAGAGGTCGCCGACGATGCCGAAGTCCGCGATTTCGAACACCGGCGACTCAGCGTCCTTGTTCACGGCCACGATGACCTTGGCCGTCTGCATGCCGGCCTTCTGCTGGATGGCGCCGGAGATTCCCGCTGAGATGTAGAGCTGGGGGGAGACGACCTTGCCGGTCTGGCCGACCTGGGCGTCGTGGCTGATCCAGCCGGCATCGGTGGCCGCGCGGGATGCTCCCACTGCTGCGCCGAGGGCATCAGCCAGTTCCTCGACAGGGGTGAAGTCCCCGTCCAGGCCGCGGCCGCCGGCCACCACGATCCGTGCATCCGTGAGGTCCGGGCGTCCGCTCGCGACCTTCTGCTCGCGGGCGGTGATCCGGGCAGCCGTGGCGGCCGCATCGGCGGGAGCGTCAACCGTCACGGTTTCGGGCGTTGCGGGCGCGGCAGCCGGTTCGGGGTTCACGCTGTTGGCCTTGACCGAGAACACGCTGACAGGCGTGGTGGCCTTCGCCGCGGTGGCGTAGGACCCTGCCAGCACAGACTTGTGGGCGGTGCCGTCGGCGTCGATTGCGACGACGTCGGTGATCACACCGGCGCTCAAGCGGATCCCGAGCCGCGCCGCGATTTCCTTGCCCTCCGGGGAGTTTTCCAGCAGCACCCTGGTGGCGCCGGACTTGTCGACCGATGCCGCCACGAATGCCGCTTTGGCGGCCACCAGGTAGTCGTCCAGGTCCTGCGCGGACGGCCGGTAGACGGCGGCGGCACCGTAGGCAGCCAGGGCGGCAGCGGCGTCGTCGTGCAGGTCGCCGTTGACCGCGACGGCGGTCTCGCCGAGGGAACGGGCGATGGTCAGGAGTTCCAGGGTGCTCTTCTTGAGGGCCTGGCCCGGGTTGTCAATGAATACAAGTGCGTTTGCCATGTGATGTGATCCCTCTCAGAGCAGCTTCTGGGCGGCCAGGAAGTCCACCAGCTTGATGCCGGCGTCGCCTTCGTCCGTGATGATGGTGCCGGCCGTGCGCGGCGGGCGTTCCTCGGCCGACGTCACCGTCGTCCACGATCCGGCGTGGCCCACCTGGGACGGATCGACTCCGATGTCAGCCAGCGAAAGCGTGGTGATGCTCTTGCGCTTGGCGGCGATGATGCCCTTGAAGTTGGGATAGCGGGGTTCGTTGATCTGGTCCGTCACCGACACAACAGCGGGCAGGGACGCCTCCACGGTTTCGGAGTGGGTGTCCGCGTCACGGCGCGCGGTGACCCGTCCGCCGTCGACCTCCAGGGAGGAAGCGAAGGTCACCTGGGGAAGCCCGAGGCGCTCGGCGAGCTGGGCCGGAACGAGGGATGTCTCGCCGTCGGTGGACGCCATGCCGGTGAGGACCAGGTCCACGGGCGCGTCAGCGCCGAGGTGCCGGACTGCGGCCGCGAGTGCGAGGGACGTGGCGGCGGCGTCCGAACCGGTGAGTGCTTCGTCCGTGAGGTGAACGCCCTCCGTGGCTCCGATCTGCAGGGACTTCTTGATGGCGTTCACGGCGCCTGCCGGCCCCATGCTGAGGGCGATGACCTTGTTGCCGGCCTTGCTTCCGCCGCGCGCCTCGATCAGCTGCAGCGCCGCTTCCAGAGGGTATTCGTCCAGCTCGGACAGGATGCTCTCGTCGCGGTCTGTCGTGTGGCCCTCGCCAGTGAGGTGCCGGTCAAACTGGGCGTCCGGCACATGCTTGACCAGGACGATGATCTTCAATGTCTCTTCCACTGTATTTACAGCAGCCTTCCATGCTTGTGGATAGCCAGCCGGGTGAGGTCATGGCCGCGGAACGCCCGGGGTACGGGTAGCTCCTAGCTAACCATATAGGGGCGTGCCGATGCCGCCCCGTGTTAACGCCTGTGTCAGCCTGGCTACCGGATTGGCACAGAACGACGGCGGGACCCACCTTCCCGGTGAGTCCCGCCGTCGGTAGCGCTTCTGTTGGGGTTGCCCTACTGTTCCGCTGCGGCTCCCAGTGTCACGTCGAGCTGCTGCTCGCGGCCGTTGCGCTGAATGGTGATCTTGACGGAAGCACCCGCCGGCTGCTCGCGGACTGCCGCGGTGAGCTGGTTCGGGTCACTGATGGCAAGGTCATTGAAGCGGGTGACGACGTCGCCGACCCTGATGCCTGCCTTGGCAGCGGCGGAGTTCGCTTCCACCGTGGCGACATCCGCCCCAATGGAGAAGCCCGAGGTCGAATCCGAGGAGGACTTCTCCTTGACGCTGACTCCGAGCTGGCCATGGGTGGCCTTGCCGTTCTCGATAATTTCCTGGGCCACGCGCTTGGCGTGGTTGATCGGGATGCTGAAACCTACACCGATGTTGCCCGTCCCGGTCGCCGCCGAGCTGCCGCCGGCCGAAGCGATGGCCACGTTGACGCCGATGATCTCACCCTTGGTGTTCACCAGTGCACCGCCGGAGTTGCCCGGGTTGATGGCGGCATCTGTCTGGATCACGTTGATGGCGATTGAGCCCTTGTTCGCTGAACTCTGGCCCTGTCCCTGGCCCGGAGGCGCGAACTCGAAGCCCTGGTCACCGCCCTGGGAGTTGTCCTGACCGTCCTTAGGCGCTGCGGAGGAAGCGACGCTGATGGTCCGGTTGAGGGTGGAGACGATGCCGTCTGTGACTGTGCCGTTCAGGCCAAGCGGCGAGCCGATCGCCACCGCGGTATCGCCGACGTTCAGTTTGCTCGAATCGCCCAGCGTGGCGGGGGTGAGTCCTGAGGGGTTGTCCACCTTGATGACGGCGAGGTCGGACAGCGGATCAGTCCCGACGAGTTTCGCGGACAAAACCTGGCCCTCGCTGGTCCGTATTTCTATGTCCGCGTTGGCGACGGTGCCGTCCAGCGTCACCACGTGGGTGTTCGTCAGGATGTGCCCCTGGTCGTCGATGATCACGCCCGAGCCGGTGCCGCCTTCGCTGCCGCTCGTGGCCTTGATGGTGACAACGCTCGGCGTTGCCTTGGTGGCCGCCGCCGTGATGGCGTTGACATCATCCTTGTTGTTGACGATGACAGTTCCGGGCTGGCCTCCCGTGCTGACCGTCGGTGCGGTCCCGCCGTCGAACAGATTTCCGGCACCTACCGTTGCCACGCCGCCTCCCACGAGGCCTGCGGCGAGGATGCTGGCAACCAGGGTGCCCACGCCAAAGGTGGCCTTGCGTTTGGGGGCGTTGGCCCGGTTGTCCTGGAATGCGGAGTGGGCGGCGTGCTGGGCGGGCACCGGCTGGTGGCCAGGTGCGCCGGCGTGCTGGGGTGCATGCTGCGGTGCAGAAGCGAACTGCTGGGTCGCAGGCCCGGAGTGCTGGCCATAGAAGGGAGCATGCTGCGGATATTCGGGATGCGGTCCGGTGCTGGGCTGGTGCTGCCCGTTGCCAGGCTCATGGGGTCCGTGGCCCCGGCCATCCGCGGCCTCGTCCGGCCGGTCCAGCCGCAAGGTGGGGTTCTCCTGGATATCTCGGTTTTCCTGGCTGTCCCGGTTTTCCTGGCTGTTCCGGTTTTCCTGGGCGTCCTGGTTTTCCCCCTGCTGGAGACCCTCCGGGCGCGCCGGCCGAGCCGTCTGATCAGCGGGCCGCCCTGCAGGATCTCGGTTCTCAGGAGCTGACCCCGGTAGTGGGTTCTCAGTCATTGGACTTCCTTTCATCCTCGTCTGTATTAACTATGGACGATGTGACTGAAACTAGGGCGGACGTTTGCTGAGAGCTTGCTGAGCGCGCGGCACCCCTGCGATCTTGGCGGTCCTCTAAGCGTGGAAAGCGCTTTTCGCTGGTGGCATATTCCCGGCCCGTGGACGGTCCCCTTGGTGCACCATAGAATCAAGAAGTGCCACAGCGACCTGCGGCTTTACACCCGGCGTGGGGGCGCTGCTGCATTCTGAGACGGCTGTTTCATCCTGAACCAGTCGCGGTGTGCTGAAGGGTTGCCATGCGGTCAATGTTGAAACGTGTATTCGCCGTGATCGGCCTGACTGGAATGCTGGCGCTCCCTGCCACAGCAGCCTGGGCCGAGAGTCCGGTCCCACTCGATCCTGTCACCAAGATTGTCGATAATGCCGGCGTCCTCGGCGGCAAGAAGGCCGACGTCGAAACGGCCATCAAGAAGCTCGGCACGGACCACGCCATGACACTGCATGTCGTGTACGTCAAGAAATTCGAGAACCCGACGGACGGAACAGCCTGGACCGCCCAAGTGGCCCAAAAGGCAAATCTGCGCTCAAACGCGATGGTTCTGGCGGTTGCAACAGACCCAAGCGCCAGGCAGTACCAGCTAAGCAAGCCCCAGGGCAGCAAGATCACCGACGCACAACGTGACACGATCGTAAAGAGCGCCGTCGATCCGCAGCTCCGCAACGGTGACTATGCGCAGGCCGCCATCGACACTGCGGCCGCCATCGGCGACGCCGCCGGCGGCGGAAGCGGCAGCGTTCCGTCCGGCGACGGTGCCGGCACAGCTGTGCTGGTTGGTGTGGGTGTTGTGGCCGCCGGCGGAGCGGCGACATACCTGTACCTCCGCAACCGGCGCAAGAAGGCTGCTTTGGCCTCCAGCGCCAGCTATGGCCCGCAGGGCGCCGAGCTCGATCCCCTTGCTTCGCTGAGCGTCGAGGAACTCCGCCGCAAGAGCGGTCCGCTGCTGATCGAAGCCGACGACGCCATCAAGTCGAGCGAGCAGGAACTGGGCTTCGCCGAGGCGCAGTACGGCGAGGCTGCCGTCGGAAACTTCACGAAGGCGCTCCAGGAGGCCAAAGCCCACATGTCCGAATCGTTCAAGCTGCAGCAGCAGCTGGACGACCACATCCCGGACACCGAGGAGCAGCAGCGCACCTGGCTGGGCGAGATCATCCGCCGCTCGGAAGCTGCCCTGGAGTCCCTGCAGGAGCAGAAAGCGGACTTCGATTCCCTCCGCGAGCTCGAAAAGAATGCGCCGCAGGCGCTGGCCGCTGTTGATTCCGGGGCGGCTGCTGCAGACGCGAAGATCACCAACGCTGAGCGCACCCTCGCGGAGCTGCGGGGCAAGTACGCCGAGAGCGCACTCGTCCAGGTGGCGGACAACATCACGCAGGGCAAGGAGCGGCTCGCCTTCGTGCAGAACGCCAGCAGCACCGCGCGCGAGAAGCTGGATGCCGGCGAGGGAAGCTTGGCCGCTGTAGCCGTCCGCGCCGCTGAGGAAAGTCTGCACCAGACCAACGTGCTCCTCGACGCCATTTCGAAGGTGTCCGGCAGCCTGGATGAGGCCCGGAAGGGGCTCGAGGCCGCCGTTGTGGACACCTCCCAGGACCTGGCCCAGGCAAAGGCCCTGATCCAGTCCGGTGCACACCCGGAGCTTGCCGGTCCTGTGGCAGGCGTCGAGGCGGCACTCGCCCAGGTGAAAACCGAGATCCAGGGTGGCCGGATTGACCCGATCGCCACGCTTGAACGGGTGGAAACCGCCCACCAGTCGCTGGACCGTTCACTGAGCGGCATACGCGACCAGCAGGAGCAGGCCCGCCGCGCGCAGGCCTCGCTGCAGCAGACCATCATGTCCGCGCAGGCGCAGATCAGCGCCACGTCGGACTACATCACCGCACGGCGCGGCGGAGTGGGGACGGAAGCCAGGACCCGGCTGGCCGAAGCACAGCGCAACCTCGACTACGCCCTGTCCATCTCACGCAATGACCCTGTCACGGCTCTGACGTACGCCCAGCAGGCCCACGCCCTGGCTGCCCAGGCGGCGCACGTGGCTCAATCCGACGTCGACAACTTTGGCGGTTACGCCAACCAGGGCTACGGCCGTGGCGGCATGTTCGGCGGCGGTGGAGGCGGAGGCCTCGGCGGCGCCATCCTGGGTGGCATCCTGATCAACTCCATCCTGAACGGCGGAAGCGGAGTCGGCTGGGGCGGCGGCCACAGCGACGGCGGAGGCTGGGGCGGTGATGCTGGCGGCTTCGGAGGCGGAGACGGCGGCGGCGGAGACTGGGGCGGCGACTTCGGCGGCGGCGGGGACTTCTAGCCGGCAGAGAGACTCCGCCGGGCCGGGATCTTCCGGACGGCGGGTAGAAGCGGTATATCAACTGATCACTGGATTCAGTGGGAAAACTGAGCAGGACGAAAGGTAACACCATGGTTAAGCAGTCTATTTTTGGCCGCATGGCGCAGCTCGCAAAGGCGAACATCAATTCCTTGCTCGATCAGGCCGAGGACCCGCAGAAAATGCTCGACCAGATGGTGCGGGACTACACCAACAACATCGCCGAAGCCGAGTCGGCAGTGGCGCAGACCATCGGTAACCTTCGGATGCTGCAGCAGGACTACAACGAGGATGTGAAGAACGCCCAGGACTGGGGCAACAAGGCTCTGGCGGCGTCGCGCAAGGCCGATGAGTACCGCAGCGCCGGCGACACCGTTGACGCCCAGAAGTTCGATAACCTGGCCAAGATTGCGCTGCAGCGACAGATGGCATCTGAGAACGAGGCCAAGGCCGCCGAGCCGAGCATCGCGTCGCAGGCCGAGGTTGTGGAGCGCCTCAAGACCGGGCTGGACCAGATGAAGGGCAAGCTGAACCAGCTCACCAGCAAGCGCAACGAACTGGTGGCCCGCTCCAAGACCGCAGCGGCCCAAACCCAGGTTCACGACGCCCTCAAGAGCATTGACATCATGGACCCCACCAGCGAAGTGGGCCGCTTCGAAGAAAAAATCCGCCGCGAAGAAGCAAAAGTCCTCGGCCAGCAGGAGCTCGCCGCGTCGAGCCTCGATGCGCAGTTCAACCAGCTTGAAGACCTTGGCGAGCAGACCGAGATTGAGGCCCGACTGGCCGCGCTGAAGTCCGGCGGGGCCAAGCCTGCCATCGGCGCCGGGGGTACGGCGTCCGGTTCGGCAGCAGTCGGTTCGACCGTCGACGAGGCCGACTTCGACAAGCTGTAGCACCCGAGAGCAGCCTGCAGGAACTTAGAGCAGGATAGTTGGGTACGGACAAGGCCGGGATCTGAGGATCCCGGCCTTTTCCGTACCCGCGGCAGGTAGCGTGGGGCCATGGCTTCAACGATTGTCTGGCTCCGGGACGACCTTCGCCTCGACGACAACCCGGCCCTTTCCGCCGCAGCCTCACGCCCGGACAGGATGACTGTGGTCTACATCATGGATGAGGACTCCCCCGGCATCCGTCCGCTGGGCGGAGCAACGAAATGGTGGCTCCACCATTCGCTGGCCCGGCTTTCCGCAGAACTCGAATCCAAAGGCTCCCGCCTGCTGTTCCGCCGCGGCGCCGCCCCCGCCGTGCTCCGTGGCCTGGCCGAGGAGACGGAAGCAGGAACGCTTCTGTGGAACAGACGCTACGGACTAGCCGAACGGACCGTGGACGCGGGCATCAAGGAATGGGCCGCCCGGCAGGGCATCACTGTCACCAGCTTCCAGGCGAACCTCCTCTTCGAACCATGGACGGTCCGAACAGGCACGGGCGGGCCGTACAAGGTGTTCACCCCGTTCTGGCGGTCCTGCCTGGCGGCTGCGGAGCCGCGGATGCCGGTGGACGCCCCCACGCGTCTCCCCGAACCGGCACACGGTGCCGGCGGTTCCCTGCCCGGCAGCGACAGCCTCGACAGCTGGGGGCTGCTCCCCCGCCGGCCCGACTGGAGCCGCGGGCTCGCCGAAACCTGGACGCCGGGGGAACGCGGCGGGCGCCTGCGGCTGGAGGATTTCCTGGACGGACCCGTCGAGGAGTACGGCACCGGACGTGATCTGCCCGGTGTGGAAGGCACCAGCCGGCTCTCCCCGCATCTGCGCTTTGGCGAAATCAGCCCGTTCCGGGCCTGGCAGGCACTCCGCCAGCGCTTCCCGCGGAACGCTCCTGCCGACGTCGGCATCTTCCGAAGCGAGCTTGGCTGGCGGGAATTCTGCTGGCACCTGCTCTATGAAAACCCCGGCCTCGCCACAGACAACTACCGCCGCGAGTTTGACCGCTTTGCCTGGCAAACGCCGTCCGCGGCCGAACTCGCAGCGTGGCACCAGAGGCGCACCGGCTATCCGCTCGTTGATGCCGGCATGCGTCAGCTGTGGCAGACGGGATGGATGCACAACCGCGTCCGCATGGCCGCCGCGTCGTTCCTGGTGAAGAACCTGCTGGCCGACTGGCGCCTGGGGGAAGCCTGGTTCTGGGACACACTCGTGGACGCCGACGCCGCAAGCAACCCCGCGAACTGGCAATGGGTGGCCGGCTCCGGGGCGGATGCTTCGCCGTATTTCAGGATCTTCAACCCTGTCACCCAGAGCAAGAAGTTTGATTCACGGGGCCGATACCTGCGCAGGTTCATCCCCGAACTCGCTGGTCTGGACGACAAAACTGTCCATAAGCCGTGGAAGGACGCCACAGCTGCCGAAGGCTATCCTGCACCGCTCGTGGGGCTGCAGGAATCACGCGCGCGGGCGCTGGACGCCTACCAGCAGCTAAAGGACGGCTGAGAGGCGCTTGCGGCGTCTGCGGTCAGCGGCTGGTGACCTTGCCCATCAGGGAAGCAATGGGGCGCAGGAACAGCGGCCTTGCCAGGAACCATGCCGCGACCATCACTGCGACTGACGTGGTGAAGATCCAGAAGCCGGCCCAGCCGGCGTCGTCGCTCGCGGCGTACATATGGTTCAGGTTCCTCAGCGCGCCGGTCGCCAACACGAGGAACACGTGCACCACTATGAAGGCGACGAAGTAGACCATCACGGGGAAATGGATGGCGCGCGCCGCTTCGATCGGGAAGGCCCTGTTCAGCCCGGCCGCCTTCTTGGGCCAGGCCGCTGACATCCGCAGGCCGGTGATGAAGGAGAGCGGGGCCGCGATGAAGACCGTGGCAAAGTACGCCAGCAGCTGCAGGGCGTTGTAGTTCACCCAGCCATTCTCGGTGGGCCAGTCCAGCGACGCATACTGCAGTGCAGCCGACAGCGCATTCGGGAAAACGTCCCAGCTGGTGGGCACGATGCGCATCCACTGGCCTGTTGCGAAGAGCAGGACCGCGAAAACGAGGCCATTGAGGATCCACAGAACGTCGAGGGTCAGGTGGAACCAGAGCTCCAGGGAGATCTTCGTGGGGGCAGTCTTAGTCCGGATGAGGCCCTTGTTGTTCCGCGTCCAGTAGCCGCCCGGACGGGTGGTGGTGCGTACCTGCCAGCCCGTGCGGATGATGAGCAGCAGCAGGAAGGCGTTCAGGAAGTGCTGCCAGCCGAGCCAGGCCGGGAAGCCGACCGGCGCGCCGCCGGGAAGTTCGGAATGCCCCGGGTAGTCCGACAGGAAGGACTGAACGCCGGAAAGGCCCGTAGCCCACTTTGCGAGCAGAACCACCAGCACTGCGGCCACGAGGACCGCCGGCACAGTCCAGTAAAGCCTGGACCGCTTGCCTTTCGCCGTGCCGGATTTGTTCTTCGTTGTGGACATCGAAACTACATTCCTCTCAAGAATGACTGAGACGGGCAACTGCCCCGGCCGAAACACTCCGGGCCCTGCGAAGAGAATACTAGGAAGTGCCAGAACGTGAACAAAAGCTACCGGGAAACGAAAAGCCCTGGCCGGTTCACACCGGCCAGGGCTTCGTCTTTGGTTGCGGGGACAGGATTTGAACCTGTGACCTCTGGGTTATGAGCCCAGCGAGCTACCGAACTGCTCCACCCCGCGTCGCTTGATCAACTCTACCCTACTTTCGCGGCCGCCGACGCCACTCCCCGGACCGCACCCTGGCTTCGCCCCGGCACTCTTCGGCCAGTCCCCAGGGACAGCAAAAGGCCCGGACCACCTGACGGTGTTCCGGGCCTTCTCTCAGTTGCGGGGACAGGATTTGAACCTGTGACCTCTGGGTTATGAGCCCAGCGAGCTACCGAACTGCTCCACCCCGCGTCGCAAGAACAACTCTACCGGCCGGTGAACAGCAGGCCAAATCGAGGCGACGTGATCTGCGTCTCGGGCGGCTGCCCCGCTACGGCAGGCCGACTTCAGGCCAACAGGAAAGGCCCGCCGCCGCTCCCTCGCGGGAGACGGCGGCGGGCCTTTCCTACTCGTGCCTCAGTTCAGCGTCCTGGCACGTGCCCAGCTGCTAGCCGGTTCAACTGCCCACCGCCTCAGCTGCTGGGAGTCGGGGCCGGTGTCGGCGAGGGGGACTGCTCCGAAGCCGGAGTCGTGGCGGCAATCTTCGCCTCGGCGTCGATGGCCTTCTGCAGTGCTGCGTTCAGCTTCTGCTGTTGCTCGCCATAGGCCGCGAAGTCGCCCTTGGCCAGTGCTTCCTGCCCGGCCTTGATGGCTGCGTTGGCTTCTGCCAAGGCGCCCTTCAGTTCTGCGCGGGCATCGGTTGTTCCCGGGGCAGGTGCTCCCCCACCCCCACCACTTGGTGGCGCCGGAGTCTGGCCGTTATTTGAGGAGTCGCCGGCGGCGGCACCGGAGTCACCGCCGAAGAGCTGGTTCAGAGCCTCGTCCAGGGTGGGGGCAAAGCCGATCTTGTCGCCAAAGGCAACAAGCACGCGCTGCAGTGTCGGGTACGACGTTTCACCGGTGGAGCGTAGGTACACCGGCTGGACATACAGCAGGCCGCCACCTGCGGGCAGCGTCAGGAGGTTGCCGTTCAGAACATCCGAGGCGCCCTGCCGGAGCAGGTTGAGCGCCTGTGACACCGTCGGATCGGAGTTGAACTTGTTCTGCGCCTGGCCCGGCCCGGGAACCTGGGCTTCCGGCGGGACTTGGAGAAGCCTGAGCTTTCCGTAGGACTCAGCCTTCACGCCCTTCTGGTTGCCGGCGTCCGAATCGGCCGCCAGGAAGCCGTACAGGACGTTCCTCGCATTGCCGTCAACCACCTGCGGAATGAAGGAGGACGTCAGCTGGAAGGCAGGCTTCTTCTGGTCAGGCATCTGTAGCGACATGTAGAACGGGGGCTGCTTGACGTTCTCTGAAACCGTGGGATCGTTCGGAACGCTCCAGGCGTCGTCGTTCTTGTAGAAGCTGACCGGATCCGTCACATGGTAACGCCCCAGCAGTTCCCGCTGCACCTTGAAGAGGTCCTCCGGGTAGCGGACGTGGCTCATGACGTCGGCGGACATCTCCGAGTATGGCTTGAGGGAATTCGGGAAGACCTTCTGCCATGCCTTCAGCAGCGGATCCTGATCATCCCATGCAAACAGCGTGACAGACCCGTCGTACGCATCGACGGTGGCCTTCACAGAGTTGCGGATGTAATTCACCGAGCTGTTGGGCAGCGCCACGGTTCGGCCCGCCGTGGTCTGCGAATCCGTCGTGACATCCGAGAGCTGTGCTTGCTGGGAATAGGGGTAGTACTGGCTGGTGGTATAGCCGTCCACAATCCACTTGACCCTGCCGTCAACGACAGCCGGATAAGCGTTTCCGTCGACGGTCAAATAGGGTGCCACCTTCTTTACGCGATCGCGGGGATCCCGCTCGTAGAGGATCTGGGAGGCCGGGTTCACACCATCGGACAGCAGCAGATCGGAGGACTGGAACTTGATCGAGTAGAGCACCCGGTTGAGGAAACTGCCGACGTTCGGGCCGCCGTTGCCGGTGAACGTGTACTGCGTTTCGCCTCCGGTGTCCCTGCCTGCGGGGCGGTCCTGCTCACGGTGCGGAGCACCCTCGGGAGCACCCACGATCGAGTATTCCGGCGAATCCTCGCCGAAGTAGATTCGGGGCTCGTACGTTTCGTCCGTCCCGAGCACACCGGTGGACGGAATCCCCGACTGCAGGAACTCTGGCTTGCCGTCGGCGGTGAACTTGTTTCCCTTGGCGGCCACCACTCCATAGCCGTGGGTGTACACAACGTGGCGGTTCAGCCACGACTGCTGGTCAGGGCTCAGGCCATCCGGGTTCAGTTCACGGACCGCGATCACCGTGTCCTGGACTTTACCGTCGATCTCGTACCGGTCCACATTCAACGCTCTGGGGAACTGATAGTACGGCCGGTACTGCTCAAGCTGCGAGAACGCATCCGAGATAAGGTTCGGGTCCAGGAGCCGGATATTGACGGTGGTTTGAGCGTCCTTTGCCAGCGCACCGGTGGCGGCAGTGGTGGTGGCGTTGTAACGCTCCAGCTGCACCTGGTCGAGCCCGTATGCTGCCCGGGTCATGTCGATGTTGCGTTTAATGTACTGGTTTTCGAGGGTCTGCTCGGACGGGCGGACCTGGAATTGCTGGATGACCCACGGGTAGACACCGCCGGCGAGGATGGAGGTGATGACCAGCATTGACGTTCCGATGAGCGGCAGCCGCCACCTGCCGATGATCGCGGCAACAATGAACAGGACGGCAACGAGGATGGCGGCAACAGCCAGGATCGCCTTGGTGGGAATGACGGCGTTGACGTCCGTGTAGAGCGCACCGGCCCACCTGCCGCTGTTGTTCTGGACGGCGACGTAGCGGTCCAGCCAAAAGTTGATGCCCAGGAGCAGCAGGAACGAGGCGCCCGTTACGGCAAGGTGGATCTGCGCGGCGCGGCTGGTGAAGATCCCGCGTTCCATGATCCGGATGCTGCCGTAAAGGTAGTGGGTCAGGATGCCGGCGATGCCGGCAACGACCGCCACGCTGATGAGGAATCCGACGATGAAGCCCACGAACGGGAGCGTCATGAGGTAAAAGCTGATGTCCAGCCCGAATTCCGGGTCATTCCGGCCGAAGGATTCCTGGTTGAAGAACAGCAGCACCTTCTGCCACTGGCTCGAGGCGGCACTTCCGGCGAAGAGCCCGAACAGCACCGGAAGGCCGACCATGACCACCCGCCGCACTGGTTCAAGCTGGGCCTGGTAGCGGTTGAGGTTGTCCCGGATTTCGGAATCCGGGGCGTACACCGGTCGGGCGTGGTAGGCGATCCGGATGGCGTAGAACACTCCGGCGAACATGATCGCGAAACCCGCGGCAAAGATGCTGATTCTTGCCACGTTTTCCGTCAGGAAGACTTCAAAGAAGCCCAACTGCTGGTACCAGAGGACGTCCGTCCACACGTTGGCAAAGAAGATGAATCCGACGACAACCAGCGCTACGACAATGAGCGTCGGCGTCAAGGCACCGCGCTTTGGCTGGAGTCTTCCGGGCGGGGTGGGGCTGGCAGGACGGGACAAACTCTGTACCTCATAGCTTTGTCATATTTTTGAATTTCCGGGGACCAGCATGCATGATGCGCTGCACCGTGGGCGCAGAGCACGTATCAGCTTGCTCAGCCCACCACACACCCGACAGCGGCTGTTATTTAGTGCCACGAGCGGCGAGGGGCCTTAGTTCCTGCCTTTAGTCTAGTTGTTTGCGCAGGCGGGAAGACCCGATGTGTCCCCGCCGTTTGCTGCCAATTCCACGGCGCGCTTCGCCTCGTCCAGATTCTCGACTTTAACCACCTGCAGGCCCTCTGGAACATTCCCTGAAACTTCGGAGCAGTTTGCTGCCGGTGCAAGGAACATCGTGGCACCGTCCGCCCGGGCGCCGTGCATCTTGACCGCGACACCGCCGATGGGTCCTACTACTCCGTCCGGCGAGATGGTTCCGGTTCCGGCGATGTGCTTGCCGCCCGTGAGGTCGCCCGGCGTCACGGTATCGATGATGCCCAAGGCAAACATCAAGCCGGCGCTCGGTCCTCCCACCTTTTCCAATGAGATCTCGACATCGAACGGGAAGGTGAAGCGGTATTTGAGGAGGACCCCCAGGATGAACCTGCCGGAATCGCTCCGGGCGGGGGTTACCGTTTCCGTGATGGCCTTGCCCTCGCGCTCCACGACGACGACGACGGGCTTGCCCGCTCCCGCAGCCAGTTCGTCCTGGACGACGGCGAGTGAGCTGATCGGTTTGCCGTTGATCGAGGTGAAGACATCGCCGGGCTTCAGCTTCCCCTGCGAGGCGGAGCCCTCCGACAGGTCGGCGACCTCCAGCTTCTGCCCGAACGGTATGTTGAGTTCCTTCAGCGCCGAGGCCACGGCATTCTCCTGCGACGTGGTCATGGCCACTGCGCTCTCCTGCTGGGACTGCTCCTTGGTAAGGCCCGTGGGGAAGATGAGCTCCTCCGGATAGACGGCCTTTGAACCGTCGAGCCAGGCTGAGAAGGCTTCGAATACGCTGACCGGTCCGTTAGGGCCGCCGTCGACATAGACAGTGGTGAGATTCAGATTCCCCTCGGCCGGGTAGGTGTCGCGCCCGGTGATGCTGATGACCGGCTTGCCGTTGTCCTTTCCCAGCGTGTTAAACGTGGGCCCCGGCGACTCGACGACGTACGGGACCGGCAGCACGGCGGGGGTGACACCGAGGACGAGCGCAATGAGCCCTGACAGCATCATGGCGGAGACCCGGGGATCGCGCGCCGTGGAAGGGCCTGATCCGGCGGTACCCGCCGATTCGCTGCCCGCGGCAGGAGCCGCGGACTCGTCTGAGGGCTGATCGCCCTTGGTAATCGTCACTGAAGGACCTCTCCGCGCCGCAGTCAACGTCCACGGCGCTGGGGCTGCAACAAGCGGACGGCCCGGTGCAGCCTGCAAACATTCCGACTACTAACACTACGCGTCCGGGCGCGGCTAAAGCTCTTTGCCTACAGCGAACGGACCGTCTTTGGGCAGACAGCCGCTCTCGCGCAGGGGTAGCGTGAAGGTGATCAATAGTCACACCGACGATCGGCGGGATCATGACCTCCAACCCACTCAATCCGTCCAACGGCGACGACAATCCGAAGGATCCGCTGGCGGAAATGCTGCAGAACCTCATGGGCGGCAAGGGCATGGGCGACATCGACCCCTCCGAACTGGCCAAGGCCGCGGGGCTTCCCGATGACCCCAACCTCCTGGCCCAGATGTTCTCGCAGGTCCAGGCCATGATGAGCGCGCCCTCCGAGGGGCCCGTGAACTGGAAGCTCGCCCATGACAATGCGCGGCGCGTGGCTGCCAGCAGCACCGACCCGTCAGTGAGCCCGGCGCAATCCAGGGAAGTGGATGAGGCCCTCCGGCTGGCCGAGCTCTGGCTGGACCAGGTGACGGATCTGCCGGCCACCGGACTGATCGGCAAGGCCTGGTCCCGGGCGGAGTGGGTCGAGGAGACCCTCGGGACGTGGAAGCGGCTCACCGAGCCCGTGGCCAACAGCGTCGCCAACGCGCTGTCCAGCGCCAT
This sequence comes from Arthrobacter sp. GQ119, assembly GCF_059759125.1. Lineage (NCBI taxonomy): Bacteria > Bacillati > Actinomycetota > Actinomycetes > Micrococcales > Micrococcaceae > Arthrobacter > Arthrobacter sp. GQ119. The sequence goes on along the minus strand of NZ_JCAXEA010000021.1, from coordinate 38,246 downwards.
GACCGAGCAGATGCCCGAGGAAATGAAGTCCATGATGGGCGGCGCTTCCTCCATGCTCCAGAACATGGGCGGCGCCATTTTCGGCATGCAGCTGGGACAGGCCATCGGTGCGCTCTCCGCCGAGGTGGTCAGTTCCACGGACATCGGCGTCCCCCTCGCGGACCTGGAAATGGCCCTTCTTCCCGGCAACGTGGCCAAATTCGGAGAGGGCCTCAGCCTGCCGGAAAATGACATCCGCCTGTTCCTCGCGGTCCGTGAAGCGGCGCACGCCCGCCTCTTCGTCCAGGTCCCTTGGCTGCGGGGCCACCTGTTGGGCGCCATCGAGGCGTACGCCCGCGGCATCCACATCGACACGTCCCGGATCGAGGAGCTGGCCCGGGACCTGGACCCCAGCAACCCGGAAGGCATCCAGGAGGCGCTGTCGCAGGGCGTCTTCATGCCCAAGCGGACTCCGGCGCAGGAGCAGGCCCTCCAGAAGCTGGAAACCGCGCTGGCGCTCGTTGAGGGCTGGGTGGATGAACTCACCGCGGCGGCCACGGAGAAGGTCCTCCCCTCCGCCGGCGCTCTCCGCGAAACGGTGCGGCGCCGCCGCGCCACCGGTGGTCCGGCCGAACATGCCTTCGCCTCGCTGGTGGGTCTTGAGCTGCGTCCCCGCAGGCTCCGCGAAGCGGCAACGCTGTGGGCCTCGCTCAAGCAGGAACGCGGCATCGAGGGCCGCGACGCCATCTGGAAGCACCCTGACCTGCTGCCCACAGCCGAGGATCTGGACGACCCCAAGGGCTTCAGTGAACGCCGCCAGCTGGCAGAGGCCAGCGACAGCGAAGTGGATGATGCCCTGATGAAACTGCTGGATGGCGGCTTCGACACTCCCGAGCCGGGCACGGCGGCCGACGACGGCGCGGCCGGAGGCGCGGAGCAAGGCACTAAAGACAACCGCCGCACGTCGGACGGCGGCGGTGCACAGGACACCGGCGGTGCACAAGACACAGGCGGTACAAAGGACGCCGACGGGACGAAGAAGGACGACGGCGGCCAGTAAGACGGCCGCTGACGGGTCAGTCCCCCGGGACGGACCCGTCGGCAGTTAATCCCCGCGAGGTCGCGAAAGAGACACCTTCCAGGAAGGCCTTGGCCCGCGCGGTTTCAGGGTATGCCTCCAGGAGCTGCCAGAAGGACGCGTTGTGTCCGGCAACCAGCAGGTGCGCCAGTTCATGGAGCAGCACGTAATCGATGACCCACTGCGGCATGGGCCGAAGCTTGTCCGACAGCCGGATGGACCCGTCAGCAGGGGTTGCCGACCCCCAGCGCGAGTTCTGGTTGCTGACCCAGCGCACCGACGTCGGCACGGCCCTTCCCCCGAGATAGCGTGCCGAGAGATCAGCCGCGTGGCTGGCAAGGGCAGAATCGGTGGCCGGACGCCGCCCGCCTTTGGCCTGCCGGTCCCCCTGGACCTTGAGTTTGTCCAGCATCCGGCGCACCCATTCGGCTTCCTGTGCCCTGCTGAAGTTTGCCGGGATGGCGACGACGGCGGTGCCGTTCTCCCAAAACGCGGCTACCGTACGGCGCCTCCTGGCCGACCGGCGGACGACGACGGGCGCGCCGTCGTGCGTTCTCACCTGCACGTCTGCCATCAGAGGGCGTCGCTCTCGGCAAGGACTGTCAGGACGGCTTCACCGTAGCGCTCCAATTTGGACGGGCCAACCCCTGCCAGCCGTGCCAGCTCCTCCAGGGATGATGGCCGTGCCTCGGCGATGGCGGTCAGGGTCGCATCGGTAAAGACGACGAAGGCCGGCACATCAGCAGACTGTGCGACGTCGCGGCGCCATTCCCGGAGGGCGGTGAAGGTCTGCTCCTCGTATGTTGGCGGGCACTGGCTGCAGCGGCCCACCTTCCGCTCTGCTCCGGTGGACAGCATGCTGCCGCAAACCCGGCAGGAAGCGGGAACAGCGGCCTTGCGGCGCGGCGCCGGACCTTTGCCCCTTGCAGTGGAGGTTGCCACGGAGTCCGGCCGCAGTCCGTCAAGGAACCGGGAGGGCTTGCGGTTTGCCCGGCCTCCCGGCGTGCGCGCCGTGGACCATGACAGTGACAGGTGCTCCCTGGCCCGGGTGATGCCGACGTAGAGGAGCCGGCGCTCCTCGTCCACTGCCTCCGGAGTATCCGCGAAGGAAATGGGCATCAGGCCTTCGCAGAGACCCACCAGGAAAACCGCATTCCATTCGAGGCCCTTGGCTGCGTGCAGCGAAGCCAACGTGACGCCCTGCACGGTAGGCGCATGCTGGGCGAGCGACCGTTCCTGCAGTTCGTTGACGAAGTCCGCGAGGCTGAACGTGCTTCCCCTGCTCAGAACAAGCTCATCGGCCAGCGCCACCAGGGCAGCCAGCGATTCCCAGCGCTCCCGGAGCGCGCCGCCGCTGTGCGGGGCGGAATCCGTGTAGCCGAGGGACGCCACGATGTCCCGGACGATCTGGCCTAGGGGCTGCGGCGACGATTCCGCCACTGCCCGCGTGGCGGCCCGCAGCTGCAGGATGGCGTCGCGCACTTCTTTACGCGCGAAGAAGCGCTCGCCGCCGCGCAGCTGGTAGCCGATGCCTGCCGATGCAAGGGCCTGTTCATAGGCTTCCGACTGCCCGTTGGTGCGGAACAGAACTGCGATTTCACTCGCGGGAACACCGGAATCCAACAGGGCACGGATCTTCTGCGCCACGGTGGCCGCCTCGGCTTCGTCATCCGAGCACTCGGTGAACTGCGGCAGGGGGCCCGCCGCCCGCTGGGCGACCAGCTTCAGCGGAGCGGCCCAGGCGGCATCGGCAACCGGCCCGCCGCTGCGGCGGCCCGCGAGGAGATCGTTCGCCAACTGGACGACCTGCGGCGTCGAGCGGTAATCCCGGATCAGCTTCACCACGTTGGCGTTGGGGTACATGGCCTTGAAGCCCAGCAGGTGCTTGGGCGATGCGCCCGTGAAGGAATAGATGGTCTGGCTCGCATCGCCCACCACACACAGCTCATCCCGGCCGCCGAGCCACAGCTCCAGGAGCCGCTGCTGCAGCGGCGAGACGTCCTGGTATTCGTCAACCACGAAGTGCCGGTACTGTTCCCGGACCGTGGCGGCCACCTTGGGATCCTCCTGCAGAATGCCGACGGTGATCAGGAGGACGTCTTCGAAGTCGATCACGTTGCGGTCGGTTTTGACGTCCTCGTAGGACTGGAACACCCGTGCCACGGCGGTGAGGTCGAAGCCGCCCGGGTTTCCCCGGTCCTGCGCGTTCTCAAGGTAGTTGGCCGGCGTGAGCATCGAAACCTTGGCCCACTCGATCTCCGAGGCCAGGTCCCGGATGGAAGCACGGTCCGTGCTCAGCCGGAGCCGGCGGGCCGCCTCTGCGATCATCTGCGCCTTGTGGTCCAGCAGGTTCGGCAGCGTCCCGCCAACCGCCTGCGGCCAGAAAAACTGAAGCTGGCGCAGCGCCGCGGCATGGAAGGTCCGGGCCTGGACGTTGCCCACTCCCAGGTCTCGCAGCCTGCTGCGCATTTCCGCCGCGGCCCGGGCGGTGAACGTCACGGCCAGCAGCCGCTGCGGACTGTAGACCCCGGAGTGCACGCCGTAGGCGATCCTGTGTGTGATGGCGCGGGTCTTGCCGGTGCCGGCCCCGGCAAGGACGCACAGGGGTCCGGTCAGGGTGCTGGCGACTTCACGTTGCTCGGCATCGAGGCCGCCAAGGATGCGGTCCTCCAGGGAGGCATTGCCGTCAGGAATTTCTGTAGTCACTTCTGCTGCTCAGTCGAAAGGAGGGATGGTGTACCGTGCCCGCGCAGGGCGACGGCGATAGCGGGCAGGCAAGCTGCCCTGACGCTGCACGCAGCGTCATTCGTCTGCGGGCCGGTCCTGGATCACTCCGCCGTACCAGTGCTCAATGAGCGACCGGGCGATGGACAATCTGCTGGAAATCACGATCTCCCCGCTCAGCACGGCCGCCTGGAGTTCTTCCCGGCTGAACCAGCGCGCACGGGTGACCTCCACGCCGTCGGGCCTTGCCTCGGTGTCATCCGTAGCAGCGGTGAAGCCGAGCATCAGGGAGGCGGGGAACGGCCACGACTGGGAGCCCAGGTACTGGCACGCCTTGACCCGCACGCCCACTTCCTCGTGGATTTCGCGGACCACCGCCTGTTCAAGGGCCTCCCCCGGTTCTACGAAGCCCGCCAGCGTGGAGTAGTTCTTGGCGTCAGGGGGCCCTCCCCCGCCGAGGAGCAGACGGCCGTCCGGGCCCACCACGGTGACGATGATTGCGGGATCGGTGCGGGGGTAATGTTCGGAGCTGTCAGCGGGGCAGCGCCTGACCCAGCCGCCCGCCTCGACGACGGTACGCGTGCCGCACCTGGGGCAATGCGTATGGGAGGCATGCCAGTTGGCAATGGCGCTTGCCTCGACGAAGAGCGCCGTATGGGTGGGGTCCAGCCGGGCGGCGACGTCCCGGAAACCTTCCCATGAGCCATCCGCGGGCAGTCCGGCGGAGCCGGGAACCACCGGTTCGGGCAGGATGAAAAGAAGGATCGGAGTGCCTTCCGGCAGCGCACTGGAGCTGAGGGCGGAGCCCAGGTAGACGACCAGCACAGGCCCCGAGTCGACATCCTGCAGCCGTCCCCGCAGCTCCCTGGCATCCGCCAGCACCAGCGCATCGTCATGGACCAGGGCCTGCCGGCCGGAGAGCACCATTGCCCGTGCCTGGCCTGCTGCCATCAGTTCGTCGACAAATCCCGGTTTCATCCGCTCCACGGATCCGCGGTTCATGAGGGCCGGACGCACGGGAAGCACAGTGTCGAACAGATGGTTCGCCGGCAGATCACCCGCGGGGAGGTGATTTTCCCGCCCCCCGCCGGATGGCTGAATGACCGGCGCAGCGGCCTCCGTATGACTCATGTATCCACCGTACTGACTCGGGGTGACAATTCACATTTCCCCTGCGCGGTCCCGGGAACCGCATCGTCTCCCCAACGCTGATATTTCCGCCGGATTCTCAAGACTCGCCGCGGCACATCGTTGTCTTGGACGTGAGTCAATCTACCGTGGAAGCGTGAGAAGAGAACCGATCGAACTGGCAGCTGTGGCAACCGCGGCAGTCCCCGGACTGAGCCCGACCGCAGTGAGTTCCGCCCCGGACGACCCCGCGGACTTCGACTCGGCACTCCTCCTCGATTCCGAGGGCAAGCGCTGGCGGGTCCGCTCGCCCCGGCATGCAGAGGCCAGCACCCGGCTTGAGACGGAATTCCTGGTACTCCGGGCCTTCGCCCCGGCCATCCGGGCCGAACTGCCTTTTCTGATGCCAACCGTCGCGGGGACGGTACGGCAGGAGAACCTGACCACGTTTGTGTATTCCCACCTGAACGGTGCCACACGCACTGTCGAGGAGCTCACGGCCGGCCCGCAGGAGCTCGCGAAGGAGATCGGCACCGCTCTGGCTGCCATCCATGATCTTCCCCGTGCGCTGGTCAGCAATGCGGACCTGCCCAGTTACACGCCGAATGAGTTCCGGCAGCGCAGGCTCAATGAGCTCGACATGGCAGCAACCACGGGAAAAATCCCTCCGCTGCTGCTCCGCCGCTGGGAACATGCCATGGAAGACGTCTCGCTGTGGCGTTTCAACCCCTGTGTGGTCCACGGCGACCTTCACGAGGACAACCTGCTGGTCGAGGAGGACCGGGTCACGGCCGTCACCGGCTGGACCGACCTGCGGATCGGCGACCCCGCCGATGACCTTGCGTGGCTTGTGGCCTCCAACGAGCAGGACTTTGTGGACGCGGTGGTGCGCCACTACAGCGAGCACCGTCGGGACGCCCCGGACAACCACCTGCTCCGGCGGGCGGCCCTCTCGGCGGAATTCGCCCTGGCCCAATACCTCGTCAAGGGGATCGCGGCCGACGACCGCAGCATGATCGCCGAAGCAGAATCCATGCTGGCCACCCTGGCGGACGATATCGCCGAGCACGGCGGACAGCCAATCAGTGTGGAACCCCTGCCGCAGCCGTCGGCACCGCCCGTGCCGGCAGCTCCCGCGGCGGTCCCTGCCGGGCAGGCGGCGGACGGCTCGGCTGTGCCGGCACGGGGCGCAGTCACTGTCGAACCCATCCCGGCGACGGCACTGGCCGACGCCCACGCCACTGATGTCACCGGCGTCACCGGCGTCTCCGCGCCGATGCCCGCCGTGCATGTCACGCCCATCCCCGTGGAGGAACCCGGCCGGCAGACAGTGGTCCCCGACAGCCCGGGCACACAGGACCGGCAGGAAGAACAGGACAACCCTGGCCCTCAGGAAGGGCAGGACAACCCGGGCACCCGGGACCACGATCCAGGGCAGGACCACGATCCAGAGCAGGACCACGGGGAAGCCTCCCGGCCCGTGCTTTCGGCGGACGACACGTCCACCACAGCCCTCACGGTCGTCGACGCCAAGACCAACTGAGCGGCAGCGCCTGGAGGCCCCGGCGCTACCGTGTCGGGGGTACCTGCCATGGGCCTACCTTTCCGGCTCGACCGGCCCGCACCTTCGGATCGGCCTACGCCTCCGGATCGGCGAGGGCGGCCGTCACAATGGATTCCAGTTCGTCGCCGGAAGCAAGATCGTGCGGGCGCACCACCTGGTTGTCTGCCACGTAGTAGAAGGCGGCCCGCACCTGCTCAACCGGAACATCCTTGAGGCGGGCCCAGGCGAGCCGATACACCGCGAGCTGGACGCTCTTGGTTTTCAGCTGACCCGCTGAGGGCCGGCGCCCGGTCTTCCAGTCGACAAGATCCCAGCCGCCGTCGGCGTCCCGGAACACGGCGTCAATGCGGCCACGGACCACGACGTCGCCGATCCGGGTTTCGACCGGCACTTCGACGTGGGCGGGCGACCGGTGCGCCCATTCGGATGCCTTGAACGTGGCAACCATGTCCTCGAGGCCATAGGCCTCGTCAATGTGGTCATCGGATCCGGGGGCTTCATCAATGTCCAGCATGCCGGACGTCCCGAAGTACTCCTCCACCCAGGCGTGGAAAGCCGTCCCTTTCCGGGCGGACATGCCGGGTTCCCGAGGGATGGGCCTCCTGAGCCGCTGCAGTACTGCCGCGGGGTCCTCATCAAGGGCAACCAGGGTGGAAGCGGAAATGTGTCCCGGCAGGTGCACGTCGCGGCTGTTTGCGCGTCGGGCGCGCCGCTCGAGCAGCAGGCCGGCCTCCCGCGACCAGCCAGCAGCCGGGGGCGGGAGTGCACGGCTGGTGCCACTTTCGGACTCCGAAGCAGGTGCGCCGGAGACCGCCTGCGTCCCCTGCCGGTCGATTTCCTGGAGCACGCGGGCAGCGGCCCTGTCCATGGCCGCCCGCCGCCCCGGGACAAGCCGGAGCCGCTTCCCGGTTCGGGGGTCAACAGGTCCTTCCAGCGGATCGTATGGCCAGATTGCCACCTCGAGGTCCTGGGTCAGCGGGCTTTCCTGCGGCAGCGAAACCTCGTCCACCGAGTCGGGATGGATTTCCGCCACCCTGCCGCCTGCAGTGACTGAACCGGCTGCTTCGCCAATGCCCGCCAGGGGTCCGAGTTCAGCAAGGAACGGCGACATCTCCGCCATTCCGCCGCGGGCGCCGACCCAGGCGGCGCTGGAAATCCACAGCACATGCTTCGCCCGCGTGTACGCCACATAGGCGAGCCGCCGTTCTTCAGCTTCCCCGTGTGCCTGGACCGCGGCCTTGAAGTCCTTCTCGGCGTCGAGCCACCCTTTCTGGTCCGGCTGGTCCAAATCCCACTGGGGCAGGTCAGCACGGTCACCGCGGAGCGGCCAGGGCAGCGCAGCCGAACCGCTGCTCCACCGGGAGTCCCGGCTGCTCGGGAAAGACCCGGAGTTCAGGCCCGGCACAAACACAACATCCCACTCGAGTCCCTTGGAGGCGTGGACTGTGAGCAGCTGGACGGCTTCATGGTTCACGTCAGGCGGCGGCACATCCAGGCCGCCCTCCTCGGCCGCCGCCGCCTCGAGCCATGCCAGGAAGGCGAGGATGTCCACGCGGTGCGACGTCTGAAGGAAGCCGGCGGCGGCGTCCTGGAAGGCGTCGAGGTTCCGCCGGGCCTGATGGATGCTGAGCCCGGGCCGGGCAGCGACCTCAATGTCCAGCAGCATGGCGCGTTCCACCTCGCCGAGGAGGGTTGTGAGGTCGTCCCCGATGAGTCCGCGCAGATGCCTCAGCTCGGTAGCCAGTCTGCGCAGGCGTTCCAGGGCAGCTGCCGTCAGGGTCCGTCCATGCGCCGAAGTCCAGCCGTCCCTGGGCAACCAATCCAGGGCTTCCACCAGGCTCGCCGCGTCTGTCAGGTCCCCTTCGATGACAACGTCGGCGGCGGAGCCTGGCTCCTCGTCCGCGATGGCCGCATCGGCTGCGTTCTGGCCACGCCGGCGCGCGAGGTAGGACGACCAGTCACTGAACGCCATGAGGTCTGCCGGGCCGATCCGCCATCTGGCGCCGGCCAGGAGCCGCATCAGGGAGTCTGACCGCCCGGGATCAGCAAGGACACGCAGCGTCGAGACGAGGTCAACGATTTCCGGGGTGTCCAGCAGGCCGCCTAATCCTACGATTTCGTAGGGGATCCCCTTGGCCTCAAGTTCCCGTCGGATGCACTCCATCTGGGCCCGCCGGCGGCACAGCACCGCCATCGCGGGCGGGACGGGCGCACCGGCTGACTGCTTCTCGAAGTCCGTCACCCGGAATTTCAGGAGATCGCGCGCAATCGCTGCCGCTTCATTTTCGTCCGTGTCAAACCGTCCCATGACCACCCGCCCTTGGGATGCGGCCGGGCTCGGCTGCAGGGGCGGCACTTCGACGGCGGCCGCCGACGTCCGCTGGCCGGCGGGTCCAGCCGCCGCGGCCGCAGCGCTCAGCGGCGCTGATATGACGTTAGCCGCGGCGAGGATATTCCGTCCGTTCCGCCATGCGGTGGTCAGGTAGGAGACGGGGGCCGGACTGAACCGGGCAGCTCCTGATGCGTGCCCCGCAACCTTGACCGGGAACTCGCTGACGAAGTGGAACAGCTGGCCGGCCGAAGCGCCGCGGAATCCGTAGATGGACTGGTTGGGGTCGCCCACGGCAGTGACAGCATGCCCGTCGCCGAAGAGACGCGAGAAGAGGACCAGCTGCGCGTGTGAAGTGTCCTGGAACTCGTCCAGCAGCACCACCCTGTACCGCTGCCGTTCCGTGTCCGCGGCGAGCGGGACCTGCCGGGACACCTTCGCGGCCAGGGCAACGAGGTCGCCAAAGTCCAGTGCTCCCCGTGCCCTCTTGGCCTCGGAGTAGCGGCCTACGAGGTCGGCCACACTGGCCCTCGTCCGGAGCATCGCGCCGAGCTCGGCGGCGGCCTGGGTGGGGTTCTTCTTCGCGCCGGCCACATACGGGAGGCCTTCGAAGCCGGCCAGCCGCTCCATCAGCCAGTCCTGGACCTCGGCTGGCTCACGGAGGTGCTCAGCGCACTCGCCCGCGAGCTGGATGACTGCTTTTACGAGCGTGGACTTGGCCGCCCGGAAATGGGCGTACTCGCCGTCGTACGACTCGACGACTTCGCTTGCCAGCTGCCAGGCCTGGGCGCCGCCCAGCAGGACGACGTCGCGCTCGATGCCGAGCCGGAGGCCATAGTCGGAGACGATGCCGCTGGCAAAGGAGTGATACGTGGACACCTTCGGCTCGAGGGCGTCGGCGCTGAGGAGGCCCTCGGGAAAGAGCGAGCGGCCGGCGTCGGCCGCCGCGATGCGCTGCAGGGCCCCAAGCTTGGCCCGGATACGGCTTGCCAGTTCGCCGGCTGCCTTCCTGGTAAAGGTGACACCGAGGACTTCCTCAGGTTTGACCCAGCCGTTGGCTACCAGCCAGACAACGCGGTCCGCCATGGTGGCGGTCTTGCCGGAACCGGCGCCGGCAATAACCAGGCGCGGGGTCAGCGGCGAAGAGATGATGGCCGATTGTTCCGCCGTAGGCAGGTTCTTCTCCCCCAGCAGGACCGAGAGTTCCTCGGGGCTGAACCTGGGGGCAGGGAGTTCGGGGAGGGCGCTCATTCTGTAACCTGCTTTCCCCGTGCACAAAGAGGGCAGACTTCCGGAAGCCTGCAGCCGTGGCCGCCGAAGCCGCCCTTCGAGGGATCGTGCCGAGCTTCGAATTCACGGCCGGACATGACGCCGGCGGCATCCTTCACCATGTCCATCGCCCAGTTGTCCCCCGGATCCAGTGGATCCTGATGCTGTACTCCCGGGCTCTTCGCCGTGGTGCCCAGCTGCGCCAGCACGGCCCCTCCCGGCTGCGCGCCGGGAGGAAGATCCTCACCGTCGAAGCCCCCCGCGAGGACCGCCGCCTGGTAGGCGCCGAGCTGGGGGTGCCTGCCGAGCTCGGCTTTTCCCGGCTGCCGCTTGCCGGTCTTGAGGTCAACGATCACCAGACGTCCCTGGGAGTCAATTTCCAGCCGGTCCACCTGGCCGCGCAGGACGGCGGAACGGGCTTCCGAGCCAGCATCCGGCCCGTCCTCATCCAGTGTCAGCTGGACCTCAAAGTCCTGCTCCACACCGGCCAACCGCCTGTCTTCGCTGCGCATGACCAGGATGTACTGCGCAAGCTTGCGGACCATGGATTCAGCCCGCTGGAAGTCCAGTTTCCCTTCCCAGTTGTCCTTCATGCCCAGGGCGGGCCACCGCCTGACGAGTTCGGCGAGGTATTCGGCTCCCGAGCCCTCGGGGATGTCCTGCGCGATGGAGTGCACCAGGGTGCCCAGGCTTCTGGCGAAGTCGGTGGCTGCCTCGCCGCCGGCAGCCTGGACGAACCAGTCCAGGGGCGATTTCTGCACGGACTCCACCTTTGAGGGCGACACATAGACGGTGCCGCCGGGCGGCACAATGCGTTCATCGGAGGTCAGCGGCGCCAGTCCCCACCAGCTGTGGGGATGTGCCCCCGGAACGGGAGGATCGGCCGTAGCGAGGCGCCCAAGGACCCTGACGGCCTCGTCGGATTCAGCGGCGAACCTTCCGTCCAGCTGGGCGTACTGGCGCAGCTCCGCCACCAGTGCCCTGAGCGTCAGCGGCCGCTCCACGGAGGTGAATCCCCTCGCGTCCCGATCCGGCTGCAGCGGAGCGACGTAATCCAGGAACGAGGACGGCTGTTCATCTTCCGAGGCCACGGCAGTGCAAATCAGTACATCCCTGGCGCGGGACACCGCCGTCGAGAAACTCCGGAGCTCGTCGTATCTGATCTCCCGCAGGCGGCTCAGCGGGCCACGCTGGAGCGCGTACTCCACGCCATGCTCCACGGCATCGGCAAAGAGTGTGCTCCCCAACAGCTCGCCGCGCAGCCTGGTATTCGGCCAGACGCCTTCCTGAAGTCCTGCCACGATGACCACGGGCCACTCCCTCCCTGCGGCGCTGGCAGGAGTCATCAGTTCCACAGCGTCATCGACCTGTGCCCGCGCCGCCAGCGTGTCCATGGGCAGCTCCTGGCTAAGCAGGTACTCAAGGAACTGCACCGGACCGGAACCGGGCATCTGGTCGACGTATCGTTCCGCAGTGTGGAACAGCGCCATCATGGCGTCCAGGTCACGGTCCGCCCGCGCCCCCACAAGCCCGCCGGACAGTGCCGCCGCCGTCCAGGCCCCCGCGAGGCCGGTGGAATTCCACAGCGCCCACAGGACGGTCTCGGCATTCGCCCCGGGCTCGGCCGCTGCACGACGCCCCGCATCGATCATCCTCGCGACACGCCGCGCCGACCGGCCTTCAATTCCCAAGGAGGCGAGGGCGCCGGGCTCGGTGAGCGCCTCCACAAGCAGGGAGTCGCTGGAGCGCCCGCCGCCGCCGAGGATTTCCTCCCGGCGCAGCGACTGACGGAGCCTGCGGAGTTCCAGGGACGTGGCCCCGCCGATCCGCGAGGTCAACAGCGACACCGCGGATTCCGGCGTCAGCAGGTCAGGGTCAAGGGCCACGGCATAGGCGTCGAGCAGCGGACGCACGGCAACTTCGTCCCGGACAGCGGACTCCGCCACGGGAATCCGCACCGGAATGCCCTGGCCGGTCAGATAGCGCTGCAGCTGGCTGAGTTGGCCGCCGTTGCGGACAATCACGGCCATGTCCGCGAAGTCGCGGCCGCCATTAATCTGGGTTTCGAGGATCCGCTGGGCAATATACCGCAGCTCATGAACCGCAGAGGGCAGCAGGTGTGCTTCAACGGTTCCGCCGCTATCCCGGCGTGCCTGCCCCGCCGCCGCCTCACCGCTGCGCTGACCGGCGTCGGGTTCGTCGAGACGCCGCGCGAGCTGTCCTCCTGCGCGCAGCGAGATCCGGCTGGCTACGCCCAGCCAGGCCTGCGCCACCGCCGGCTGGTGCCTGTGGGCGTACCGGAGCGGCCGCTCCACAACTCCCGCGCCGCCGTCACCGCCCAGAAGGCGCGGCAGCTCTGCGACCAGGTCAGGCCGTGCCCCCCTGAATCCCTGGACGACAGTGTCCGGGGAGGACGTGACATAGACATCCTTGCCGCCGGCGACGTCTGCCAGCAGCTCAAAGACAGCAGGATTGGCTTCATGAATATCGTCGACGAGGATCAGCTGGAGGCGTTCCCGCTCCGCCGCCAGAAAATCGGGTGCGTCCTGGAACAGCTGCCGCGCAGCCGTGATGATGCCGGCCGGATCAAAGGCCTCAGGCATGCGCAGGTCCAGGACATCCCGGTACTCGGCATAGAGGGCAGCGGCCGCAATCCAGTCCGGCCTGCCGCACTCATGCCCGAACTTTTCCAGGTCCCGGGGCGTTCGGCCGGATTCAATGATCCGGTCAAACAGCTGCCGCACTTCCTGCCGGAAACCCCGGGTGGGCAGGGCGGCGCTCAGGTCCGCCGGCCAGGGCAGCCCCAGTCCGGGCAGGGCGTGGCCGTCCAGCAACTCCTTGATGATGAGGTCCTGTTCCGGGCCGGACAGCAGGCGCGGTGCCCGCGGCAGCGGTAGGATCCCCTCTGCTTTGGCCCGCCGGATCAGGTCGAAGGCGTAGGCGGCCCAGGTCCGTGCGGGGGTGGTGCTCAGGCTGCGGTTCAGCCGGGCCGTAAAGCGGTCACGAAGGGTGTCCGCCGCCAGTCTGCCAGGGGCAAGAATCAGGATTCGCTCCGGGTCCGCGCCATCCATCTCCACCCGCCGGACTGCCGCTTCTATGAGGACGGTCGACTTCCCCGTGCCCGGTGCCCCGGGGACCAGCACGGGACCCGAACCCTGCGGCACCTCCACGGCCGCGACTTGGTCCTCGGTCAGCAGCGGAAGGGTGCTGTGGACCTGGCGCGGCGGCAAGAGACGGAGACCGGTCCCGGGCAGCGGCTGGGATCCTGCGAAGGGTTCCTGGTGCTCCGCCCCTTCGCGGAACGGCGCCTCGGTGAATGGTGCAGCGGTGGTGAATGGTGCAGCGGTCTGCCGGATAGTTGCGGTCACTCAGACATTCCATCATTTGCCGCTGACAATTTACGCCGCGACGCTTCCAGCCGCTCGGCTATGGCGTCGAGCGTGTCGAAGTCAGCATCGGAGGGCGCCCACCGGGCTGCTGCCAAGTCAACCCGCCAGCGGCCCTCGCCCGTCCTGGCAAAGCGCAGGAAGTCCCCGTGCAGCGGCGTGCCCTCCCGCAGGTAGTACTGCAACGCTTCCGCTGCCAGTCCTTCCGGGGCCTGGCCGCTTGCCCTGAGCACGCGCCACCAAGGCACGCCGCTTCCACAGTGGCTCATGACCGAACCCACCTGCCGCGGGCCCCCTGACCCGATCAGTTCTGCGACGTCCCCGTATGCAAAGGCCGAGCCGGCCGGGATGAGCTCCACAACCGCCAGCACTGCCTCGACATACTCCGTCCGCATGGCTCCAGACTATCGGTGGGTGCTCCGTGCGGAACGTCACGGAGCACCCGGCAGCCCGCGCCGGCGGACACGCACGACACCTGCAATAAACTGTCGGTGCCACCCGGTAGCGTGATCACATGAGCACTTGGAACACCCTCCCGCGGGCCGCCTTCGACCTCGAAACCACGGGCCGGAATTCCCGCGCCGCCCGGATCGTGACGGCATCGGTGACCGTGGTGGATGCTGCCGGGGGTGTCATCCAGGAACATGAGTGGCTGGCGGATCCGGGGGTCGAGATTCCGACGGAAGCCAGTGACATTCACGGGATCACCACCGAGCATGCCCGCAGCAACGGCCGGCCGGCCGCGGAGGTTACCCGGGAAGTCGCCGCGGTACTGCAGCAGCTCTTTGACACGGGCGTGCCGGTGATCGCGTTCAACGCCAGCTACGACTTCACCGTCCTGGCGGCCGAATCAGCCCGGTACGGCGTTCCCCAGCTCAGCAGGTTTCCCGTTCTTGATCCCTACATCATGAACAAGCAGGTGGACCGCTACCGCAAGGGCAAACGCACGCTGACGGCACTGTGCGAAGAGTACGGCGTGGACCTCGAGAACGCCCACACGTCCGCCGCCGATGCACTGGCCACACTCCGGGTGCTGGATGCGATGGCCGGCAAGTTCCCGAAGCTGAAGCTGCCGGCCGCCCAACTGCATCAGCTGCAGGTCGATTGGGCCGTCAGCCAGGCAGCGGACTTCCAGCAGTACCTGCGCAAGACCAAACCAGCCGCAGTCATCGAGGGCGACTGGCCCGTCCTGCCTCCGGAAGACGCCAGCCGGGGCGACTTCTAGCCTCACCCAAAGCCCCGGCTACTGGGAAAAAAGGGCGCTGCTGCGACTAAGATCACAGCAGACCGGGCCCATACGGGCCACTGGCCACCCGGCTGCGATTCAGAGAGCAGCGGATATCCTGCGCATCCCACGGCCACATCGATGGATCGCTCTCACCTATGCGTGAAAATACGTGGGTAGCCGAAGAACCTTCGGAAGTGGCTGCCGTATCCCGGCGCTGACATAATTTAGTTCAGAAGCGGGCTTGTGCTATGCCCTGCCCGGCCCCCTACCGCCTGAGGATACATGATCACAGTTACAGACCTGCGCAAGGTCTACCGTCAGGGGAAAAAGGAAGTAGTGGCCCTTGACGGGGTCTCACTTTCCGTCCCCAAAGGCTCCATCCACGGCATCATCGGCCACTCGGGAGCCGGTAAGTCCACGCTGGTCCGGTGCCTGACCCTGTTGGACCGCCCAACGTCCGGATCTGTGAACATCGACGGCACGGAGCTCAGCTCGGTCAAGGACTCCGAAATCCGTGCAGCCCGACGCCGAATCGGCATGGTGTTCCAGCACGCCAACCTGATGGATTCCCGGACGGCGGCAGCGAACGTCGCGCATCCGCTGGAACTCGTCAAGACTCCCAAGGACACGGTCCGCACGAAGGTGGCGGAGCTCCTAAAGCTGGTGGGACTCGAGGGTTTCGAAAACGCGTATCCGTCACAGCTGTCCGGCGGCCAGCGCCAGCGTGTGGGCATCGCCCGCGCACTCGCCTCCGACCCCGACGTCCTCCTGTGCGATGAACCGACGTCAGCGCTGGACCCGGCCACGACCGATGAAATCCTGGACCTCATCCAGGACCTGACCCGGCGGCTGCAGCTCACCGTGCTGATCATCACGCATGAGATGCACGTGGTGAAGCGTGTCTGCGAATCGGTGTCACTTCTGGCCAAGGGCCGCGTGGTCGAGGACGGCGAGCTGGCCGAGGTTGCTGCTGAACTCGACAGCAAACTGGCCCGGGCGCTCCTGCCCCTGCCGGCGTCGGAACCGATCCGGGGAGCTCTGCAGGCGGGTCCCGTGCTGGAGATCCTGTTTTCCGGCGAAAGCGCCAAAGAGCCGGTGCTGACGAGCGTCGCGCGGCATTTCGACATCGACCTGAACGTCCTCGCCGGAAGCGTGGAGACGCTCGGCGGGCAGCAGTTCGGGCATCTGCGGGTCCAACTGGCTGACCATGCGGACTACGACGCTGTCCTTGGGTACCTCCGCAACCGGGGCATCAGCGCCAAGCTGGCAGACGCCGGCGTCCGGTCCGACGAGCCGGAATTCGCCTCTGACACGGCCGACTTCGCCGCCGAGACGGGAGACCTCAAGTGAACGACATCTTCAGCAACCCCGTCCTGGCCAAGGCACTGCCCGAAGCGATCATGGAAACCCTCCAGATGGTGGGGATCTCTGGCTTCTTCACTGTGCTGGTGGGGCTGCCGCTGGGCGTCTTCCTGCACGCCACCGCACCGGGCGGGCTGCGCCCCATGCCCGTGGTGAACCGGATCGTCAGCGACATCGTCGTGAACATCACGCGCTCCATCCCCTTCGCCATCCTGATGGTGGCCCTGATCCCGCTGGCCCGGCTGCTGGTGGGCACCAGCCTCGGACCGGTCGCGGCCTCCGTTTCGCTCTCCATCGGAACCATTCCGTTCTTCGCCCGCCTCGTTGAAGCCTGCCTGCGGGATGTCCACCACGGCAAGATTGATGCCGCCCAGGTCATGGGCTCCACGAGGATGCAGGTCATCAGCAAGGTGATGCTGCCCGAATCCCTGCCTGCCCTTGTCGCGGCCGCAACCACCACGGTTGTGACCCTGGTGGGTTACAGCGCCATGGCCGGCCTTGTCGGCGGCGGCGGCCTGGGGAAACTCGCCTACAACTACGGATTCCAGCGGTTCGACGTCACGGTCATGCTCGTCACCATTGTGCTCATCATCGTGCTGGTCCAGGTCATCCAGCTGACGGGTGAATGGATCTCGCGGAGCCTCGACCACCGCTAAACCGGGGCCCCGCTACACCGGAACCACCGCCTAAACCGGGGCCACCCGCCAAACGGCGGGCACCCCGCCACATCTTCTCAGCAGCGAGTAGCCGCTCACTGCATCTGAACCGGATCCCTCCGCACCGCCGTCGGGCTCCAGGCTATTTCGAAAGGAACGCATCCGATGCGTAAATCACTCACCCTCCTCGCGACGGGCATCGTCACCGCCCTGACGCTGACCGCATGCGGCGGTTCGTCCGCGCCGAGCGCCGAGACCCAGACCCTGGATCCCGCCAAGCCCGCGACGCTCAGCGTCGGCGCCAGCCCGGTGCCGCAGGCAAAGATCCTCGAGTTCATCAACCAGGACCTCGCCCCGAAGGCCGGCCTCAAGCTGGACATCAAGGAGATCGAGGACTACCAGACGCCCAACACCGCGCTGAGCGACGGCTCGCTGGACACCAACTACTACCAGCACAAGCCGTGGTTCGACGACCAGGTCAAGACCAAGGGCTATGAGTTCGGCCATGGCGAAGGCGTCCACATCGAGCCTTACGCTGCCTTCTCCGAGAAGGTCAAGGACATCAGCGAGATCAAGGACGGCGCGAAGATCGCCATCACTAACGATCCCTCCAACCAGGTCCGTGCCCTCCGTGTCCTCGAAAAAGCCGGCCTGGTCAAGGACATCAAGGATGACACCTCCGTGATCGCGCTGACCGACGAGCAGAACCCGAAGAAGCTCAAGTTCTCTGAGAACCAGCCGGAACTGCTGATCAACGACCTCAAGGACCCGTCCGTGGACCTTGCGCTCATCAACGGCAACTTCATCCTCAAGGCAGGGCTCAGCACCAAGGATGCCTTGGCTGTGGAGTCCACCGAAAACAACCCGTACGCCAACTTCCTTGCCTGGCGGGAAGAGTCGAAGGATGACGCCCGCATCAAGAAGCTCGACGAGCTCCTTCACTCCCCCGAGGTCAAGGCCTTCATCGAAAAGGAATGGCCCAACGGCGATGTGACCCCGGCCTTCTAGCAAGGCCCCGTCTCCGCCGGGAGACGACCAAAAACTCCGGATCCGCTGTCGCGGGTCCGGAGTTTTTTGTTGCCGCCCTGCCCGGTTGTGCGTAAGCACCGGAAGGGACGACGGCGGTCAGGCCTTCGAAGCGGCGGCCGCCGCCTCCGCTGCGGCCGGCAGCGCATCGAAGATACGGTTCATGGCCGCGTCGTCGTGGGCTGCGGACAGGAACCAGGCCTCGAAGACGGACGGCGGGAGGTAGACGCCGGAATCCAGCATGGAGTGGAAGAAGGGGGCGTACCGGTAGGCCTCCTGCTTCTGTGCGTCGCTGTAGTTGTGGACTCCGTGTTCGGAGGTGCCGAACGCCACCGAGAACAGGTTTCCTGCGCGCTGGATCGAGTGGTCGACGCCGGCGGCATCCAGCGCCGAGGACAGCGCCGAAGACAGTTCAAGCGACCGCGCATCAACGAAGGAGTAGACGTCGCGGGTAGCATGCGTGAGGGTCGCAACGCCGGCGGCCATGGCCACCGGATTGCCGGACAGCGTCCCGGCCTGGTAAACAGGCCCGGTCGGAGCGAGGCAGTCCATGACGTCGGCGCGTCCGCCGAGGGCCGCCGTCGGCATGCCCCCGCCGATCACCTTTCCGAATGTGAGCAGGTCCGGGGTCCACTGTTCCGCAGAATCCGCGGCGCCGCCGGTAAGTCCCCAGTAGCCGGCGTAGCCGGTGCGGAAGCCCGTGAGGACCTCGTCCAGGATCAGCAGCGCGCCGTGGGCCGCGGTGATGCGGGACAACCCGGCGTTGAAGCCTTCGCCCGGGGTGACGACGCCCATGTTGGCGGGTGCCGCTTCCGTGATCACGGCAGCGATGTTGGGGCCGTGCTCGGCGAAGGCGGCTTCGACGGCGCCGAGGTCGTTGTACGGGAGGACCAGTGTTTCTGCGGCGGTCGCCGCCGTCACCCCGGCGGAGCCGGGCAGGGCGAGGGTGGCCACACCGGAGCCGGCGGAGGCGAGCAGGCCGTCCAGGTGGCCGTGGTAGCAGCCCGCGAACTTGATGATGAGGTTGCGGCCGGTGAACCCCCGGGCCAGGCGGACAGCCGTCATGGTGGCCTCCGTGCCGGTGGACACCATCCGGATCCGCTCCACGGCGGATACGCGTTCCTTGACGATTGCAGCCAGGTTGGCCTCGTCCGGCGTGGACGCGCCGAACGACAGCCCGCGGTCCACTGCGGCGTGGACGGCGTCGAGGACGGCAGGATGGGCATGGCCAAGCAGGGCCGGCCCCCAGGAGCAGACCAGGTCAACGTACTCGTTGCCATCGGCGTCCGTCAGGTAGGGTCCTTTGGCCGAGACCATGAAGCGCGGGGTTCCGCCCACGGAGCCGAACGCACGGACCGGGGAGTTGACGCCGCCGGGCATGAGCTGGCGGGCGCGGTCGAAGAGTTCCTCGTTGTGAGGCATGCTGGAAGTCATGCGTCCTATTCTTTCAGGAGTTCGTTGACGCGGGGTGCCACGGCCATGCCGAACAGCTCAATGGAGCGCATCATGGCGGGATGCGGCAGTGATCCGCTGCTGTACTTGAGATCGAAACGGTCCACGCCGAGGTTTCGTTTGAGCCTGACGATCTTCTGCGCCACGGTTTCGGGCGAGCCGACGTACAGTGCCCCTTCAGGCGTGCACATCGCGTCGAACTCACCCCGGCTTGCGGGGCCCCAACCGCGTTCGGCACCGATCCTGTTCCGAAGTTCGAGCCAGTGCGGGAAGTATTCCTCCCGTGCTTCCTCATCGGTGGCGGCCACGTGTCCGGGCGAGTGCGTGGCCATCTGCTGCATGGGGTGCCCGTACTTCGCCATGGCTTCCCGGTAGAGATTGGCCAGCGGCGCGAAGGACCTCGGCTGCCCGCCGATGATCGCGAAGATGATGGGGTAGCCGTACTCGGCACACCGCAGCACCGACTCGGGCGTGCCGCCCACGCCGATCCAGGCCGCCAGGAGGTGGTGTTCGAGATGCGGATAGACGCTCAGTCCGTTCAGAGCCGGCCTGGTGCGGCCTTCCCAGTGCACGGGCTTCTGCGCGCGGACCCTGTGGAACAGCTCCAGCTTTTCCTCGAAGAGGACCTCGTAGTCCGCCAGGTCAAAGCCGAACAGCGGGAAGGATTCGACGAACGAGCCCCGGCCCAGCATCACCTCGGCCCTCCCGCCGGATAGCGCATCCAGCGTCGAGAAGCGCTGGAAGACCCGGATGGGATCGTCGGAGCTCAGCACCGTGACGGCCGAGCCGAGCCGGATCTGCCGGGTCCGCGCGGCGGCGGCCGCGAGGAAGACTTCGGGCGCGGAGACCGCAAAATCCCGGCGGTGGTGCTCCCCCACAGCGAAGGCGTGAAGTCCGACGGCGTCTGCCAGCTCTGCCTGTTCAAGCAGCTGCCGCAGGACCTGGGCGTGCGGCACAGGACCTCCGTCCGCCCCGGCTCCAACGTCTCCGAAGGTGTTTAGCCCCAGGAGGATCCGGCCGGGCCCGACAGGATCAGTTAGGCCGGCCTGGGTGCCCGTCCGGGTGGACGAACTCTCCGGCGCTTCGCTCATCAGGATTCCTTCAGCCAGCCGGCCAGCTCGCTCGCCCAGTAAGTGAGGACCATGTTGGCACCTGCGCGGCGGATGCCCAGCACCGACTCCGTGATGGCTGCCCGGCGGTCGATCCAGCCGTTCCCCGCCGCCGCCTCGATCATGGCGTACTCCCCCGAGATCTGGTACGCGGCCACGGGGACCGGGCTCATCTCGGCAACATCCCTCAGGATGTCGAGGTAGCTCATGGCGGGCTTCACCATGACCATGTCAGCCCCTTCAGCGAGATCCAGTTCCACTTCCTGGATGGCCTCGCGCCGGTTGGCGGCGTCCATCTGGTACGTCCGGCGGTCCCCCTTCAACTGGGAGTCCACCGCTTCCCGGAACGGCCCGTAGAACGCTGACGCGTATTTCGCCGCGTAGGCAATCACGGCGGTGTTGACGTGCCCGGCGTCTTCGAGTGCCTGCCGGATGACGCCGATCTGGCCGTCCATCATCCCGGACGGGCCCAGCACGTGGGCCCCGGCGTCGGCTTGGGCCACTGCCATCTTGGCGTAGATGTCCAGCGTGGCATCGTTGTCGACGTAACCGTCACCGTCCAGGACGCCGCAGTGGCCGTGGTCGGTGAATTCGTCCAGGCACACATCGCTCATGACCACCAGGTCGTCGCCCACCTCGGCCCGGACGTCACGGATGGCCTTGTTCAGGACGCCTTCCGGATCCAGGGACGCACTTCCCTCGGCGTCGCGTTTCGCCGGAATGCCGAACAGCATGATGCCGCCCACGCCCAGTTCAACGGCTTCCGCTGCGGCACGCTTCAGGGTCTCCGTGGTGTGCTGCACGACGCCGGGCATGGAGGTGATCGGGTTGGGCTCGGAAAGGTCTTCGCGGATGAAGGCAGGGAGGATCAGCTCCGCGGGGGCGAGCCGGTTCTCTGCAGTGAGCCTGCGCATCGCCGGAGTGGTGCGGAGCCGCCGCGGGCGGTGGTTCGGAAAACTCATGTCCTGTCCTTCACTGGGTGCCTGATGCTGTCGAATGGATGTCGGGGTTGCGTGCGGCGTCGGGATGCACGGCGCGGATGACGGCAGCCACCATGCCCGCAGGCGTGGCTTCGGTTGCCGTTGCGGCAACCGTCAGGCCGAGCGCTTCCGCTTCGGCGGCCGTTGTCCTGCCGATGGCGACAAAGCGGCAGGCTCCCAGAGGGGCAAGCATCGTGTTGATGCTGCGGACAGCGCTCGGTGAAGCGGCGACGACGGCGGCCAGCCCGCCGTCGGATATCCAGGCTTTGGCTTCCGCCGGCGTGAGCGACTTCGCCTCCGCACCGGCCGACGTCTTCTCGCCAGCGGGCATCCCCTGACCGGACATTCCCTGCGAGGACATTCCCTGCGAGGGCATTCCCTGTGCGGCGAGGCTGCGGCCCGGCTCCGCCGGGTAGTCCACAGTGTGATATGCCACGACTGTCCTCACCACCGCCCCTTTGGCGCTGAGGCCGAGGGCGAGGGCGGGGGCAGCAATGTCTGCCTGGGGCAGCAGTACCGTGGCGGGTCCCTCGGGCCACTCCCCGGCAAGACCGGCGGCGGAATGGTCGTGGTGCGGTACCAGGTCCACTGCCAGCCCGGCGGCGTCAAGCGCTTTCGCGGTGGACGGGCCTACAGCAGCGACGCGAGTCGCGGCCGGAATCCACTGGTGCAGCGCCACCTCCCGCTCGGCGGCCTTGACCTGCAGCGCCAGGACCGTGGTGGCGCTGCTGACCACGAGCCAGGCAAACTGCCCGGAGCCGAGGGCGTCGAAGGCCTCGTCAAGGGATGCCTGGTCCGACGCACGTTCGAAGTCCTTGAGCGGAAGCAGGAGCGGTTCCGCACCGGCGAGACGCAGTTGCGTCACGAACGCCCCGGCACGGTCCGGGCTGCGGGTGACCAGGATACGGTCGCCCTCGAGCGGGCGCGGGCCCTGCGGCTCCGGCACTCCGGTGGCCGGCGCTCCGCTGGCCGGACCTTCGCCCTTCAGTCCCATGACGTCGTTCCCTGCCGGCCTCTCAGGACGCCGTCAGGTCCGCAATGTCGGCAGCCCCGGCAGCCAGGAGGACCTCGGCCAGCTCAATGCCCAGCAGTGTGGCTCCGACTTCAGTCAGACCGTCCGTGGCCCGCTTGTCGCGCACGGTTGCCGTGCCGTCGACGGCGCAGACCACGGCTTCGAGGTGCAGCATGCTGCCCTTGCGGTAGGCATAGGCGCCCACAGGGGCTGCGCAGCCGGCCTCGAGCCGGGCAAGCAGTGCCCGCTCTGCGGTAATGGCCAGCCGGGTGTCCTGGTCATCAAGGGCCGCAAGTGCCTGTGCGAGGGCGCCCTGCGACCCCGCGGCGGAGCCTGCCTGGCGGGGGGCCTCAGCCGTGCGGCATTCGATGGCCAGCGATCCCTGTCCGGCGGCCGGCAGCATGACGTCCGTTTCCAGGTATTCGGTGACGGTGTCCAGCCGGCCGATGCGCTCCAGGCCGGCAGCGGCCAGGACAACGGCATCCAGGTCACACGACTTTCCGGCCACCACTGCCTCGGTGGCGTTGCCCGGCAGTCCCGGGACGCGCCCCAGACGCGTGTCCACATTCCCGCGGATGTCCACGATGTCCAGGTCGGGACGGACAGCCCGGAGCTGCGCGGCGCGCCTGGGTGAACCCGTGCCCACGCGTGCGCCTTTGGGCAGGTCCGCCAGTTTGAGGCCGTCACGGGCGCACAGCACGTCGCGGACATCCACGCGGGGCGGAGTCGCGGCAAGGGTCAGCCCGGCAGCCGGCCCCGTCGGGAGGTCCTTCAGGGAATGCACGGCGACGTCGCATTCATTGCGCAGCAGGGCGTCGCGGAGCGCGGCAACGAAGACGCCGGTGCCTCCCATTTGCGACAGCGAGCCCTTGAGGACGTCCCCCTCGGTCCTGATGTGCACGAGCTCGACGGGAAAGCCCCCGACGGCGGCCAGCAGGTCGGCGGTCTGCTGCGTCTGGGTGAGCGCGAGCTTGCTGGCCCGGGTGCCGATCCGAATGGTCACTGCGTGTCCTGACTTGCTGAAGGATAAGCGTCGTGGCCGATGCCCACCGTGGTGTCGGCGCCCGCAATGGTCGGCTTTTCGCCGCGGAAGTTGGCGCAGCAGCCGGGGCGGCAGACGTCGTACCAGGGACCCAGCTCTGTGGCTGCCGGGCGGTCCCCGATGTTGTTCGCCACGGTGCGTTCGCAGATGAGGTCCACCAGTCCGTTGACGAAACGGCGGTGGGTGCCCGGCGTCGGAACGCGGGTGGCCGCAAGCCCAAGGTTCGCGCAGGTCTCCAGCGCTTCCGTATCAAGGTCCCAGACCACTTCCATGTGGTCGCTGACGAAGCCCAGCGGAACAATCACGATGCCCTTGACGCCCTCCTTGGAGAGGTCCTCGATGGCGTCGTTGATGTCGGGCTCGAGCCAGGGCACGTGCGGGGCGCCGGAGCGCGACTGGTACACGAGGGACCACGGGGCGGAAAGGCCGGATGCCTCTTCCACCCTGCGCATGACTTCGGTGCCCGTTGCCAGATGCTGCGCAACGTAGGCTGAGCCCTCGGCGAACCCGCGGGGCTCATCGGGGGACTTTCCGGCAGCGTCGGCGTCGCGCGTCGGGATGGAGTGCGTGGCAAAGAGAACGTGGATGGGGGCGTCCGGCGTTCCGGCTGCGGTGAGCTGGGCGCGGACGTCGGCGATACCGGCGGCCGTGCCTTCGATGAAGGGCTCGACGAAACCTGGGTGGTCAAAGTACTGCCGCACTTTGTCCACCTCGAGTTTGCCGTCGAGGCCTGTTTCGGTCAGCGCCATGCCGATGTCCTCGCGGTACTGGCGGCAGCTGGAGTAACAGGAGTAGGCACTCGTGGTGAGCATGAGCAGCTTCCGGTGGCCGGCGTCGTAGGCGTCGCGGAGCGTCTGCGGGATGTACGGATCCCAGTTCCGGTTGCCCCACAGCACCGGCATGTCGATGCCCCGGCGGGCCAGCTCCGCTTCCAGAGCCGCTTTGAGTTCGCGGTTCTGCTGGTTGATCGGGCTGATGCCGCCGTTGGCACGGTAGTGGTGCGACACCTCTTCGAGCCGCTCATCCGGAATGCCGCGGCCGCGCGTGACATTGCGCAGGAAGGGAATGACATCGTCCTGCCCCTCGGGGCCACCGAAGGATGCGAGGAGAACGGCATCGTACTCCTTGGGCGCCATCCGGCCGGCCTCCGTCACCGGGTTTACCGCAACGGAAGACTCCTGGGGATCCAGCGGGCTCATGCCAGCACCTCGGCAATCTCCCCGGCGGTGATGCGCCGTCCGGTGTAAAAGGGAATTTCCTCGCGCACGTGGTTGCGGGCCTCCGTGGAACGCAGGTGGCGCATCAGGTCCACCAGATCGACGAGCTCGGGGGCTTCCAGCCCCAGGATCCATTCCCAGTCGCCGAGCGCAAACGAGGAGACGGTATTCGAGATGACCTGGGGGAAGTCGCGGCCGAGCAGGCCGTGGTCCCGGAGCATCTTGCCGCGCTCTTCGTCGGGCAGCAGGTACCACTCGTAGGACCGGACGAAGGGGTAAACACAAAGCCATTCGGCCGGTTCCACACCGCGGGAAAAGGCCGGCGTGTGGTTCTTGGCAAATTCCGCTTCGCGGTGCACGCCCATGGCGGACCACACCAGTTCGGTTCCGGCGAACAGCTTGCTGCGGCGGATATCCCGGATGGCCTGCTGCAGCGCCTCTGGCTTGGGCCCGTGCAGCCAGACCATGACGTCGGCATCGGCACGCATGGCGGAGACGTCGTAGCTTCCGCGGTGGGTCACCCCGCCCTCGGCCAGGCGCGCAACCAGGGCATCGAAATCCTCTGCAGCATCTGCGCTGCGGAGGACGTCTGCGGAGCGCTTGAAGACGGTCCAGAGGGTGAAGAACTGCTCGGCTGATTCTTCGGTTTTGGTGACAGATTCGGCAGGAGTGTGGCTCATGGGTACAAGTCTGCCCGTTCCGTGCGTCCAAGTCGAAAAACCCCACTTCTACAGAGCGTAGAAGTGGGGTATTTCACAGTGCAGGTCGTCTACTGGACTTTTCGTTACAGAGCCCTGCGGATTTTGTATGCCACGAGTCCGGCTGCCCCGGCGAGCACGACGAGCCCGGCCCCGACCCAGACCAGCGGCGAAGCGGAGTCGGCCGGTGACGAACCGAGGACCGCGCTGCTTGGCCTGCTAACGGAGTACCGGGAATCGATTGTTCCCATGTTCATCGGGCCGGCGGAGCGGGAGGAGCCCCACGCCCCGGAGGTAATACTCAGGGCGCCGCTCGTCCTGCTGTCAGCTGTGGAACCCGCGGACGCCGGGCTTTCGGCTGGCGGGCCGCTGGCCGGTGCTGGCTGCTCTGCCGGTGCGGGCTGTACTGCCGGTGCCGGCTGGGTCGCCGCGCCGGGCTGAGTCACAGTTCCAGGCTGGGCTGCCGGCGCATTCTGCACAGCGGGCGCCGGAGCCGTGGCCGCCGGTGAGAAGCCAGGCTGCGACGCGGTGGGCGCAGGCGACGACGTCTCGGACGGACCAGACGTGGATGTGCTGGAAGGTGAGGGTGCCGGCGCTGTCGTCGGGAGAGGTGTTCCAGGCAGCGTCGGCACGGGAATGGTGGGGACGGGGGTGGCGGAGGGTGAGAACGAGGGACTCGTGGATGAATCCGTCGGCGCGGGCGAGGCTGACCAATCTTCGTCGTCGTCCTCGTCGTCCTCGTCATCGCCCAGGACCGTGCCTGCCCAGGCCTCGAGGCTGAGGGTGTCAGACACTGCCGCCCTGACCTGCAGTAAGGACTCGTCAGCGTCGGCGGCCGGCTCCGTCGCAGTGTTCGCGTCGGTGCTTGACGGGGTGACGTCCCCCGCGTCCGCCAACAATGTTGGGGCTGCAGCGTTGGATGCAGGGACGCCTGCGGATAAGACCAGTACCGCTCCGAGCGCAACTGCTGCCGTGCCGCGTCGAAGTCCCCCATGGTTACCGGTCAGCGTACGAAAGTTTTCCGACTTCTGATCGACCATAGTTATCGACCCTAGACACAAAACGGCGGGAAGAAAAACTTGCGGACGGCAGGGCGAGCGGGTATGAAAGGCGCTGATTTCAAGGACCGTACTGTCCGTGCCGGAGCCTGGGATTACTCCAGAAAACCGCGCAGCTGCTTCCTGGTGTCTGCCACCACGGCAGCCAGTCCGTTTCCGGCGAGCCAGCCGCCCACCAGCATGAGTCCGTCGCTGTCCCCGCAGATGCGGCGGACTTCGGCAACCCGTTGGCGGTGCCCGACAGCGGCGAACGGAAGGGCCCCGGCCCAGGAGACCACATCCCAGCCCACAAGGCTGTCCGCCGTCACAGGCACCGTGAGCAGGGCGGACGCGTCCTGCAGGGCGAGGTCCAGCAAGTCCGGGTCCGGCCATGCGGCGGCGTTGTGCGATGTCCGGTCCGTCCCCTTGGGCGCGGCTCCGTCGCTGCGGCCATACGAGAGCCGCACAACATGCCGCCCCGGCCCGGCTTCCGTAGCCAGCCAGTCCCACTTGGCCGTCGCATGGGTGAGCGCCTTGGCCCGGATTCCGGGAGTCTGGGGAGCCACCAGGATGCCCGTTCCGCGAGGGCGCCGGTCCAGCTCCGGGAGGTCGACGACGAGCGTCACCAGTTTCACTTCCGGCCCGGGGCCGGGCCGGTGGCCGGCCAGGGCCGGCACCGCGTCCTCAAGCAGTCCGATGGCTGAGGGACCGTCGAGCGCGACCACCAGCAGGCCGGCGTCGTACGTCGTGGCCCCCGGGCCGCTGGGGTGGCTGCCTGATTCATTACCGAGTGTTGCGGCGTCCGTGACGATGCGCCAGCCATCCTGGGTCCGCGTGGCCGAACGGGCCCGGCTGCCGGGGACCATCATCACGCCACGCCGGCTGAGGTCCGCCACGAGAGCCGACACCATGGTGTGCATGCCGCCTTTCAGCCCGGCGACCGCCGAGCCTGCCTTGGCGCCACCAGCGGCTTGGGCGCCTGCCTTGCCGCCGGCAGCCTGGGCAGCGGCAGCTTGGGCGGGGGCGCGACGCTGCGAAGCAACAGCGGCCGCCAACGAACCGTGCCGGGCAATTCCGGCGCGGAGGCCAGGCGCCACCATGTCCACGTCCAGGAGAGCGGGGTCGGCCGAGTGCACACCGCCAACGACCGGCTCGACCAACCGCGTGAGCACGCGCCGCCCCATCCTGGCCATGACCAGGGCGGAAACACTCGTGACGTCGGCGGTGGTCCCCACTGAGGCGGGCAGGATCCTGTCAAGCGACGCACGTAGTGATCCGGCGATCCCCAGAGAGCGGCGCACCTCCGGGTCCCAGGGGTTTGCCGGTATCCCGAGGACGCCGGTCTTGGGAAGTTCGCGCGGCCCTTCCGGCAGCTGCACCCAGGCACCGCCGGGGTGGGGTGCCACGATGGCATCGCCGAGGCCCAGCTCGCGGGCGAGATCGGCCACTGCGCTCGACCGCGTGGCGAACGATTCGGCGCCGCTGTCCAGGGCGAGCCCGGCAACCTCATGCCGGCCGACGCAGCCGCCCCACGAGTCCGTGGCTTCCAGCAGTGTGACGGCCGCTCCGGCCTGTGCAAGTTCCCGTGCTGCAAGCAGACCCGAGATGCCGCCACCCACCACCAGGGCGGTCTGTCCCGGCGCCGGTGGGCTTCCCGCCTCCATGCCTTACTCCGGGGAAATGGAGTGGATCAACGTTACGACGCGCGTCAGCACGTCCGGGTCCGTTTCCGGCGGGACGCCGTGGCCGAGGTTCAGGACGTGGCCAGGTGCCGAGGCGCCGGACGCGATGACCTCCCGGACATGGGCTTCCAGCACCTCCCACGGTGCGGACAGGAGGGCCGGGTCGATGTTGCCCTGCAGGGGCACCGTGCCGCCCAGCCGGCGGTTCGCCTCCTCCAGCGGCAGCCGGTAGTCCACGCCGACGACGTCGACGCCGACATCGCGCATCGCGACCAGGAGCTCGGACGTTCCGGTGCCGAAGTGGACCAGCGGTGCGCCCAGATGCCGGACGTGGTCCAGCGCCCGCGCCGAGGCCGGCGCCACGAAGCGGGTGTAGTCGGCCAGGCCGAGGGACCCGGCCCAGGAATCGAAGAGCTGCCCTGCCGAGGCTCCCGCTTCCAGCTGGGCCCGCAGGAACAGCCCCGAGGCGTCGGCGGCCCAGTTGGCCAGGGCCGTCCATGTTTCCGGATCCGCATGCATCATGGTGCGCGGGCCGAGGTGGTCGCGGGACGGTTTGCCCTCGACCATGTACGCGGCAAGCGTGAAGGGCGCTCCGGCGAAACCAATGAGCGGCGTCTTGCCCAGCTGGGCCACCGTCAGGCGGACGGCTTCGCGGATCGGCTCCAGCGCCTCCCAGGTGAGCGTGGGCAGGGCAGCAACGTCGGCTGCGGTGCGCACCGGCTTGCCGAGAACGGGGCCCACGCCCGGAACGATATCCACGCCGACACCGGCCAGTTTGAGCGGAATGACGATGTCCGAGAAAAATATGGCCGCGTCAACGTCGTGGCGGCGCACGGGCTGGAGGGTGATCTCCGAGGCGAGTTCCGGACGCAGGCACGAGTCCAGCATGGCTACGCCCTCGCGCACCTTCAGGTATTCGGGCAGGGACCGGCCGGCTTGGCGCATAAACCACACGGGCCTGCGGCTGGGCTTGCCGCCCCGGTATGCAGTGATAAGCGGCGAGTCGGCAGTGCGCCCGTCCATGAGCGGATGGCCTGCATCAAGAACCGTGCCATCTGATGTTGCAGCGCTAGAAGTCATCCTTTGATTGTGCCGAAAATCGCCTCCAAAAGATAACGACAGCCTGTCATCCCGCTGCCCCGGCGGCGCGGCGTGGCAGGAATCACAGGCGCCCGGATACGGCATCCCGGCCAAGGGTTGTTCTACGTCGTTGCGAAAAAGCTATGATTGTCCTGCTGTGGTTCTTTTTTCATTGGTGGCAACACACGCCGACATCGACCTCGAAACCGTCGCTCAACTTAGCAACGGTTCCTCAGGCATCGCTACATCCGCCCTCGCCGGATCGCCGGCAGTGACGGGTGCCGTTGTCCTTGCCACCTGCAACCGCTACGAAATTTACGGCGAGGCGGCGCACGCGGACGACGTCGAAGCCGCCCGCGCCGCGCTGGTCGGGCAGATCAGCGAGATGAGCGGCCTCAGCGAACAGCTCGTATCCCGGTCCTTTAATACGCGGACCGGCCCCGAGGTCAGCCACCACCTGTTCGCCGTCAGCTCAGGGCTGGACTCCGCTGTCGTCGGCGAACGCGAAATCGCCGGCCAGGTGCGGCGGGCCCTGATAACGGCGCAGCACGAAGGCACGGCCAGCTCCGGCCTGATCCGGCTGTTCCAGGCCGCGTCCAAGACGGCCAAGGACGTCGGCGCGCAGACCGCCCTCGGATCCCGCGGCCTGTCCATCGTCTCCGTGGCCCTTGACCTCGCCACAGATCTCTCCGAAGATCCCGACTGGACCGCTAAGAAAGTTGTGGTCTTCGGCACCGGCGCCTACGCAGGCGCCACCATGGCCCTCCTGCGGGAGCGCGGCTGCCGCGACATCTCCGTCTTTTCATCCTCCGGCCGCGCGGCGACGTTCGTGGCAACGCGCGGCGGAACGGCGCTCGACGGCGACACGCTCCACCCCGCCGTTGCCGCCGCCGACGTCATGATCGGCTGCAGCGGATCGGACACCAGGGTTGAGGCAGCGGAACTGGCCGAGGTGCGTGCCGGATCCGCCCGTCCCCTGATCGCCATCGACCTGGCACTCACGCATGATTTCGATCCTGCGGTCGGAGAGCTCGACGGCGTTGAACTCCTCACGCTGGAATCCGTCCGCCTCGCCGCTCCCGAGGAGCAGGCGGAATCCCTGGCCCAGGCCAGTAGCATCGTCTCCAGCGCAGCGGCGGCTTTCGAACAGGAGCGCGAGGCACGGTCCGTGGACTCGGCCATCGTGGCACTCCGCCGCCACACCATGAATGTGCTCGACGCGGAGATGGAGAAGGTGCGGGCCCGTCACGGCTGCACCGCCGCGGCCGAAGAAGTCGAGTTCGCCTTGCGCCGCATGGTGAAGCAGCTGCTCCACGTGCCCACTGTCCGGGCCAGGGAGCTGGCCGCCAACGGCCAGCAGGACGACTATGTGGCCGCCTTGGAAACCCTGTACGGCATCACCGTGGAACAGCCCGCCGCCGCATCCAAGGCCGAGTGCCCCGTTGACCACATCCAGCTTGCCGCTGCCGGGCTTCCCGAAGCAGACGCCCAGAGGAACTCCGCCTAAGCGGGCCCCTCACCTGCAGAGTCCGGGCCCTCCATAATCCGCCCCTCCCGGGACGCCCTCCCGGGACGCCCTCTCGCGCTGCCGGTACGCCGCCGCTGCGCTGCCCCTGCTCTGCCGCCGGTCTCCAAGGATCCTGCAAGGTTTCCACAGGCTCCATGCGGAGCATGGATGTCACTTGTGAAACCTATTGGGGGTGCGAGCAGTGAATCCTGATTCCCGCACGATTTCCATCCCGGTCCTGAGCCGCCGCCAGTTCGGACTGATCGTCGGAGGCGGCGCCGTCCTGCTGATGGCCGGCGGGACCTACGGCGCGGTGTCCCGCAGCGCCCCCTTTGCAGCTACGCGCATGGACACAGCCTTTGGTTCCCTGTCCGTCACCCGGGCGGGCCGCCTCGCCCGGCTGGATGCGCAGGGCCACCGAGCGTTCCGCTCCGTGGAAGCCGCCGCTGCCCGGCTCAGCGGACCCGGCCCTCGGGCCGGGAGTGCTGCGCTGGCAGCGGGGTTCCAGCGCGCCGCGAGCGTGGCAGACGTCCCCGCGGACCCCCACGGCCACGGCGGCGGAGCCCCGGCGGACCCGGCGTGGCCACAGCCGGTGAACCTGACGTGGGGCGACGTGGTCCTGGTTGAGGTGGAACTGGGTAACTCGAGTCCGGAGCCGGTGTTGTTCAGCCCCGGCCAGCTCCGGCTGAAACTGGCCCCGTCCGCCACTACTGTCACTCCCCAGGACGCCGGCCGCAACTCCGGGACGATCGCCCCGGGCGCAACGGAACACCACTGGATCAGTTATCTCGCCCCCTCCGGCTCCACAGGCATGGAGCTGGAATACACCGATCCGTGGCAGGGCCGGACACAGGTGCTGTCGCTGCCGCCGCTGGCAAGCGGCGTGCAGCGGCCGTGAGCGTTCTCCCCTGCCTGCCGCTCCCGTCAGTAAGGGGCTCCGTCAGTAAACGGGCTTCTGGGGCTCCACGTCCCTGACCCAGGCGAGGATGCCGCCGTCGAGATGGCTCACGCGCCGGTAGCCGGCCTTCCTGGCCGCGGACAGCACCGCGGAGGACCGGGCCCCCGACTTGCAGTGGAAGACAATGTCCCTGTCCTGCGGCAGCTCGCCCCACGCCTCGCCGGACAGGATCCTGCCCTGCGGGATGAGGACGGAGCCGTTGATCCTGACGATGTCGAACTCCCCCGCCTCGCGGACGTCTACGAGCTCGAAGTCCTTTAGTCCTGCCTCGCGGGAGGCCAGCATCGTGGCCAGCTGCGTGGCCGTAACGGTGTGTTCCGTGTCTGTGGCTTCCGGCGGGGTGATTCCGCAGAATGCCTCGTAGTCCGTCAGTTCGGTGATCGGAGGGGCTGCCGGATCCTTCGCCACCCTGATTTCGCGCCAGCTGCCGCCCAGAGCGTCATAGAGCGCCACCCGGCCTAGCAGGGAACGCCCGACGCCGGTGATCAGCTTGACTGCCTCCGTCACCATCAGGGATCCGACCGCCGCGCACAGCATCCCGAACACGCCGCCCTCGCCGCAGGAGGGCACCGAACCCGCCGGCGGAGCCTCCGGATACAGGTCCCGGTAAGTGGGGCCGTGCTTTTCCCAGAACACGCTGACCTGGCCGTCGAAACGGAAGATCGAACCCCAGACGTAGGGCTTCCCGAGGATGGCCGCGGCATCGTTGACCAGGTAGCGGGTGGCGAAGTTGTCTGCCCCGTCAAGGATGAGGTCGTAGCCGGAGAACAGCTCCAGGGCATTGGAGGAGTCCAGCCTGACGTCGTACAGGCGAACGTCCACCAGCGGGTTCAGGGCCGCGATGGCATCGCGCGCCGACTCGATTTTGGGCCGCCCTACGTCTGCGACGCCGTGGATGATCTGGCGCTGCAGGTTGCTCAGGTCAACATCGTCGTCGTCGATGATCCCGATGGTCCCCACGCCCGCAGCGGCAAGGTAGAGCAGGGCCGGCGAGCCGAGCCCCCCGGCCCCGATCACCAGGACGCGGGCGTTCTTCAGGCGGCGTTGGCCGAGTGTGCCGATCTCCGGAATGATGAGATGCCGGGAGTACCGCTCCACCTCATCTGGCGAAAGGCCGGGCGCCGGTTCGACGAGGGGAGCCGGTGGGGTGCGGGTTGCATTTGCGGTGGACGGAAAAGCCATACTTCAATGTATGCCTGAAGATACCGCTGGGTCATATTACCTCCGGGTAAAGTGAAGTTAACTGAAACGGAAAGAAGGCCCACAGTGATTCACGATGCACCGGTTGACCGACCCCAGGGTACGCAGTCCCCTGCAGGCGCAACCCGCGCCACCGGGCAGCGGTCAGCCAGGCTGCCCCGCGATGAACGCCGTGCCCAGCTGCTGACTGCCGCCCAGGAGGTCTTCGTTGCCAACGGCTACCACGGTGCCGCCATGGATGAGATCGCGGAAACGGCCCATGTGAGCAAACCGGTGCTCTACCAGCACTTTCCCTCCAAACGCGAGCTGTACCTGGCACTCCTGGACAGCCACCTGGGTGTCCTCACCGACCTCATGATGGGAGCGCTGAACTCCACCACCGATAACAAGGAACGGGTCCAGGCCGTCATGCGGGCCTATTACCGCTTCATCGACAGCGACGACCAGGCGCACCGGCTTGTCTTCGAATCGGACCTGATCAACGATCCGGATGTCAGCTCGCGTCTGGAGACCTTCAACAAGACCTTTGCCGACGCCATCGCGCACGTCATAGCCGAAGACACCAAGCTCCCGCACCTGGAAGCGCAGCTGCTGGGCAGGGCACTTGCCGGAATGGCCCAGGTAAGCGCGCGCTACTGGCTCGAAACCGACGGGAACCTGGACATCGATGTGGCCAGCGACCTGATCTACCGTTTAGCTTGGCGCGGAATCTCTCGCTTCCCCAAGGAGACCTAGACTACAAAGGGAGAACTACCCTTTGGAATTGCATCAACTGGAATTGCATCAACCTTGATTGGCTGGGAGGCCTTGCTGTGGAAGTAAAGATCGGCATTCAGAACATCGGCCGTGAAATTGTGCTGGAATCGGCCCAGGATGCTGACGCTGTGGCCAAGGTCGTAGCAGAATCCCTCGCCAAGGGCACCGAGCTGCGCCTGAGCGACGAGAAGGGCCGCCAGATCATTGTGCCGGCCAACGTGCTGGGTTACGTCGAGATCGGCGCGGAAGAAGTCCGCCGGGTCGGCTTCGGCGCACTCTAGGACAGGAAGTGCTGTCCCTCGTTATCGTCGCACTGGTCACCGTGACTGCGGGCTTCATCGTCTGGGCCAATGACCGGCGCCACGCCAAGTACGGCATGTTCCTGCCGGCCGGCGTGGCCACGGCAGTGGGGATGCTGGCGTGGATCATTTGCATGGCCGCCGGCCTTGGCTACCAGCCTGGCCTGACCTGGATTCCGTGGATTCTTCCGATGGTGGCCGGCGCAGCCGCGGCCGTGGCGGTGGCCGGCTACCTGGGCAGGGTGCGTGCAAAACGGGACACGCAACGGCTCACGGCAGCGCTTAAGAAGTAGCGGCTTGGGCCCGGGTGGTCACTCCCCGAGGTCCGGTCCGTGGCCTTCCTCGGTGCAGAGGCACAACCGGTTTCCTTGAGCATCAGTGACCACCACCCGATGGGGTGCGTGGTCACTGTTCGTTGAGGCGCCGGTCGCCGCCACCTTCTCCAGGACAGGGCCGGATTCGGCCTTGGACCGGTGGATGTCCACGCAGAGGCGGTTGCCGTCCGGCGCCGGCCCCTGCCGGAACGACACTCCGGGGCCACGGCCGTACGGGTCCACGAGGTGCCCGAACCGGCCCTTGCGGTAGCCCAACGCGACACGCCAGACCTCGGAAATCTCTTCTGCGTCCGCCGTCTCGATGCCGATGTCCACCGTCCGGTACAGGCCGGGCTGGGCCTCCGCGCCTGCCGCCGCGGCAGCTTGACTGACCGACGCCGCAGCGCCGGTGTCACGTGCCGTTACCTCGCCTCCGACGTCGTGGGAGCTGAACCGGATGAACACCCGGTTGTAGCGCCAATCCAGGTCGGGGTGGTGGTCACTTTCCTCGGCAAGGCGCCCGACGGCGGCAATCAGGTCGAGCGCGCCGGCCGCCGTCGGCGTCTTGAAGACCGTCACCAGGCCGCCGAGGCGGTAACGCCAGTCCGGCAGGTCCGCGAGTGCCGCGTCGATCTGGGGGCGGGTGAGGATGTCGTCCCTGGCGGCCACGGCTGCCTCCTTGGCGCGGGTTGGTTGAGTGAGCCTGCCGTGGCGTCCGCGCCCCGCGGGTGTCCGGGCTAGAGGAACTCGGCCCGGCCTTCCATGGCCGATGACGCCAGTGCATGCTCGCGGCGCGGGATCCGCCCGGCCGCTTTCGCCAGCCTACCGGCGATAACGGCGTGTTTGAAGGCTTCGCCCATGAGTACCGGGTTCTGTGCCCGGGTCACGGCGGTGGCGAGGAGCACGGCATCGCAGCCCAGCTCCATGGCCAGGGCCGCATCCGATGCGGTGCCTATGCCGGCGTCCAGGACTACCGGGACGGAGGCACGGGAGACGATCAGTTCGATGTTGTGGGGATTGAGGATTCCCAGGCCGGTCCCGATCGGCGAGCCCAGGGGCATGACTGCCGCAGCGCCCAGGTTTTCAAGACGCAACGCCAGGACGGGATCGTCATTGGTGTAGGCGAAGACCTTGAACCCGCGGTTGACCAGCTGTTCGGTGGCGTCCACGAGTTCCACCGCGTCCGGCAGGAGGGTATGTTCATCGGCGATGACTTCCAGCTTGACCCAGTCAGTCTCCAAAGCCTCGCGGGCGAGCTCCGCCGTCATGACGGCGTCGCGGGCCGTAAAACAGCCCGCGGTGTTCGGGAGCACGCGGATGTTGTGGTCCAGGAGCAGCTGGAACAGGGACCCTGTCTCGGCCGGCGAATAGCGCCGCATGGCCACCGTGGTCAGTTCGGTGCCGGACGCCAGGAGCGCCGCCCCCAGCCCGTCCAGGCTCGGGGCGCCGCCCGTGCCCATGATGAGCCGCGAGGTCAGTTCGACGCCGTCAATGATGAGGCGGTCAGCTGCGTCCGCAGCCGTTCCAGGCGGTGTTGCCGTTGTTTCAGTCATGGTCCTTATCCTCCCTGAACTGCCGTCACAAGCTCGATCTCGTCACCCTCGGCGAGTGCCGTGCTGTGCCACAGGCTGCGGGGTACTACCTCCGCGTTGCGTGCCACTGCCACCCCGAGCCGCTGGCCGTCGGTGGCGTGCCCATTGGCGGCCAGGTCCCGCCCGGTGACCTCGCTGACAAGCGTGGTGACCGAGGCGTCTGCCCCCACGGCGTGGGCGTTGCCGTTCAGTGTGATGTTCATGCGGGTTCCTTCTCCTGGTCAAATGTGACTGTGTTCGAACCGGCGGTGCCCGGCGGGGCACTGCCGGCTCCGGCGGTCCGTTCGGCGGAGAACCGACCGGGACGGAAGGCCTCCCAGCGGCTGTCCTCCACGCCGTCCATCAGCTCGCGGCAGATGACGGCGGCGGCGGGCGTCAGCAGGACGCCGTGCCGGAAGAACCCGGTGGCGATGATCAGTCCGGGCACTGTTGCGTCGGGCCCCTGCTCGCCGCCGGAAGCTTCGCAGCCGGCCTCGGGTTTGGAGCGGGCGGCAGGTTTGGACCCGGCCGCGGGTTTGGATCCGGCGGCGGGTTTGGATCCGGCGGCAACGCGGCCCAGCAGGGGCGCGTTGTCCGGCGTGCCGGGCCGCGCCCGGGCCGTCGCTTCGATGAGCTCCAGTTCGGCCACCGCGGGCACCAGCACCTGGGCATCCCTGAGCAGCTGGTAAACCCCGCCGGCGCTGGGCGCGGCCTGTCCGTCCTCCCGCTGGGTGGCGCCAATAACCACAGTGCCGTCCTGCCGCGGAACAAGGTAGACGGGGATGCCACGGACCATGCCCCGGACGGTAGCGGTCAGCAGCGGACGGAGCCGGTCCGGAACCTTGAGCCTGAGAATATCGCCGTACACCGGTCGCAGGGGCAGCTTCAGTCCCTCCGGCAGCCCGTCCAACGAGGCTGCACCGAGACCGTTTGCCACCACCGTTTCAGCGGCCAGCACGGCGCCGCCGCCTGCAAGCCGGACACCCGTGACCCGTCCGCCGTCGTGTCCGTTGCCGTGGCCCCTGTCGTGTCCGTCGTCCTGGCCCCTGTCGTCGTGTCCGTCGTGCTGGCCCCTATCCCAGAGCAGCCCGGTGGCGTTGTCACGGACCGCGTAGCCGTTCTCGGCGCCGGCCACGGCAGTCCGCGAGCCGGGTTCATGGCAGGCGAGGGCAGCTGCAATACTCGCCACCAGTTTCCGCGGATCGACCTGATGGTCCGCCGGGATGTCCAGCGCGCAGGAAATGCCGGGGCTCAGCAGCGGCTCCCGCAGCCGCGCCTCACGGATGGTCAGCGGGTCGACTGCCAGGCCGGCGGCCAGCTGGACTTCACGCAGGTCCATCAGTGCGCGGCGGTCGGCAGGGTCCGCGCCCACGGCGATGGTCGGCGTCGCCAGATACCCCGTGTCGCGGCCGGCACCGCCACCGGTGAGCGCCGCCGCGAAGCCGGGCCACCGGGCCGAGGATTCGAGCATGAGCTCCAGGAGGTCCTCCTCCTGATAATGCAGCTCGCTGACAGGGGCCAGCATCCCCGCGGCAGCCCAGCTCGCGCCTGTCCCGGGCTCCTTGTCGATGAGGACCACGGACCGTCCGGAGCGTCTCGCCTCCCATGCGATCCCGTGGCCGATCACGCCGCCGCCAATCACGGCCACATCAGCGTGGACCAGCGATACGGCAGAATTGTTCCCGCCGGTTCCAAGGTTCATGGAAATCCTTCCCTACGCCGGTACTAACCGGATCAGGTCAAGCGGTCGGCTCTTACGCCCTCTCAGCCCTGCGCCTTTTGTGACAGCTGCAGCGGGCTCCCGCGGTACCAGCCCAGTTTAGAGGAACTAGGCTGGTTGTCATGACCGTGCCTGACATCCATGAAGCCCGCCTGTACCTTTGCACCGATGCCCGTAAGGAGCGGGGCGACTTCGCCGATTTCGTCGATGCGGCCTTCGCCGGTGGAGTGGACATCATCCAGCTGAGGGACAAAACCATCGAGGCGGCCGAGGAACTCGAACTCCTGTCAGTACTGCGCCAGGCCGCTTCCCGGCATGGCCGGCTCTGGGCCGTCAATGACCGGGCGGACATCGCTTCGCTGGCGGAGGCTCCGGTCTTTCACATCGGCCAGAAGGACCTGCCGCTGCCCTCCGCACGGAAGCTGCTGGACGACTCTGCGGCGATCGGGCTCTCCACCCATTCCCCCGAACAGATTGATGCCGCCATCGCGGCCGCACAGGCACCGCAAGGCCTTAACTACTTCTGTGTCGGCCCGGTGTGGGCCACCCCCACCAAACCCGGGAGGGCCGCCGTCGGACTTGATCTCGTCCGGTATGCAGCCGGGGCTGTGGGCAGCGCCGACGGGGAAAGCGGCCGGCGTCTTCCGTGGTTCGCCATTGGCGGGATCGATCTCAGCAATGTGGAACAGGTGGTCGCGGCGGGCGCAGAGCGCATCGTGGTGGTCCGGGCCATCACCGAGGCGCCGGACCCGGCGGCTGCCGCGGCGGAACTGACTGCTGCCCTGGACGCCGGAACGGCCGGACCTGCTGGAGCGGACGGCATGGATCGCCAGTCGTCGTCCTCTGCGCGGTCATGATCTGGCTAGGCCAATAGCTGGCTAGG